>NZ_JAAKZW010000026.1 GCF_011044995.1 Streptomyces mesophilus | reverse complement strand
TCCCCGCAGCGGCTCCGCCGCCCCCGGCCGCCCCGCCGGCCGCGCCCGCTCCCGTCCAGCTCACCAAGGTGACGCTGACCAAGAACGCGCCCACCGTCTCGCTGACCAAGCAGGGCGGCACCTCGGGCGGGATGCGCGTCAACCTCAACTGGGAGGTGCGCAAGCAGTTCAAGGGCTGGGGCGCCAAGCTCGGCCGCGCCGTGGCCATGCACTCGGACCTCGACCTCGACCTGTGCGCGCTCTACGAGCTGTCCGACGGCCGCAAGGGCGTGATCCAGGCGCTCGGCAACGCCTTTGGAGCGCTCGACCGCCCGCCGTTCATCCATCTCGACGGCGACGACCGCACGGGGGCCAACGCCTCGGGCGAGAACATGTCGATCAACCTCGACCAGAAGAGCGCCTTCCGGCGCATCCTGATCTTCGTCACGATCTACGAGGGCGCCCGCAGCTTCGCCGACCTCAACGCGACGGTGACGCTGACCCCGCAGCACGGTGCGTCGATCGACTTCTCGCTCGACGAGTGCACGGTCCCTTCGACGGTCTGCGCCCTGGCCCTGCTCACCAACGAGCACGGCGACCTCCTGGTCCGTCGCGAGTCCCGCTTCCTGGTCCCCGAGCGCGGCGTCAGCCCGCAGCGCACCGTCGACTACGCGTACGGCTGGGGCCTCGACTGGACCCCGGGCCGCAAGTGACGCCGCGGCTTCACTGATCGGGGGCGGGTTCCGTGCGGTCGGGCCGCGCATAGGTGCGGCCCTTCCATGCGGCTCCGCGCCCCCGGTAGTGCTGCACGGCCGAGTCCACAGTCATCAGCAGATACAGCACCGCCGTCGCCGGCAGCAGCGGCGCGAGCCACAGCGGCTGGCGGTAGTAGCGGAGCATCGGGACATACGTGGCCGTCATCACCAGCCACGCCAGGCCGGCCGCCCACGCGGCCGGCCCGTCCCCGGTCACCAGCGCCAGCACGAGACCCGCCGGCGGCACCACGTACACGAGCAGCAGCCCCACCACGGTGCCGAGGAGCAGCAACGGCTGGTGGCGCAACTGTGCGTACGCGCTGCGCGAGACCATCCGCCACAGATCACCGAGCCGCGGATACGGCCGGATGCTGTCCACCTTGTCGGCGAGCCCCAGCCAGATCCGGCCGCCCGTGGATTTCACCGCCCTTGCAAGCGCCACATCGTCGATCACCGCGTGCCGGATGGACTCCGGCACCCCTGCCCGGGCGGCTGCCTCGTCGCGCAGCAGCACGCAGCCGCCTGCCGCGGCCGCCGTCCGTGACCCGTCGACGGCGATCCGGCGGAACGGATACAGCTGCGCGAAGAAGTAGACGAACGCCGGAACGATCAGCCGCTCCCAGACGCTCGTGGCCCGCAGCCGCGCCATCTGCGAGACGAGATCGAACCCGGAGCCGTGCGCGGCCGCCACCAACTCCCGCAGGCTGTCCGGCTCATGGGAGATGTCGGCATCGGTCAGGAGCAGGTAGTCGGGCTGCTGAGTGGTGCGTGCCTCGGCGATCCCGTGCCGCACCGCCCACAGCTTCCCCGTCCAGCCGGCCGGCGGTTCGCCCGGCGTCGTCACGGTCAGCGGCAGCCCGCCGTGCTGAGCGGCGAGCGTGCGGGCCAGCTCCCCGGTGCCGTCCGAGCTGGAATCGTCCACGAGGAAGATCCGTGCCTCACCGGGATAGTCCTGCTTGAGCAGTGAAGGAAGGCTCAGCGGGAGTACCGCGGCCTCGTCCCTGGCCGGTACGACCAAGGCCACCGAGGGCCAGGAAGCCGGCGTGCGGCGGACGGGCAGCCAGATATCCGTACGCCAGAAGAAGCCCTGCGCGAGCAGTAGCCACAACCAGGCGGCGAGCGACGCGGCGGCGGTCCAAGCGAGTGCGCTCATCCTCGCGATGATGCCCCACACCACGGCCGCAAGGGCGCAATCATCTATGGTGGCCGGGTGAAGATCGCGCTCCTGGACTCCGGAATCGGCCTGCTCCCCGCCGCCGCCGCGGTACGGCGCCTGCGGCCGGACGCCGATCTCGTGCTGACCTGCGACCCCGAGGGAATGCCCTGGGGCCTGCGCACCCACGAAGACCTCACCGGCCGCGCGCTCGCCTGCGCCGAGGCCGCAGCGGTACGGCAGCCCGACGCGCTGATCGTCGGCTGCAACACGGCCTCCGTGCATGCCCTGCCCGCCCTGCGCGCCCGTCTGGAACCGCAGATCCCCGTGATCGGCACCGTCCCCGCCATCAAGCCCGCCGCCGCGGGCGGCGGACCCGTCGCGATCTGGGCCACGCCCGCCACCACCGGCAGCCCGTACCAGCGGGGTCTGATCGGCGAGTTCGCGGCCGGAGTCGACGTCACCGAAGTGCCCTGCCCCGGTCTCGCCGACGCCGTCGAGCACGCCGACGAGGCGGCCATCGACCGGGCGATCGCCGCGGCCGCCGCCCTCACGCCGAAGAACGTGCGCGCCGTCGTCCTCGGCTGCACCCACTACGAGCTGGTCGCGGAGCGTATCCGCGCCGCCGTGCAGCAGCCCGGCGAAGCGCCCCTCGTCCTGCACGGCAGTGCCGGCGCCGTCGCCGCCCAGGCCCTGCGCCGTATCCACCTCGAGCCCGCACCGGAGGCCCCCGCCTCGGGGTCGCTGACCGTGCTGCTCACCGGTCGCGAGGGCGACCTCCCCGCGGCCGCGCTCGCCTACGCGGAAGGCCGCCAGCTCAGGGTCGCCAGCGCCGCCCACTGAGTCCGCAGGGCCCGTGGGACACCTGGGCAGGACCCGTGGGATACATGGGTCGCACAACTGAATGTCACGCTCCGCGATCCCGTGCCTTCGCAGCGGAACACTAGTAGCCTTCACGCCATGAGGGACCCCCACGAAGAGCGGGGCGCACAGCCCCAGCCGGAGATCTGGACCGGGCGTGCCACGAACCGTGTGCAGTGGCTGCTCGCCAGCTTCGGCGCGGCCTGCATGGCGCTCGGTATCGAGCTGGCCGTCGACTCGCCCTGGACCTCGGGGCTCGCGCCCCTGGTGATGGCGGTGGTCGGCTGCGTCGCCGCGGGACTGCTGATGCTCTTCGGCACCCTGGCCTTCGTTCATGTGGCGGTACGGGTGGACACCGAAGCCCTCGAAGTGCGCTGCGGACACATGGGTCTGCCCAGGCGCCGCATCCTTCTCGACAATGTCGTCGCCGCCGAGTTCGCCCCGACGATCACCCCGCAGCAGTGGGGCGGCTGGGGCTGTCGCTGGCGTCCCGAGAAGGGCACTGCCGTGGTCGTACGGCGTGGTGAGGGACTGGTCCTGAACTTGGGCGACGGACGGAAGTTCACCGTCACCGTCGACGACGCCGAAGCCGCGGTGCACTTCATCCGCGCACGCCTGAGGCTGCCCACCGCCGGTCCGGCACAGGGCGCCTGACGTCCGCTCCTCGCCAGGGCGCGGGGCGCCTGACAGCCGGTTCGCCGGAGGCCCTTGGCCTGGTCACAGCCGCGCGCCGTAGACTCCGCGGCGTGACAGCCACCATCGCCCCGTCCGGCGAGCAGACCCCGCCCGCACCCGAGCCGCGCGGCCGACGGCTGCTGCGCGGGCTCGTTCCCGCCGCGGCGGCCGCGCTCAGCGGTGTGCTCCTCTACGTGAGCTTCCCGCCGCGCACCCTGTGGTGGCTGGCGCTGCCCGCGTTCGCCGGGCTCGCGTGGTGTCTGCGCGGCCGCGGCTTGAAGAGCGCGCTCGGCCGCGGATACCTCTTCGGCCTCGGGTTTCTGCTGCCGCTCCTCGTGTGGACGGGTGTGGAGGTCGGCCCTGGTCCGTGGCTCGCGCTGGTCGCGATCGAGGCACTGTTCGTCGCGGTCACCTCGGTCGGCATCGCCGCCGTGTCCAAGCTGCCGGGCTGGCCGCTGTGGGCGGCCGCCGTGTGGACGCTGGGCGAGGCGGCCCGGGCACGGGCGCCGTTCGGCGGGTTCCCCTGGGGGAAGGTCGCCTTCGGGCAGGCCGACGGGGTGTTCCTGCCGCTGGCCGCGCTGGGCGGCACTCCGGTGCTCGGTTTCGCCGTGGTGCTCTGCGGGTTCGGTCTCTTCGAGGCGGTACGGGTGTTCCTCACCTACCGCCGTACCCGCACCCTGCACCGGGGCACCGCGGCCGTGGCGCTCGCCGCCGTCGCCGTGCCGCTCGTCGGCGCCGTCGCCTCACTGCCCCTGGTCTCCGACGCGGCCGAGAACGGCACCGCCACGGTCGCCGTCATCCAGGGCAACGTCCCGCAGGCCGGACTCGACTTCAACGCCCAGCGCAAAGAGGTCCTGAACCACCATGTGAAGGAGACGCTGCGGCTCGCCGAGCGGGTCCGCGCAGGCAAGGTCAAGAAGCCCGACTTCGTGCTCTGGCCGGAGAACTCCTCCGATATCGACCCCTTCCGCAACTCCGACGCGTACGCCGATATCGACGCCGCCGCCAAGGCCGTGGGCGCGCCGATCTCCGTCGGCGGTGTGGTGGAGGCCGACGACGGCCGGCTGCTCAACGAACAGATTCTCTGGGATCCCGTGAAGGGGCCCACCGAGACGTATGACAAGCGGCAGATCCAGCCGTTCGGCGAGTTCCTGCCGCTGCGCTCGGTGGTCGACATGATCAACCCCGCGTGGGGGTCCATGGTCCGCAAGGACTTCAGCCGGGGCAGCAAGCCCGGAGTGTTCACCATGGGCGGCGCCGAGGTGGGGCTCGCGACCTGTTACGAGGCGGCGTTCGACTGGGCCGTGCGCGACACGGTCACCCATGGCGCCCAGTTGATCTCCGTGCCCAGCAACAACGCCACCTTCGACCGCAGCGAGATGACCTACCAGCAGCTCGCCATGTCGCGGGTCCGCGCTGTCGAGCACAGCCGCACCGTCACCGTTCCGGTCACCAGCGGCGTCAGCGCCGTGATCATGCCGGACGGCAGGATCGTGCAGCGCACCACCTGGTTCACCGCGGACACCCTGGTCGCCGAAGTGCCGCTGCGCTCCTCGCAGACCCCGGCCACGAAGCTCGGCATCGCGCCCGAACTGGCGTTGGTCGCCGTGGCCTTCGGCGGGATCGGCTGGGTCATCACGCGGCGGGTGCGGGCACGGGGCGCCGCCGCGAAGTGACGGCGGCGGCCGCAAGCAGCGCCGCGGCAGCCGAAGCTCCGGCAAGCAGCACGAAGAGCGCGGCATGGCCGCCCAGGGCGGCGGCGAGACTCGCGCCCGCCCAGGGTGCGAGCGCTGCCGCGACGGTGGCCGGTGCGGCAAGGAGCGCCGAGAGGCGGCCGTAGGAGCCGGTGCCCCAGCGGTCGGCGACCGCCGTCGCCTGCAGGAGCGTGAGGTTGCCGCGGACCATGCCGGCCGCGACGGCCAGGACGATCAGGAGCGGGAAGGGGCCGGGCACGAGCCCGAGGGCCCCGGTGGTGGCGCCGCCCGCGGCGATCAGGGTGACGGTGCGGGTGGTGACGCCGGTGCGCCCGGCGAGCGCGGCGTACAGGGCGCGGCCCAGGGTCTGGCCCGCGCCGCCGAGGCCGAGGGCCCAGGCGGCCGCGGTGGTGCTCGCACCTCGTTCGGTCATGAGCGGGACGATGCCGATCACGACCGCGTACACCGCGAAACCGGAGAGGGTGAACGCGGTGGCCAGCAGGACGAAGGGGCGGCTGCGGGCAACCGACCCGTTCCTCCCGGTCTGTTGGGCCGGAACCGCGGGGGCCGGTGGCCACGGGGCGCGCAGGGCGAGTGCGTGGGCGGGGATCGTGACGGCGGCCAGGATGACGGCGAGGATGGCGTACGTGCTGCGCCAGCTGAGGTGCGCGGCGAGTGCGGTGGTCAGTGGGGCGAAGAGGGTGGAGGCGAGGCCGCCGGCGAGCGTGATGACGGTGAGAGCACGGACGCGGTCCGGACCCCACCAGCGGGTCACGGCGGCGAAGGCGGGCTGGTAGAAGGTGGCGGCCATGGCCGCACCGGCGAGCATCCAGCCCGCGAAGAACAGCGGGAGGCTGGGTGCGGCCGCGACGGTCAGGACCGCGACTGTCGCCAGTACGGAGCCGCCGGTCATGACGGCACGCGGTCCGTGCCGGTCGAGGACGCGGCCGACGGGGATGCCGACAGCAGCCGAGATCAACAGGGCCAGGGAGAAGGCGGCGGTGGCCGTGCCGGAGGACCAGCCGGTGTCGGCGGTGATGCGGGGGAGCAGCACGGGGAAGGCGTAATAGACGATTCCCCAGCCGGTGATCTGAGTGGCGCACAGCGCGGGCAGGACGGCGCGGGCCGCGACCGGTGGTGGTGCGTACCGGTCGCGGCCCCGTCGGTGTGGGCCTGGGGCATGTGGCTCAGCAACCGCCGGAAGCAGGCGCGCCGAGCTGGACGAGGGCGGGGGTGCCGCAGCAGCCCGCGTCGGCCTGGCTTTCCTGCGCGGCGGCCTCGTCGAAGAGTCCCGCGCCGCCGCACACGCCCGTCTCCGGCAGGGTC
The DNA here is from genome assembly GCF_011044995.1 of Streptomyces mesophilus. Classification (GTDB taxonomy): domain Bacteria; phylum Actinomycetota; class Actinomycetes; order Streptomycetales; family Streptomycetaceae; genus Streptomyces; species Streptomyces mesophilus. The sequence continues at coordinate 43,971 of NZ_JAAKZW010000026.1, read as the reverse complement.
AACTCGACGCGCTCCGCGGCATCCTGGTCGCCGGCGAGCGCGGCGGCGATGGAGCGGACCTGCTCGTACCCGGTCATCGCGAGGAAGGTGGGGGCGCGGCCGTAGGACTTCATGCCGGCCAGGTAGACGTCCTGCTCGGGGTGGGAGAGCTCGCCCACGCCATGCGGGTAGACCGTGCCGCAGGAGTGGACGTTCGGGTCGATCAGCGGGGCCAGTTCGACCGGTGCCTGCAGCCGCTCATCGAGGGCGAGACGGAGCTCGTCGACGAAGGAGAGGTCCGGGCGGAAGCCGGTCAGGCCGATGACCTCGTCGACCGGGTCGAGCCGGCGGCCGTCCTCGCCCGCCAGCACCAACCGCCCGTCCTGGTGGACGATTTCGTACGTACGGAAGCCGGTCACGGCCGTGGCGTACCCGTGGTCGACGGCCGCCTTGGCCGCGAGGCCGAGCGCACCGCGTGCGGGGAGCTGGTCGGACGCGCCGCCACCGAAGGTGCTGCCGCTGATGCCGCGGCGCAGGATCCACACCGCATGGGTGCCGGGCTCGTCCTTCGCCAGCTGGGCGAGGGAGGCCAAGGCGGTGAAGGCGGAGGCGCCGGAGCCGACGATCGCGGTGCGCTTGCCCGCGTAACGGGCCCGTACGGCCAGGTCCTTGAAGTCGGGGACGCGGTACGAGATCCGGTCGGCGGCCGCACGCTCGCCGAGGGCGGGCAGGCCGTCGCCGCCGAGTGGGCTGGGGGTGGACCAGGTTCCGGAGGCGTCGATGACGGCGCGGGCGAGGATGCGCTCCTCGGTCCCGTCCGCGTAGGTGACGTGGACGGTGAAGGGCTGCTCGGCGCGGTCGGCGTCCACCACGCGGTCGCGGCCGGTCCGGGAGACCCCGGTGACGGTGGCGCCGAAGCGGACGCGGTCGCCGAGTACGTCGGCGAGGGGCTGGAGGTACTGCTCGGCCCAGTCGCCGCCGGTCGGGTAGGTGGCGCCGTCCGGCTGGACCCAGCCGGTGGGCGCGAGCAGCTTCTCGGCGGCCGGGTCGACGACCTCGGCCCAGGTGGAGAAGAGACGGACGTGCGACCACTCGCGGACCGCGCTGCCCGCCGAGGAACCGGACTCGAGGACCAGGGGTTCCAGACCGCGTGCGGTGAGCTGGGCGGCGGCGGCCAGGCCGATGGGGCCGGCTCCGATGACCAGGACGGGCAGGGTGGTGGTGGACGTACTCACGGCAGGGTCCCCTTTGTTTCGACGTTTGTCGATGACTTCGGCGTCAGCATGGCACTTGATTCGATGAACGTCAACATAGATGTTTGTCGAATACCTGGGTAGGCTTGACGGCATGTCCACCACGAAGAGCCTGCCGCTGCTCGAACCGGAGACCGCCGAGGCCGCGACGCCCTGCTGCCCGCCCCTGACGGAGCGCACCTTCACCGCCGAGGAGGCCGAGCGCACCGCGAAGATGTTCAAGGCCCTCGGCGACCCGGTACGCCTGCGCCTGTTCTCCGCGGTCGCCTCGCACCCGGGCGGCGAGGCGTGCGTCTGCGACATCTCCGACGTCGGCGTCTCCCAGCCGACGGTCTCCCACCACCTCAAGAAGCTCAAGGAAGCGGGCCTGCTCTCCTCCGAGCGGCGCGGCACCTGGGTGTACTACCGGGTGGAGCCGTCCGTGGTGACGGCGATGGGCAACTTGCTGGCGCCTGCGGGGAATTGACCGCGCTTACGAGACGATGGCCTCGGCGACGGCGCGTGCCGCGTCGCGCGCGGGGCGGCCCACCCCGATGAGGGTGGCGGAGGCCGGGCCCGTCCAGTCGCCGTAGCCGAGCAGGTGCAGTCGTGGTTCGCCCACGGCCCGTGTGCCCTCGGTCGCGATGTGCCCGCGAGTGCCCCGGAGTTGCAGTGGGGCGAGGTGGGAGAGCGCAGGGCGGTATCCGGTGCACCAGATGACGGCATCGGCTGCCGCGCGGGTGCCGTCGGCCCACTCGACGCCGTCACGGGTCAGTCTTACGACCATGGGTGAGGCCTTGAGCAGGCCCGCATCCCGCGCCTCGCGCACCGGCGGCACGGCGACGATGTCACCCAGCGAGGCGACGCCTCCGGTGTCCGTCTGCCCGTTCTCCAAGGCACGGCGGCGGGCGGTGGCCGCGTCGAACAGGGCGCGCCCGTCGATGTCATCGGCCAGGAAGCGGGGCGGGCGCTGGGTGACCCAGGTCAGTTCACTCTCGTACGCGAGATCGGCGGCGATCTGCGCGCCGGAGTTGCCGCCGCCGACCACCATGACGCGTCGTCCGGCGAAGTCGGCCGGGCTGCGGTACTCGACGGTGTGCAGCTGCGTCCCGTCGAACTCGGCACGCCCTGGGACGGCCGGGATGAACGGGCGCCACCAGGTGCCGGTCGCGCTGATGACGTTGCGCGCCCGCCAGGTCCCGGAGTCGCTCTCGACGCGCAGGAACTCGCCGTCGCGGTGGACGCCTTGAACGCGTACGGGCCGCAGCACCGGCAGTACATAGCGCCGCTCGTAGTCGCGCAGGTAGCGGACGACATGCGAGGCGTCCGGATACACCTCGCCGGCCTGTCCGGGCATGGGCCGTCCCGGCAGAGACGAGTAGGCCGCGGGGGAGAACAGATGCAGCGAGTCCCAGGTGTGCTGCCAGGCGCCGCCCGCCGCGGTCTGGGCGTCGAGCACGACGAAGTCCAGGCCGAGGCGGCGCAGGTGGTAACCGGCGGCGAGCCCTGCCTGGCCGCCGCCGATCACCACCACATCGGTCCGCTGCGTCACGTCGTGAGCTTGGCCGGGGCGAACTTCTTGCGCCAGGCCAGCGCCACGTAGACGAGCGCGATCAGGACGGGCACTTCGATCAGCGGTCCGACGACACCCGACAAAGCCTGCCCGGACGTCACCCCGAAGGTGGCGATGGCGACCGCGATGGCCAGCTCGAAGTTGTTCCCGGCCGCCGTGAACGCGAGTGTCGTGGTGCGGTCGTAGGCGAGGCCGATCGCCTTGCCGAGCGCGAACGTGCCGAAGAACATGATCGCGAAGTAGACGAGCAGCGGCAGCGCGATACGGGCCACGTCGAGTGGCTGCGACGTGATGGTCTTTCCCTGCAGGGCGAAGAGGATGACGATCGTGAAGAGCAGGCCGTAGAGGGCCCAAGGGCCGATCTTCGGCAGGAACTTGGACTCGTACGACTCGCGGCCGAGCTTCTTCTCGCCGATGCGGCGGGTGAGGAAGCCGGCGAGCAGCGGGATGCCGAGGAAGATGACGACGTTCAGCGCGATCTTCCACATCGAGATGTCGAGCTGCTCTCCCTCGCCGAGGCCCAGCCAGCCGGGCAGCAGGTCGAGGTAGAACCAGCCGAGCAGGCCGAACGCCAGTACCTGGAAGACCGAGTTGAGGGCCACGAGTACGGCAGCGGCCTCGCGGTCGCCGCAGGCCAGATCGTTCCAGATGATGACCATCGCGATGCAGCGCGCAAGGCCCACGATGATGAGGCCCGTGCGGTATTCGGGCAGGTCTGCCAGGAAGATCCACGCGAGCGCGAACATCACGGCAGGTCCGACGATCCAGTTGATGACGAGCGAGGACGCCATCAGCTTGCGGTCGCCGGTGACGGCGTCGAGCTTGTCGTAGCGGACCTTCGCGAGGACCGGGTACATCATGATCAGCAGGCCGAGGGCGATGGGCAGCGAGATGCCGCCGATCTCGACCTTGGCGAGGGCGTCGTCGAGGCCCGGGATCACGCGGCCCAGGCCGAGGCCTATGGCCATGGCCAGCAGGATCCACACTGCCAGGAACCGGTCGAGCGTGGAGAGCTTGGCGACGATCGAGGCGTCCTCGCCGCCCTTGGGCGGTGAGGCGGTGCCGGGTTCGGTCGCGGTCATCAGCAGGCTCGCTTTCGGTTCGTCTCGGTCGTCGTACGCGCGGTGGCGGCCAGTTCGCCGAAGGATGCGGCAAGCGCCTCGATGACCTCGGGCTTCAGCTTGTAGTACGTGAAGCGCCCGCACGGCTCGGTCTCCACCACGCCCGCTTCGCGCAGCACGCGCAGATGGTTGGAGAGGTTCGTCTGCCGGGCACCGGTCTCCTCCACGAGGTGGGTGGTGCACAGGGTCTCGTGGGCGAGCAGGGTCACGATCTGAAGCCTGAGCGGATCGGCGATGACCCGGATCAGATCAGTGGTGGCTGACGTCATCATGGACTGATACTGTCACATCAGTGGTCGCTGACACCATTCGGCGCTGATCTGATCCCGATCGTCCATCCCGGCTGCTCGTCCATCCCTGCTCGTCCATCCCCGATGGTTGATCCGTGATGGCTGGTCGGATCCGCAATCGATAGCCCGCGCCGCAATCAACGCGAGACAAGAGAGACCCCGCGATGTCCGAGAAGCCGTCCGTTCTTTTCGTGTGCGTCCACAACGCCGGCCGTTCCCAGATGGCGGCCGCCTGGCTGACCCACCTCGCGGGCGACCGGATCGAGGTCCGCTCGGCCGGCTCCAACCCCGGCGACGCCGTGAACCCGGCCGCCGTCGAGGCCATGGCCGAGGTCGGCATCGACATCTCCGCCGAGACCCCGAAGATGCTCACCGTGGACGCGGTCAAGGAGTCGGACGTCTGCATCACCATGGGCTGCGGCGACACCTGCCCCGTTTTCCCCGGCAAGCGGTACCTGGACTGGGAGTTGGAGGACCCGGCGGGCCAGGGCGTGGCGGCCGTGCGTCCCATCCGCGACGAGATCAAAAACTTGGTCGAGGGTCTGATCGCCGAGATCGCGCCGGAGAAGTCGGCCTGAGCTCGCAGAGCGGCACGACGGGCGAGATGCGCAATGTCATCGTCGCTCAGGCGTATCAACTGCAGCAGGAGCTCCCGCCCTGCGCGGGCGCGGCGACCGGGACAGTCGTGGCGGAGAGCGGCTTGGTGGCGCGGACGATTGCGGAGTGCATGCCGTCGGCCACCTGGTGGGTCGGGGTGACCTCGACGCCGGTGAAACCGGCCTCCGCAAGGCCTTGGCGGTACTCGGCGAAGGAGAGCGCGCCCGCAATGCAGCCCACGTAGTTGCCGCGCTCGGCACGCTGGGCAGGGCTGAGCGCATCGTCGGCCACCACATCGGAGATGCCGATCCGGCCGCCAGGCGCGAGCACACGGAACATCTCGGTGAAGACGGCGGGCTTGTCGACGGACAGGTTGATCACGCAGTTGGAGATCACGACGTCGACGGTGCTCGCGGGCAGCGGCACCGACTCGATCGTGCCCTTGAGGAACTCGACGTTCGTCGCTCCGGCCTTCTCCTTGTTGGCCAGTGCAAGGGCCAACATCTCCTCGGTCATGTCCAGGCCGTACGCCTTGCCGCTCACGCCGACCCGGCGAGCGGACAGGAGGACGTCGATGCCGCCGCCCGAGCCGAGGTCCAACACCCGCTCGCCTTCGCGGAGTTCGGCGACGGCCAGGGGATTGCCGCAGCCGAGTGAGGCGGCGACGGCCTCGGCGGGCAGGGCCTCGCGGTCGGTGGCCGCGTAGAGCCCTGACCCGAAGTTCTCGTCGATCTCGACGCCCTCCGAGCCGCAGCAGGCCGCACCACCGCCGGTCACCTTCAAGGCGGCGGCCGCGTATCCGGCGCGGACGGTTTCCAGCAGTTCGGACTGCTCGCTCTTGCTCACGTCGGCTCCTCGGTGATCCATTGTTTCGACGTCTGTGGAATCAAGGCTGCCTGCTGATTCGATGAGAGTCAACATAGAGAGACTTCGAAACAGTTAAAAGGGCTGGGCCTGAAGCTTTAATCGACTATCGTCGATGATCGATGAATGAGACCGAGTGTGAGCCGGGCTCACTGAGCCACGAGGACGCCGCCACCTATGCCACCTGGTTCAAGGCGCTGGCCGACCCCATGCGCGTACGTCTGCTGAACCTGCTCGCCACCGAGCGGCGGGCGATGACGGTCGGTGAGATCGTCGGGCTTCTGCCGATCGGCCAGTCGACCGTTTCGCACCATCTCCGAATTCTGGCCGAGGTCCGCTTCGTGCTCGCCGAGCGACAGGGAACCTCGACCCGCTACGAGGTCAACGGCGCCTGCCTGGAATGCTTCCCCGCCGCGGTGCGCGCCATCATGGGGCAGCCATGATCATCACGGCGCTCACCGCTGCCCACGCGGAACAGGTTCTGGGTATCTACCAGTTGGGCATCGACGAAGGAAACGCCACCTTCGAGACCGAAGCCCCGAACTGGCGCGCCTTCGATGCCGCCAAGATGCCCGAGCACCGCTTCGTCGCGTTGAGCGCCGACGTCGGGAAAGTGCTGGGTTGGGTCGCGGCGACGCGTGTCTCCGACCGATGCGCCTACGTCGGCGTCGTGGAGCACTCGGTATACGTCCACCCCGCGGCACGCGGCCAAGGCGTCGCCCGCGGATTGCTCGGTGCCCTCGTGACCTCGACCGAGGCCGCCGGCATCTGGACCATCCAGTCGGGCATCTTCCCCGAGAACACCGCGAGCCTCGAGCTGCATCAGCGCCTCGGCTTCCGGCGCATCGGTACGCGCGAGCGCATCGGCCGCCGGCACGGCCGGTGGCGCGACGTGGTCCTCGTCGAACGCCGCAGCCCTGCCATCAGTTGAACCCCGCCCGGCCCCGGCACGCCGTGGGCATGGGCGAACCGTAGATCAGCCGCGCGTTAGGGTCGGGGCATGGGTACTCCCGACTTCATCCGCGAGATCCGGGCCAGCGCGGGCCATCAACTCCTCTTCCTGCCGGGCGTGACCGCGCTCGTCTTCGACGACGAGGGCAGAGTGCTGCTCGGCCGCCGCGCGGACACGGGCAAATGGTCCGTGATCGGCGGCATCCCCGACCCCGGTGAGCAGCCCGCCGCCTGCGCCGTACGAGAGGTCTACGAGGAGACGGGCGTCCACTGCGTACCCGAGCGGGTCGTCCTGGTGCAGACGCTCGACCCGACGATGTACCCCAACGGCGACCACTGCCAGTTCATGGACATCACGATCCGCTGCCGCGCCGTCGGCGGCGAGGCGCGGGTGAACGACGAGGAGTCGCTCGAGGTGGGCTGGTTCTCGGTGGACGCGCTGCCGCCGCTGCACGAGTTCGGTCTGTTCCGCATCAAGCAGGCGCTGCTCGACGAACCCGCGTGGTTCGACCCCACCGTCTGAACCGGCCTCAGACCCACACCGTCCCGAGCCACACGGCCGCCGCCGCGAGCGCGATCAGGGCGATGTTCAGCCCGGTCTCGCGCACCTCGCCGCGGGACAGATGCAGCCGCATCGCTCCGATCTGCAGCAGCACAAGACCGGCGGCGGCCGCTATGGCCAGCCATGGTGCGATGCCGGTCAGGGGCGGCAGCAACAGGCCCAGCGCGCCGAGGACTTCGACGACCCCCAGCGCTCTGAGCGCCGGCAACGGGACTGTGTCGACCCAGGCCATCATCGGCTTGAGCTTCTCGGGGCTCTGCACGGCTTTGATGCCTCCCGAGTAGAGGTAGAACAGGCCGAGCAGTACGGCGACGATCCAATAGGCAACGGTCATGAGGGCCCCCTGGAAGCTGGGTTCACGGGCAGGAAGTGGCCTCATGATGAGTCAGCGTCGAGGGGTCTACAAAAGGCACATGGATGTGCCTTACGCACAGGGAGCTGTCATGTCGCAGGCGCAGCCGGGCACGCCGTACGAACACACCTGCATGATCCGCGGGGACGGCGGCCGGACGATCCGCGCCGTACTCGACCGGATCTGCGACAAGTGGACGCTCCTGATCGTGGCCACCCTCGATGAGCAGCGGATGCGCTTCGGTGAACTGCACCAGCACATTCCGGGTATCTCGCAGCGGATGCTGACCTTGACCCTGCGGAATCTCACCCGGGACGGACTGGTGTCCCGTACGGCCTTCGCGGAGGTGCCGCCGCGCGTCGAGTACGCCCTGACTCCGCTCGGCAAGAGCCTGATCCCGCCGGCATTGGCGCTGGCCGGATGGGCCATGGAGAACAATGCGCGGATCATGGAAAGCCGGGCCGCGCACGATACGGCCGATGGCCGGCCGAGCCCGCCCGCGGAATAATCCAGGGCCGATTCCGCTTGATCCTCTGTCGTACTTTACGATTGCCGTCTTTGTTTGCGTCCGCATAGAGCTGACGGCAGGACCGAGGAGCAAGCCCCATGACCACCGCACCGCCGGTGACCCAGCACGTTTTGGACAACCCGGCGTACGCCGCGCTTCTGGGCCCGCACGCCCCCTTCGCCGAGCGCCGCGGCCGTGCATTGAGCTACCCCTCGGACGTGGCGCTGTGGCAGGGCCTCCCGGATGAGCCCGACGCCCAGGACTGGGCCGACCTCGCCGCGCTCCGCGGCCCCGGGACCGAGGTCGCGCTGCCCGGCCTGCGGACCCTGCCGCCCGCCGACTGGAAGATCACCTTCGAGGGGCAGGGCGTCCAGCTCGTCGACGAGTCGGTCGACGCCCGCCCGGACCCCGAAGCCGTACGGCTCGGCCCCGCGGACGCCCCCGAGATGCTCGACCTCGTCGCCCGGACGCAGCCCGGCCCGTTCCTGCCGCGGACCGTGGAGCTCGGCACCTATCTCGGCATACGGCGCGAAGGCCGACTCGTCGCGATGGCGGGGGAGCGGATGCACCCGCCCGGCTACACCGAGATCAGCGCCGTCTGTACCGACGAGGACTTCCGCGGCCAGGGCCTCGGCACCCGACTCGTACACGCCGTGGCGTCCGGCATCCGCGAACGCGGCGAGATCCCCTTCCTGCACGCGTCGACGCAGAACGAAGGCGCGATACGCCTGTACGAGTCGCTCGGCTTCCGCCGCCGGGGCATCACCCAGTTCGTCGGCGCGAAGGTGCCCTACCCGACGGCATTCTGAGCGCCGTACTCACTCCTTGCGGTACGCGTAAGCCTCCCGGGCCGCCGCCTCCACCGCATCCAGATCCGCCCCCGCCGAAGCCGTCACCACCGCGGCCACCGCGCCCTCGACGAAGGGGGCGTCCACCAGGCGTGATCCGGGCGGGAGTTCGTCGTCCTCGGCCAGCAGGGCCTTCACCGTGAGCACCGCGCTGCCCAGGTCGACAAGGAGCGCGACACCGGCGCCGCGGTCCACCGAGCGGGCCGCGGCGGCGATCAGATCGGCGCTGGTGCCGAGGCCGCCGTCGGGCGTGCCGCCGGCGGCGGCGACCGGGGCCAGGGCCTTCCCGCCGGCGAGGCCGGACGCGAGGTCCACGACAGCGGTCGCCACCGGGCCGCTGTGCGAGACGAGGACGATGCCGACCAGCGGGGACTCGGTCATGCGCCCGCCCCGTCCTCGCCCGCCGCCTCGGCCAGCGCGGCGATCAGCAGCGCCGAGGACGTGGCCCCCGGATCCTGATGCCCGATACTGCGCTCACCCAGGTAACTCGCCCTGCCCTTACGGGCGATGAGCGGCACCGTCGCCTCGGCGCCGGCCGCGGCGGCCCGAGCGGCCGCCGAGAACGAAGTGGCCAGCGCCGCGACCGCCGGATCGAGCGCGTCCACCATCGTCTTGTCGCCGGGGACGGCGCCGCCGAGCTTGGTCACCGCCTCCACGCCGGCGCGCAGCGCGGCCGCCAGCTGCTCGGCCGACACCTCGGGTGCGTCGCCGAGCTCCTTGCCGGTGCGGCGCAGCAACGTTCCGTACAGCGGGCCGGACGCTCCACCGACCGTGGAGATCAACTGCCGTCCGGCCAGGACCAGGACGGCTCCTGGTGTGCCCGGCGCCTCCTTCTCCAGCACGGTCGCGACGGCGGTGAAGCCGCGGCGCAGATTGCTGCCGTGGTCCGCGTCGCCGATGGGCGAGTCCAGTTCGGTCAGCCGCGTCGCCTCACGGTCGACGGCGGCAGCGGTCGCCGTCATCCAGCGGCGGAAGAACTCGGCGTCGAGCACAGGGTCTCCTGTCAGGGATGGTGGGTGCGGTGCGGTGTGGTGCAGACGGTCAGATGCCCCAGCGCAATGCGGGCGTACGGACCGGTGCGTCCCACAGCCTCAGCAGTTCCTCGTCGATCTGGCACAGGGTCACCGAGGCACCGGCCATGTCGAGCGAGGTCACATAGTTGCCCACCAGGACCCGGGCCACGGCGATATCCCGTGCGGCGAGCACCCGCGTGACCTCCGCGTGGAAGCCGTACAGCTCGAGAAGCGGTGTCGCCCCCATGCCGTTGACGAGCAGCAGCACCGGATTGTTCGGGCGCATGTCGTCGAGGATCGCGTCCACGGCGAACTCCGCGATCTCGCCGGAGGTCATCATCGCGCGCCGCTCACGGCCCGGCTCACCGTGGATACCGATGCCCAACTCCAGCTGTCCGGCGGGCAGATCAAAGGTGGGGCTGCCCTTGGCGGGGGTCGAGCAGGCGCTGAGGGCGACACCGAAGCTGCGGGAGTTCTCGTTCACCTGGCGCGCGATCGCCTCGACCCGCTCGAGCGGCATGCCCTCCTCGGCGGCCGCACCCGCGAGCTTCTCCACGAACAGGGTCGCGCCCGTACCGCGCCGGCCGGCCGTGTACAGGCTGTCGGTGACCGCCACGTCGTCGTTGACGAGGACCTTGGCGACCTGGATGCCCTCGTCCTCGGCGAGTTCGGCGGCCATGTCGAAGTTCATGACGTCGCCGGTGTAGTTCTTCACGATGAACAGCACGCCCTGCCCGCTGTCCACCGCCGCCGCGGCCCGCACCATCTGATCCGGTACGGGGCTCGTGAACACCTCGCCCGGGCAGGCGGCCGAGAGCATGCCGCGACCCACGAACCCGCCGTGCAACGGCTCATGACCGCTGCCGCCGCCGGAGACCAGGCCCACCTTGTCGGCGACCGGCGCGTCCCGCCGTACGATCACCCGGTTCTCGACGTCCACCGTCAACTCCGGGTGGGCGGCGGCCATACCGCGCAGCGCGTCCGCGACCACCGTCTCCGCCACATTGATGAGCATCTTCATTTCGGCCGCCTTCAGTAGGTCGGGTGTCCCTCGCGTCCGGTCCCTGCCCAGTATTGGCCAGCAGCCCGGCGAGGTCACGGGTGCGGAGCGGGTGCGGCACGGCGAATCACGCCCGACGCACCGTCAGGCGTCCACCGCTGCCCGGCCGCCCCGCCCGGGACCGTCCCGCGCCTAGGCCGGCGTATCCACCGGCAACCGCGGACACACCCGATGCACCAGCTCGAACAACCGGCGCTCATTGCCCGCGAGTCCGGCCGCGGCGAGGGCCTGGTCCGCCTCGGCCATGGGCGGGGTGAGCACGGTGATCGCCATGGGCGCGCTGCGCGGGTCCTCGAGCGCGGCGCGTGCCGTCTGGAGGAGGCGGATGTAGGCCTGCGCTGCGACAAGTTCGAGCTCGGTCATGTCAACTGCCCTTTCGTGCAAGGTCTCGGGCCTTCCCCCTGAAGGCCTCGGACCGACCAGTCTTGCGTACGGCACTGACAACGCCCCGCGACCTGCGCAGTTGCCGCTCTGTCCGGCACCCGGGCGGCCGATCCCCGCCCCATGAGGGCCCGTCATACTGGGCGCTCCCGAAGATCACTCGGGTGGGCGCGGCAGGGAACAGGCACACGTGACTAGGAGCGAGCGATGAGCGAGCAGAACGGCACCCACGCCGAGGCCGGGTACAGGACGGTGTACGAGACACAGTCCTCAAGTGCCGTGCCCCTCAAGGAGATCGAGGCCCGCTTCACCGAGGCCCTTGCCGCGCCCCGGGCCGAGGTGTTCGGGCGAATACAGCGGGCGGCGCGCGCCCTGCCCGACAGCCGGGTGGTCCGGGTGATCCCCGGATTCGGTGTGCATGAGACCGCGCCCGTTCAGGTCGTGGTCCTCACCTTGAAGGAAGGGGTGCGCCAGGCACTCGTCGACACCTTCGCCAACGAGGCGTTCTGGGCAGGCGTCGAGAGCGCCCTCGAGGAGTGCGTCACCGGGCTCGGCTCCCAGGAGGGCGCCGCCCATCTGCGGTTCCTCGACAGCGGGCCGGACTCCACCGCGTACACCTGTGATCTGCTGTTCGCGCTGCAGGACGAGGAGACCCAGGGTGCGCTGTACGCGGTCTCCTTCTGTGTACGGATCGAGGTGGCCCTGCCCAAGGAGCGGGTGCTCGCGCTGACGCTCGAGGACACGGCCCGGTTCGCGGTCCGGCTGGATGCCGTGAGCGTGCGCCAGGCGGTCTGAGCAGGTCGGCGGTAGCGCCTGCCCACACCTGTAGCCCTGAATATGTGGACGCGCGACACATGGGCCGATGGACGGTGTGTCTCTAGCGTTTCCCGCCATGACGAGCCAACTTTCCGGGCGGCCCGGCCTTGCCGCGGCCGCCGCCGTGGACCTCTCGGGGCGCAGCGCCCTGGTGACCGGCGGCGGCAGCGGCATCGGCCGGGCCTGTGCCCTGGCCCTGGCCGAGGCCGGCGCCCAGGTCCATGTCGTGGACCTGGACGCCGAATCGGCCAAGGAGACCGCCACCGAGGCCGGCGGGATCGCGCACGCCGTGAACCTCGCCGACCCCACCGCACTGCAGGCGCTGCCCCGCGAGATCGACATCCTGGTCAACTGCGCCGGTCTGCAGCATGTCGCGCCGATCGAGGAGTTCCCGCCCGAGCGCTTCGAGCTGCTGCAGAAGGTCATGGTCACCGCGCCGTTCCTGATGATCCAGCGGTGTCTGCCGCATATGTACGCGCAGGGCTGGGGCCGGCTCGTCCATATCTCGAGCATGCACGGCCTGCGCGCGAGTGCCTTTAAATCCGCGTACGTGACCGCCAAGCACGGGCTCGAAGGCCTCAGCAAGGTCGCCGCGCTCGAAGGCGCACCGCATGGTGTCACCAGCAACTGCGTGAACCCCGGCTATGTACGCACCCCGCTCGTCGAGGGTCAGATCGCCGCACAGGCCGAAGCCCATGGCATCGACCCCGAAGCCGTGATCGGCGAGGTGCTCCTGGAACGCTCGGCGATCAAGCGCCTGATCGAACCCGAGGAAGTGGCCGCGGCCGTGCTCTGGCTCTGCGGCCCGCACACCGGTTTCATCACGGGCACCTCCCTCCCCGTGGACGGCGGCTGGGGCGCCAACTAGGCACCCGCCCCCGTCCGGCCCGCATCCCCCAGTTCAGCCCGCACACCCGTCCCCGCACAGCCGACCGAAACGGTGGCCTCACCATGACCAGCGTCAGCTCCGCACCGCCCACCCCCGGCGGAATCCGCCGGATCGTCGCCGCGAGCCTCGTCGGCACCACCATCGAGTGGTACGACTTCTTCCTCTACGGATCCGCCGCAGCCCTGGTGTTCAACAGCCTGTTCTTCCCGGACAGCGACCCGCTCGTCGGAACCCTGCTCTCGTTCCTCACCTACGCGGTCGGCTTCGCGGCCCGCCCCCTCGGCGGCGTGGTCTTCGGGCACTACGGCGACAAGATCGGCCGCAAGAAGCTCCTGGTCATCAGCCTGATGATGATGGGCGGCGCGACCTTCGCGATGGGACTGCTGCCCACCCACGCCACCATCGGCGTCGGCGCGCCCATCCTGCTCACCCTGCTCCGGCTGATCCAGGGCTTCGCGCTCGGCGGCGAGTGGGGCGGCGCGGTCCTGATCGTGTCCGAGCACGGTGGCGCCAAGCAGCGCGGCTTCTGGGCGTCCTGGCCGCAGGCCGGCGCACCCGGCGGCAACCTGCTCGCCACCGGTGTGCTCGCGCTGCTCGCCGCGGTGCAGTCGGACGCCGCCTTCCTGGCCTGGGGCTGGCGCATCCCGTTCCTGCTGTCCGGGGTCCTGGTCGTGATCGGTCTGTGGATCCGTATCTCCGTCTCCGAATCGCCCGTCTTCCTCGAAGCACAGAAGAAGGCCGCGGCCCGCGCCGAGCAGGGCATCAAGGACGAGGCGCCGGTCGTCGAGGTGTTCCGGCGCAGCTGGCGCGAGGTGCTCACCGCGATCGGCACCCGCTTCGGCGAGAACATCTCGTACTACATCCTGACGGCGTTCCTGCTCGTCTACGTCACCGTCCATCTGGAGCTGCCCAAGAGCACCGCCCTGAACGCGGTACTGATCGGCTCCGCCGTGCACTTCGTGACCATCCCGCTGTGGGGCGCGCTGTCCGACCGCATCGGGCGCCGGCCGGTGACCCTGATCGGCGCGGTGGGGATGGTGGTGTGGGCGTTCGCGTTCTTCGCGCTCCTTGACACCGAGTCCTTCCCGGTGATGGCCCTGGCCGTGACGGTCGGACTGCTGTTCCACGGGGCGATGTACGGGCCGCAGGCCGCGTTCATCTCCGAGATGTTCGATACGAAGGTCCGCTACTCGGGTGCGTCGATGGGCTCCCAGCTGGCGTCGATCATCGGTGGCGCGCTCGCGCCGATCATCGCCGTCGAACTGCTCAAGGACTACGGGAACTCCACCCCCGTCACCCTCTACCTGGCGTTCGCGGCCCTGGTCACCGCGGTGACGGTGTGGATCGCCAAGGAGACCCTCGGCCGGGACCTCGCCAAGGACGGCGTGAGCGCCGAGAGCGACGCGAAGGTCCCCGCCTCGGTGAACGGCTGATCCGCCGGGCCCGCCGTGCCGACGAAAACCCCACGTCACGGCGGGCCCCCACCTCGTACGGGAAACGTATGCTCCGCTCCATGAACGGTCTCGGCGACAACCCCCTGACCTGCGGCGCCGCCCTGCGCCGCCTCCTCGACCTGCTCGCCTCGGGAGCCGGCGCAGAGGAGTTCGCCCGGCCTGCCGCCGAGGCACGCGAGGCCGGGGCGAGCCCCGCAGAACTGGGCGAGATCTCCGCGGCCACCGAGGTGGCCCTGCGGATCCGGCGCACCCTCAGCCAGCACCGCCGGCGCGAGACCGAACTGACCGCCCTGTTCGACACCGCCAGCGACCTCGCCGCGCTGCGCAATCTGGACGCCGTCCTGCGCGCGATCGTGCACCGGGCACGCCTGCTGCTCGGCACCGACGTCGCTTATATGTCGCTCAACGACGACACCGTGGGCGACACCTATATGCGCGTCACGGACGGCTCGGTGTCCGCCGCGTTCCAGCAGCTGCGCCTCGGGATGGGGGAGGGGCTCGGCGGGCTCGTCGCGCACACCGCCCGCCCGTACGCGACCGGCGACTATCAGGACGACCCGCGCTTCAAGCACACGCTCACCATCGACAGCGCGGTGGCCGAGGAAGGGCTGCACGCGATCCTCGGCGTGCCGCTGATGCTCGGTCCGAAGGTGATCGGAGTCCTGTACGCCTCCGACCGCTCCCCGCGCACGTTCTCACCGCAGGAGGTCAACCTCCTGTCCTCGCTGGCCGACCATGCCGCGATCGCCATCGACAGCGCGCGCCTGCTTGAGGAGACCCGGGCCGCGCTCGACGACCTCAACGCCGCCTCCGCGACCATCAGCGCGCACAGCGCCGCGATGCGCCGCGCCGAAGCCGCCCACGACCAGCTGACCGACCTGGTGCTGCGGGGCGGCGGGGCCGACGAGGTGGCCGCGGCCCTGGCCGATCTGCTCGACGGCGGCATCGTCCTGCATGACGCCGACGGCGCGGAACTCGCTGCCACCGGGGGCCAGTCGGGCACCCTGACCGCCCCTGACGTGGCGGCCTCCCGCAGCAGCGGCCGCGCCGTCGAGCGCGACGGCACCTGGGTCTGCGCCGTACTCGCAGGACCCGAACTCCTCGGCTCCCTCGCCCTCACCGGCCGCGCGGACCTCTCCGACGCGGACCGGCTCCTGTTCGAACGGGCCGCCGTGGTCACCGCGCTGCTGCTTCTCCTGCGCCGCTCGGTGGCCGAGGCGGAGGAGCGGGTGCGCGGCGAACTCCTCAGCGATCTGCTCTCCTCGACCGGCGACCCCGCGGCGCTGACCGTTCGCGCCCGCCGGCTCGGCGTGACCCTGACCCGGCCGCACGCGGTGTTCGTGCTGCACGCCGAGGGTGCGCCCCGCCACCGGCTGCTCGCCTGCGGTGCGCGGATCGCCCGGGGCGGACTCGCCGGGATCCACCACGAGCACGTGGTCCTTGTCATGCCCAGCGATCAACCGGGCTCGCGGGCCCAGTCGCTGGCGGAACAGCTGGCGCAGTCCCTCGGCACCCCGGTGACGGTCGGCGCCGCCGGTCCCGCACCGGGTCCCGCGGCGCTGGCCGCCGCGCATGCAGAGGCCGCCCGCTGTCTGTCCGCGCTGCGCGCGCTCGGCCATACGGGCCAGGGCGCGGCCCTCGCGGACCTCGGCTTCCTCGGCGTACTCCTCGGTGACCAGGCCGACTTGAAGGGGTACGTCGACCGGACACTCGGCCCGCTGCTCGACTACGACGACCAGCGGGGCACCGCGCTGGTCGCCACGCTCGACGCGTACTTCACGCAGGGCGCCAGCCTCACCCGTACCAAGGACGCGCTGCACGTCCATGTGAACACGGTCGTGCAGCGCCTGGAGCGGATCGGCCGCCTCGTCGGCGAGGACTGGAACAGTCCGGCTCGCGCCCTGGAGTTCCAACTGGCGCTACGGCTGCACCGGTTGAGCCGGCCCGCCTGAAAGCGCGGTCAGTCCCCGCGGCCCAATGCGCTGCGGTGGGCCGACACCCACGCGTACGAGGCCCGTACCTCATCGACGACACCTTGGTCGCGCAAGCGCACCATGGCCGGATCGCCCTGCGAGGCTCCCGTCTCGATGCCCCGCGCGCACCGGTCCTGCCACCACAGGACCGCGTCCACGACTTGCTCCGGTTCGATGTGGCCGTACGCATCGCAGACCAGCTTGATGCGCCGAGCGGCCTCCGGCACATCCACGACGCCCGGGCCGAGATCCAGGTACTGCCAGCAGAGGTGTGCGACATCGTGGACGCGGGCGCCGGGGGCGGCCAGGTCCCAGTCGATGAACGCGACCGGTCGCCAGTCCTCGCCGTCGAGGGTGTAGACGGTGTTCTTCGGAGACAGATCGTTGTGGCAGACCACCTCGTCGCCGTCGGCCAGCGAGGAGCCGCTCGTCAGATCGTGGAACTCGCGGACGAGCTCGGCCACCCGCACCAGGCCTTTATCCGAACAGGCTGCCCGCCGTCGGTCCGCGGTCCAGGCCGCATGACCGTCGATGTGGCTGAGGATCTCGCGCCCCTGCTCGTCCCAGCCGAGGAAGCGGGGCGCGGCGGACCAGCCCCGGCGTTCGAGCAGGGCCAGGAGTTCATGGACGAAGCCGGACCGGGCCGTTCGGGGCCGACGCACTGTCGCACCGATCCGGACGACATTGCTGATGAGACCACCGGGCAGTGCTGACTGGTCCATGCGGGCACCCTGTCACCCTTCATCTGGCGTGTGAGGCTCAACCCTCGTCGAGTACCCGCTGTGCGACCGCGAACGCGGAGTTCGCCGCCGGTACCCCGACGTACACGGCGCACTGCAGCAGCACCGCGCCGATCTCGTCCGGTGTGAGCCCGTTGCGGCGGGCGGCGCGTACATGCATGGCCAGTTCGTCGAGGTGGCCGCCCGCGACCAGTGCCGTGAGGGTGACGATGCTGTGCTCGCGGCGGCTGAGTGTGTCGTCGGTCCAGATCTCGCCCCAGGCGTAGCGCGTGATGAAGTCCTGGAAGCGTGCGGTGAACGCGGTCTGGCGCTGCTGCGCCCGGTCTACATGTGCGTCGCCGAGGACTTCGCGGCGTACGGTCATCCCGCTGTCGGCGGGTCCGTCGAAGTGGCCGCGCAGCGCCGCGAGCACGGGCAGCGGGGCCTCGGCGACCGCGAGGTGCGAGGCCCCGGGGAGCTCCACAAGGGTCGAGTCGCCGATGGCGTCGGCGAGTTCGCGCAGGTGGGCGGGCGGAGTGGCCGGGTCCTCGCGGCCCGCCACCAGGAGCGTCGGCGCCGTGATCGAGGCCAGCTGGTCGCGGAGGTCGTACGCGCCGAGCGCGTCGCAGCACGCGGCGTACGCCTGCGGGTCCGCGGTGCGGTGATCGTCGAGCAGTCGCGCCGAGGTGAAGCCGGGTGTGAACCAGCGCTCGGGCGCGCTCTTCGCCACCGATTCCAGACCGTCGCGCCGTACGAGCGCGGCCCGGTCCAGCCAGCGCTGCGGATCGCCGAAGTGCGCCGAGGAGCACAGGACCGCCAAGCGGTCGACTCGTGAGGGGTGTCGGGCCGCCAGGTGGAGCCCGATCGCGCCGCCGATCGAGACGCCCGCGTACGAGAAGCGCTCGATGCCCAGCGAGTCCGCGAGGCCGACGACCAGTTCGGCGAGGTCACCGATGCTCGCGCCGGGCTCGATGAGCGAGGCGGGGGAGCGGCCGTGCCCCGGCAGGTCGAAGCGGATCACCCGGTGCGTGGCGGAGAGTTCGGGCGCGACACCGTCCCACAGCGCGCTGGAGGTGCCGAGGGAGGGGCCGAGGAGCAGCGGGGGAGCGGAGGGCGCTCCCTCCGTCGTGTGGTGCAGGGAGGTCAACGTCGCTCCAGTGCGCGGTCGGTGAGGGCGCCGGCCGCGCCGGTGTAGCGGGCCGGGTCCGTCAGGGCGTCGAGGTCGAGGTGCTTGAACTCGGGCTGTTCGGCGAGGAGTTGCGCCAGGCTTCCCTCGCCCTTGCGGACGCGTGCGGCGAGGGAGGTGAGCACCTCCTTGGCGCGGGACCGTCCGACGATGGCGCCGAGCTCGGCGGTGAGGCGTTCGGAGACGATCAGCCCGTCGGTGAGGTCGAGATGGCGGCGCATGGCGTCGGTGTCCACGCGCAGATCGCGGCCGAGGGCGGCGGCGTTCTCGGCGGCGCCCCCGACGACCCGCAGCAGCTCCCGCAATGGCTGCCATTCGGCATGCCAGGCGCCCGGCGGGCGTTCGTCCTCGGCGACCAGCGATCCGTACAGGACCGAGGCGAGCGCGGGCGCCTGCCGGGCGCTTACGGCGATCAGCGTGGACCGCACCGGGTTGGCCTTGTGCGGCATCGCGGACGACGCGCCGCCGGTGCCCTCGGCCAGTTCGGCGATCTCGGTGCGGGACAACGTGAGGACGTCCGCGGCGAGTTTGCCGAGAGCACCCGCCGTGAACGCCAGGGCGCCGGCGAGATCGGCGATGGGGGTACGCAGGGTGTGCCACGGCAGTGCGGGTTCCGCGAGTCCGGTCTCCCGGGCGAAAGCTGCCACGACCCCCGGTGAGCCGAGCGCCGCCAACGTCCCTGCCGCGCCCCCGAGTTGAGCAGGCAGTGATTCCCGTACCGACCGCACCCGGTCCCTCGCGTCCAGGATCAGCGACCGCCACCCGGCCGCCTTCAGACCGAACGTCGTCGGCACCGCATGCTGCGTCAGCGTCCGCCCCGCCATCACCGTGCCCCGATGCGCGGCGGCCGACGTCGCCAGCGACGCCTCGGTGCGCGACAGATCGGCGAGTACGAGAGCCAGCGCCCGAGCCGCGACCAGCATCGTCGCCGTGTCCACGATGTCCTGGCTGGTGGCCCCGCGATGCACGAACTCCCGGTGCCGCTCAGGCACCGCGGCCTTCAGATCGGACACCAGCGCCAGCACCGGATTACCCGCCGCATGCGCCCGCAGCGCCAGCGACCGCACATCGAACGCCTCGGTCCGCGCCGCCTCGGTCACCGCCGCGGCCGCATCCGCGGGCACCTCACCGAGCGCGGCCTGCGCCCGCGTCAGCGCGGCCTCCGCATCCAACAGCGCCTGGACGTACGCGAGATCGCTCACCGCGGCCTCGACCCGCGACCCGGCCCAACCCGGCGAGAGCAGCCCGCCGTCCACGTAACCCTGCTCGTCGCCGCTCACCGGAACTCCAGAAAGACCGTCTCACCCTCGCCCTGCAGCCGGATGTCGAAGCGATATGTCCCCGGCCGCTCCTCGGCCGCGAGCAGCGTGCCGCGCCGGTCGGCCGGCAGCGAGGCGAGCAGGGCGTCGTCGGGGTCCGGCCGCAGGTAGGCGCGGGTGTACAGGTGATGGAGCAGTCCCCGGGCGAAGACAAGGACCGAGAGGTACGGGACACCGCCCGGCGGCAGCGTCCGCACCGCATAGTGTCCGTCCGCGGCCGTGGCGATCCGTCCGAATCCGGTGAAGCCGACTCCGTCGCGCCCGATCACCTGACCCGTCACCGGATCGTGCCGCAGCGATCCGGGCGCGCCACTGCGTGAACCGTCCGGGGCGGGTTGCCAGGTCTCCAACAGGGCGTCCGGGACGGGCTGTCCCGCGCCGTCGTACACGTATCCGTGCACGGTGATCAGGTCGGGATGCCCGACGGGCGCGACCTCCGGGCCGCCCGTGAACGGCAGCGCGTAGCCGTAGAAGGGGCCGACGGTCTGCGACGGGGTGGGGATGCGGGGCATCGGTCGGGTGCGGGGAATCAGCCGGGTCTCGGACATCACTGGTCCTCCTCGAAGAGCGTGGCGGACGGACCGTCGAGCACGATGTCCCAGCGGTAGCCGAGCGACCACTCGGGCACCGAGAGGTCGTGGTCGTACGCGGCGACGAGCCGGTCGCGGGCCGCCAGGTCGGTCACCGACTGCAGCACCGGGTCGTAGGCGAAGAGCGGGTCGCCGGGGAAGTACATCTGCGTCACCAGGCGCTGCGTGAACGCGGTGCCGAACACGGAGAAGTGGATGTGCGCGGGCCGCCACGCGTTGACGTGATTGCGCCACGGATAGGCGCCCGGCTTGATCGTCGTGAAGGAGTACGAGCCGTCGTCATCGGTCAGACAGCGCCCGAAGCCCGTGAAGTTGGGGTCCAGCGGGGCGGGGTGCTGGTCCAGCTGGTGGGCGTAACGGCCGGAAGCGTTGGCCTGCCACAGCTCCACCAACTGGCCGCGGACCGGGCGCCCCTGACGGTCGGTCACCCGGCCGCTGACGGTGATGCGTTCGCCGAGCGGTTCGCCCAGATGCTGCCGGGTGAGGTCGCGGTCGAGTGCGGTCACATCGGTGACGCCGAAGGCGGGACCGGACAGTTCGACCGCCTCGGGGTCACGCAGGGGGACCAGCGGCTGTCGAGGGTGACGCAGCGTACTGCTGCGATACGGCGGGAAATCCCGCGGCGGGTGCACCCCGCCGTCCGCGCCGGCCTGCACCTTGGCGACCTCGGCGTCTATTTGTTCCTGGGAGAGCCCGTCGGGCAGGGCCACGGGAAGCTCGGTCATGAGGATGCTCCGATGACAAGGTGGAAGGAGGTGCAGGGGCCAGGAGGTCTCCTGGCCCCTGCGGCCTCAGCGTTCGAGGACCAGGGCGAGGCCCTGGCCGACTCCGATGCACAGTGTCGCCACGCCGACTCCGCTGCCGCGGCGGGCCAGTTGATGGGCCACGGTGCCGGCCAGACGTGCACCGGAGGCGCCGAGCGGATGGCCGAGCGCGATCGCGCCGCCCTGAGGGTTCAGGATCGCCGGGTCGAACTCGGGCCACTCGGCCACGCACCCGAGCACCTGAGCGGCGAAGGCCTCGTTCAGTTCAAGGGTGTTGAGATCGGCGAAGGACTTGCCCGCCTTGGCCAGCGCCCGCTCCACGGCCGGGACCGGCGCGAGCCCGAAGTACTGCGGGTCGACGGCGGCCACACCGGTCGCCGAGATCCGCGCGAGCGGCTCGCGTCCGGTGGCCCGCAGCCCTTCCTCGTCGGTGAGCAGCAGCGCCGCCGCACCGTCGTTGAGCGGCGAGGCGTTGCCCGCGGTGACCGTCCCGCCGTCCTTGCGGAACGACGGCTTCAGCTTCGCCATCGCCTCGATCGACGCGTTCTCCCGTACGCACTCGTCACGGCCGTACGCGACCGGCTCGCCCTTGCGCTGCGGCACCGGCACGGGTGCGACCTCGGCGTCGAACAGGCCGTTCTTCCAGGCCGCCGCGGCCTTCTCGTGCGAGGCGAGCGCGAACGCGTCCTGCTGGTCCCGGCTGATCCGGTGCTTGTCCGCGATCAGCTCCGCGGACTCGCCCAGCGGAATGGTCCACTCGGGAGCCATCCGCGGGTTCACCATGCGCCAGCCCAGCGTGGTGGAGAACATCTCGGTGTGCCCGGCGGGGAAGGCGCGGTCGCTCTTCGGCAGGACATACGGGGCGCGGGTCATCGACTCGACGCCGCCCGCGAGAGCGATCGACGCGTCGCCGAGGGCGATGGCGCGTGCGGCCTGGATCACGGCCTCGAGACCCGAGGCGCACAGCCGGTTGACCGTCACGCCGGGCACCGACGTCGGCAGACCCGCGAGCAGCCCGGCCATCCGGGCCACGTTGCGGTTCTCCTCGCCGGCGCCGTTGGCGTTGCCGAAGTACACGTCGTCGATACGGGACGGGTCCAACTCGGGGGAGCGGCCGATCAGTTCCCGTACCGCGTGCGCGGCCAGATCGTCGGGCCGTACGCTCGCGAGCGCCCCGTTGTAGCGGCCGATCGGCGTCCGGACGGCGTCCACGATGTACACATCGCGCGTGTTCATGCCTTGCTCCCCACAGTGTCAGCGATGGCTAGCGGGGCACCGGTCGCGGCAACCACCTCGGCCACGGAAACCCCCGGCGCAGTCTCCACCAGGAGCAGCCCGTCCGGTACTACGTCGAGTACCCCGAGATCGGTGATGATCCGGTCGACGCAGCCGCGGCCGGTCAGCGGGAGCGAGCACTCGTCCACGATCTTCGGGGTGCCGTCCTTGGCGGTGTGCGTCATCACGACGATCACCCGGCGGGCCCCGTGCACCAGATCCATCGCCCCGCCGATCCCGGTGACCAGCTTCCCGGGCACCGCCCAGTTGGCGAGGTCCCCGCGGGCCGAGACCTGCATCGCCCCGAGCACCGCGGCGTCGATATGCCCGCCGCGGATCATGCCGAAGGACAGCGCGGAGTCGAAGAACGAGGCGCCCGGCAGGACGGTGACGGTCTCCTTGCCGGCGTTGATGAGATCCGGATCGACCTCGTCTTCGAGGGGGTACGGGCCGGTCCCGAGGATCCCGTTCTCGGACTCCAGGATCACCTCGACGCCCGGCGGCAGGTGGTTGGGGATCAGTGTCGGCAGCCCGATGCCGAGGTTCACATAGCTGCCGTCCTCGAGTTCGTGTGCGGCACGCGCCGCGATCTGTTCCCGTGACCAGCTCATCGCGTCTCCTCGGCCTGCGCGGGCACGGTGACCGTGCGCTGCTCGATGCCCTTGTCGGCGGCCTGTTCCGGGGTGAGGGCGAGCACCCGCTGCACGAAGATCCCGGGCAGATGCACGTGATCGGGATCGATCTCGCCGGGCTCGACCAGCTCCTCGACCTCGGCGATGGTGATCCGGCCGGCCATCGCTGCCAGGGGGTTGAAGTTGCGGCTCGACTTGTTGAAGACGAGGTTCCCGTGCCGGTCGCCCCGGGCCGCGCGCACCAGCGCGAAGTCGGTGCGGATGCCGCGCTCCAGGACGTACTCGACGCCGTCGAACTCCCGTACCTCCTTGGGTGGGGAGGCGAGGGCGACACCGCCCTCCCCGTCGTAGCGCCAGGGCAGTCCGCCGTCGGCGACCTGGGTGCCCACACCGGCCGGGGTGTAGAAGGCGGGGATGCCGGCGCCGCCCGCCCGCAGCCGCTCGGCCAGCGTGCCCTGCGGGATCAGCTCGAGTTCCAGCTCGCCGCCGAGGTACTGGCGGGCGAACTCCTTGTTCCCGCCGATGTAGGACCCCGTGACCCGGGCGATCCGTCCCGCGGACAGCAGCACCGCGAGTCCTGAGTCCATCGCGCCGCAGTTGTTGGAGACGACGCCGAGTTCGCCGACCCCGCGCTCGTACAGCGCTTGGATCAACACGTTCGGCACACCGCTCAGTCCGAAGCCGCCGACGGCGAATGTGGCTCCGTCGGTCGCGTCGGCCACTGCCTCCCGGGCGGTGGCGACCACCTTGTCCATGACGAGAACCCTCCTGCCGGCCGCCTGTCCCAGCGGCGGTTCCGACCGAATTACTCAGTGCACTGACTAATATCTTCTGGGCGGTCATGCTGGCACTGGAGGTGGATGGCGTCAAGAAGTCCATGAAAAGACAGGTCGATTGATGGGCCGACGCTGCCCCTGAGTGTGCTGCGCGTGAGTATTGTTCAGTGCACCAACGAACAACCGTCGGGAGTTGACTGATGGCGGCCGTGGATCTGACCACCCACCCGGGGCATCTGGCCCGCCGGCTCCAGCAGGCTCACTACCTGCTGTGGACCACGATGGTCTCGGAGGAGATCACCTCCCCTCAGTACGGGGTCCTCAACGCGCTGATGGCCGAACCGGGCCTCGATCAGCGCACGGTGGGGGAGCGGGTGGGTCTGGACCGCTCCACCGTCGCCGAAGTGGTCAGCCGGCTCGGTAGGCGCGGACTGATCGAGAAGGTGCGTGACGCAGAGGACGGCCGTCGCTATCTGCTCCGCCTCACCGGCGAGGGTGCCACCGTGCACCGCAAGCTCACGATCCGCACCGCCCGCATGAACCACGTCTTCCTCTCGCCGCTGTCGGACGCGGAACAGTCGGTGTTCCTCGACATGCTGCGGCGCGTCTCGGATGCGGCGGAAGAACTGCGCAGCCCGGAACGGGCGGCAGTGCGGGCCTGACGCCGGGCGGCCGTTCGGCGCTGACGCTGCCCGGCTCGTCGGTACCCGCCAAGGGCCCGCGGGAATTACTTGGCTAGCCACATGGTTTCTGTTACGTTGAATATGTGGCCAGCCACGTATGTGGCGGCGGAGAGGCTGTGAGTCATCGTGAAGGCAATTGTTTTCGACCAGTTCGGCGGCCCTGAAGTACTGCACGAAGCGGATGTCGAGGTGCCGAGCCCCGGCGCCGGGCAGGTCCGGGTCCGCGTGAAGGCTGCCGGGGTGAACGCCCTGGACGGCAAGAAGCGGTCCGGAATGCTGGAGGCGATCTACCCGACGGCCTTCCCCGCCGTTCCGGGCGGCGAGCTGGCCGGTGTGGTGGACGCGCTGGGGGAGGGTGTGACCGACGTGCAGGTCGGCGACGAGATCCTCGGCTGGTCGGACACCGGCTCCTACGCCGAGTACGCCCTTGCCACCCTCGTGGCCCCCAAGCCCGCCGGCCTGGCGTGGCAGGGCGCGGCCGCGCTGCCGGTGGCCAGTGAGACGGCCGAGCGGGTCCTGAATCTGCTCGGTGTCGCCGCCGGAGAAACCGTGTTGATGCACGGCGCCTCCGGTGCGGTCGGCACCCTCGCGGTGCAGTTCGCCACGGCGCGCGGGGCGCGCGTGATCGCCACCGCGGGCCCCGCCAACCAGGACTACCTCACCTCGCTCGGCGCCACCGCGACCGTGTACGGCGAGGGCCTGGTCGAGCGGGTGCGAGCGCTGGCCCCCGAAGGCGTGGACGCGGTGTTCGATCTGGCAGGCAAGGGCGCCCTCGAAGACTCCATCGCCCTGCGGGGCGGCACCGAACGCATCGTCACCATCGCCGACTTCCGCGCACCCCAGCTCGGCATCACCTTCTCCCAAGGTCCCCCGCAGTCCTCGCGCGCAAGCCTGGCCGCCGTGGCCCAGGACGCCGCGGCCGGCAAGCTCACCACCACCGTCACCGCCTATCCGCTCGCCCAGGCGGCCAAGGCCCAGCAGGTCAGCGACGCCGGGCACGTGCGGGGCAAACTCGTCCTGACCGTCGGCTGAGTACACCCGCCCCCTTTTCAAGTTGAGCGGTGGCCGGCCGGTCACCGCCGTATCGAAGGACCCTTCATGCTGAACTCCCTGTGGACGCCGACCACCCTCGGCGGAATGTCCCTGCCCCACCGTCTGGTCATGGCCCCGATGACCCGTGACCGCTCCACGCCGGAAGGCGTGCCGACGGAGCTGAACGCCGAGTACTACGCACAGCGCGCCTCGCACGCGCTGATCATCACCGAGGGCACCCAGCCGTCGGCCGATGGTCAGGGCTACCTGCTCACCCCCGGGATCTACGACGAGGCGCAGATCGCCGGGTGGCGGAAGGTCACCGACGCCGTGCACGCGGCCGGCGGCCGGGTCGTCATCCAGCTGATGCACGTCGGACGGATCTCCCACCCGGACAACACCCCGCACGGCCGGCAGCCGGTCGCACCCTCCGCGATCCGCCCGGCGGGCCAGATGTTCACCGCGGCCGGACCTCAGGAGATGCCCGAGCCGCGTGCCCTGTCGACGCAGGAAGTCGCGGCGACCGTCCAGGACTTCAGGCGCGCCGCGGCCGCCGCCGTCGCGGCGGGCGCGGACGGTGTGGAGATCCACGGTGCCAACGGCTATCTGGTGCACCAGTTCCTGTCCGACCACACCAACCGGCGCTCCGACGGCTACGGGGGCTCGATCGAGGGCCGTATCCGCTTCGCCGTAGAGGTCGCCGCCGCGGTGGCCGACGAGATCGACCCGGAGCGCACCGGTTTCCGCATCTCTCCCGGCAACACGTACAACGACATGGCCGAGTCCGACACCGCCGAGCTGTACACCGCGCTCCTGGAGGCGCTGCGCCCGCTGGACCTGGCCTATCTGCACGTGTTGCACCTGGGGGACGAGGCCCACCTGGACACCGTGCGCGCACAGTGGCCGGGCACACTGATCCTGAACCGTGCCGGGGCCGATGTACCCACCCGCGCCAAGGACGTCGACAATGGCACGGCGGATCTGGTCTCCGTCGGCGCCCTCGCGCTCGCGAACCCGGACCTGGTCGAACGGCTCCGCGCCGGCGCGGAGCTGAACACGCCGGACCCGGCTACCTTCTACGGCGGCGGGGTGGCCGGCTACACGGACTACCCCACGTACACCGGATGACGAACTGAAGGACCCGCCCCGATGCCCGACCTGCCCGACATCCCCTCGACGGCCCGCGGCGGTCCGATGAGCTACGCGATTTTCCAGCTCGCCCGCGCCCACCGGGCTCGCGCCGCCGTCCTGCTGAGGGAGATGGACCTGCATCCCGGACAGGAACTGCTGGTGATGCAGCTGTTGGACCGGGACGGCCAGAGCCAGTCCGAGCTCCTCGAATGTGTCGGCCTCGACCACTCCACCGTCTCCAAGTCCCTGCGCCGGATGCAGGACGCAGGCCTCCTTGTCCGTGAGCCGGCCGCACACGACCGGCGGGTGATGGTCGTGCACCTCACCGACAAGGGGCGCGCCCTGCGCGAACCGATCGCGGCCCTGTGGCAGACCCTGGAGGAGTCCTCCGCGCGGGATCTGTCGGCGCGGCAGACGGAGGACTTTGTGCGTACGGCCCGCACCATCACCGAGGCGATTGCCGGCGGGGCGCCGCAGCCCGATTGACGCCGGATGCGGCCCCACCAGGCGGGCGGATCGGGCTCTACGTCTGAACTCAGGCGACCGGAATCCGCGCGAACCGTCCGGCGATGTGCAGCTCCGCCTCGATCCGCTCCGCCGTCTCCCGCAGCAGCGGCAGTACGTCGGTGCGGCACTGGGCGACCGTGCGCCGAGAGCTGTGCACCGCCACGTTCACCGCGGCCACCGTGCGGCCCGCTCCGTCGCGTACCGGTACCGCGATGGAGCGGAGCCCTTCCTCCAACTCCTCGTCCACCAGGGCGTAACCACGGTGCGCGGCCTCGTCGAGCACCTCGCCCAGCCGGGCCCGGTCGGTGACGGTGCGCGGGGTGAGCGCCTCGGGCGTGATCCGCTCCAGGCGTGCGGTGCGCTCGCCTTGGGGGAGATCCGCCAGGAGCACCCGCCCCATAGAGGTCGCATACGCGGGGAATCGCGTCCCCAGCGTGATGTTGACGCTCATGATGCGGCTGGTCGCGATGCGCGCCACGTACTGGATGTCCTCGCCCGCGAACACCGCGAGCGAGGCCGAATCGTGCACCTGCTTGGCGAGCGTGGCCAGATGGGGCTGGGCGATCTCGGGCAGCGAGGTGCGCGACAGGAGCGGGAAGCCGAGCCCGAGGACCCGGGGCGTCAGGCGGAACGTGCGCTCGTGCGACGTCACGTATCCCAGGTGCTCCAGGGTGATCAGTGCCCTGCGCGCGGTGGCCCGCGCGAGGCCGGTGGCCTCGGCGACCGCGCTGAGCGTCGGTTCGGGCCGCGTCCGGCCGAAGGCGGTCAGGACGGTCAGTCCGCGCGCGAGCGACTCGATGAACTCCCGGCCCAGCTCCTGCTTGGACGCACCCGTCCAGGCCGCGAGCGCCGCCGGCCGTGGCGGCCCGTCCGCAGGGGCCGCGGTGCGGAGTTCGCTCTCCATCGCGGCCACGGCCTTCCGCAGCCGCGGCAGCATCTCCTTGCGCAGGGAACGCGCGCTGTGCCGGCTGGTGTGGCTCACCACGCTCACCACACAGGCCGGGACGCCTGCCGCATCCCGTACGGGCATGGCGAGCGCGACGAGGCCGGGCTCGATCAGCTGATCGTCCAGCGCGTACCCGTTCTTCCGGGCGCTCTGCGTGGCGCGTACGAACTCCTCATCGCCCACCGGTACTTCACGTGACGGGAGCGCGGTGAAGCCGCCGTCGCCCGGATCGGACGCCCGGCGAGCCCGCCACCGCGCCCAGTCCGCCGCGGACCAGTCGGCGGCGAACAGCGGTCCTGGCGCGGTGCGTTCCGCGGGCACCAGATCGCCGATGCGGAAGCTCAGCGACATCGCCCGCCGACGGGTCGCCTGGTGGATGAAACGGATCCCGTCCTCGTCGCGCACCGCGAGCGACACCGACTCGTCGAGCTCGTCGGCCAGCCGGTCGGCGAACGTGCCGAGCAGGGCGGGCAGTTGCAGTGCCCCCAGATATGCGTTGCCCAGTTCCATCAGGCGCGGGGCGAGCGTGACGGTGCGCCCGTCGAGCCGTACGTACGCCATGCGCGCGAGGGTCGCCGCGATCCGGTCCACCGTCGACCGTGCCAGACCGGTCGCACGCTCGAGGTCGCTCAGGGTGAGCGGGCCGTGGGCGTCGGTCAGCGCCCGCAGTACGGCGATCCCGCGGATCAAGGGTGTGACGGCTTCCGCGGGCGGGGCTGTGGTGAGGGATGGCACGGGCGCTCCTGGCCTGTCTCGCGGATCTCGTCTGTCACGTCTGTCTCGCGTATTGCGCAAGGTCGCCAAGGCCGTTGACATGCCGCAACGAGGCGCGCAGACTCAGGCCGACGCTTGAGTGAAAGAACCTTCACTATACGAACAACTGGGGCGGCGGTCCACCGCCCGGCATCAAGCGGGACCGCTCTCGAAGACGAGGAGACGCTGTGCACACCACCGTCGGCATCATCGGCGGCGGCCCTTCCGGCCTGCTGCTCGCCCGTCTGCTGCACCAGGCGGGCATCGCCAGTGTCGTCCTGGAGAGCCGGGAGCGCGCCTATGTCGAGCAGCGCCAACGGGCCGGGATCCTCGAACAGTCGACGGTCGATGCGCTGCGCGCCTGCGGTGCGGGCAAACGCCTCGACGCCGAGGGTCTCGTGCACGACGGCATCGAGCTGCGCTTCGCCGGCCGCGGTCACCGCGTGGACTTCCCGGGGCTGACCGGCGGACGGCGCGTCACGGTGTACGCGCAGACCGAGGTGGTCAAGGACCTCATAGCCCTGCAGCTCGCCGAAGGCGGTCCGCTGCACTTCGAGTCCGAGGTGCACACCGTCGAAGGCATCGACGGCGAACGCCCCGTCATCCGCTACACCCACGAGGGCCGCGAACAGACCCTCACCTGCGACTACGTGGTGGGCTGCGACGGCTTCCACGGAGTGTCACGGCACGCGGTCCCGGACGGGGCGGCCATCACGTACGAACGCGTCTATCCGTACTCCTGGCTCGGCATCCTGGCCGACGCGGCGCCGGACTACGACGAGTTGATCTATGCGCACTCGGACCGGGGCTTCGCCCTGGCTAGCATGCGCTCGCCGCAGGTCAGCAGGCTGTATCTCCAGGTGCCCAACGGAACGGACCCCGCGAGCTGGTCCGACGAGCGCATCTGGGACGAGCTCGACCACCGCTTCGCACGCGGCACCCCGCTGGTCCGCGGTCCCGTCACGCAGAAGTCGGTGCTGCCGATGCGCAGTTCGGTCACCGAGCCGATGCGCTTCGGCCGGCTGTTCCTGGCGGGCGACGCCGCCCATATCGTGCCGCCGACCGGCGCCAAGGGCCTCAACCTCGCCGCGGCCGACGTCGTGGTCCTCGCCCGCGCCCTCGCCCACCGGCACGCCACGGGCTCGCCCGAACTGCTCGACGCCTACTCGGACACGTGCCTGCGCCGGGTCTGGCGGGCCGAGCACTTCTCGTACTTCATGACGACGACGCTGCACACCGACCCCGACCAGTCGCCCTTCGAGACGCGGCTGCAGCTCTCCCAGCTGGAACGGATCGCGTCCTCGCCGCACGCGGAGGCGGAACTGGCGGAGAACTACTGCGGGTTGGCGCTCTGACAGCTAATGGCCCCGCCCTCTCGATCCTTCCGATCGAGAGGGCGGGGCCATTCGCTGCGTTCAGGCCCTTGACGGTTCGGCGACGGCCGGTGCCGCGGTGCGTGCACCACCGCGACCGATCCGTATGGCCAGCGGTACGAGGGCGATCGCTGCCGCGCCGAGCAGGCCGGCCAGGGCGAAGGCGGTGAAGCCCCAGCTCTGGTTGCCGTTCTGGGCGAGCGCGCCCACCAGCCACGGCCCGACCACGGCGCCGGTGCGGCCCACGCCCGTCACCAGGCCCAGGCCCGCGGCGCGTTCACTGTCCCGGTAGACGCTGTTCGTCGCCGCGTACACCATGACCTGGGCGCTGAAGAGCCAGATCCCGGTGATCGCGACCACGACGTAGGTGACACCCAGCGGCAGCTCGGACTTGAGCAGCAGGGCGCCGGCGGCGGTCAGTACGAACCAGATCGCCGACACGCGCACCGCGCCGAAGCGGTCCGCGGTCCGGCCGGCGATCAGCATGCCCACAATGCCGCCCGCGTTGATCACCATCAGGAAGCTGACCGAGGAGTTCAGGCCGTAGCCGTTCGCCCGCATCATCGTCGGCAGCCAGGTGCTCACCCCGTACACGAGGAGCAGACCGCAGAACGAGGCCAGCCAGAGCAGCGGCGTCGCCCACCGCGACTCGGGACGGAACAGGGCGCCGATCGCGGCGATCCGCCCCTTCGCCCCCGCCGCGGGCGCCTCGACCTCGGTGGGACGCGGCAGCCCGAAGCGGTCGGCGACCTGCTCGGCCTCGGCCCGTCGGCCGCGTGCCAGGAGCACACCCGGCGACTCGGGCAGGTACTTGAGCAGCAGCGGTACGGCGATGAACGCGGGCAGCACCCCGGCCCAGAACACCCAGCGCCAGCCGAACTCCGGGGCCACGCCGAGGCCGAGGCCCGTGGCCGCCATGCCGCCCGCGTGATACGAGGTCATCAGGAGGCCGGTCATCAGTGCGGCCCGCCGCGGCGGAGCGAACTCGAGGACCATCGCCAGACACAGCGGCATGAGGCCGCCGAGCCCGAGCCCCGCCACGAACCGTCCGGCGCCGAAGACACCGGCGCTTCCGGCGAGCGCGCACAAGGCGCAGCCGAGCGAGAACAGCGTGACGCTGGCGACCAGCATCGGGCGGCGGCCCAGCCAGTCGGTCACATTGCCGGCGGTGAGCGCGCCGATCAGCATGCCGAAGGTGGTCCAGCTGCCGATCGTGCCCGCGGTGCCCGGCGTCAGACCGAGTCCGGGGTCGTCGAGCATGTGCGGCATGACGGCGCCGTAGATGTTGACGTCCATACCGTCGAAGAACACGGCCAGCCAGCACAGCGCCAGAACGGGGAACACCGTCCGGAACGTGTGCGGGGCACGGGCCGCAGGGGCGGAGTGTGCGGAAGAGGTCATATCGGTCCCTGGGGCGAGCTCAGCACGCCGGAAATCCGGCGTTGTTCGTGTGGTGAAGAACTGTTCACATCTCGCGAGGGGATGAGTTTGAGGTCGGCGCCGGAGGCTGTCAATGAGTGCGGAGCCTTCGATTCCACCGGCCGTGCTTGCCCCGCCCGGGGACGGATGCTGGGATAGGCGCCGTGACAGCAGCCCGACAGGACCAGGCGACCGCGGCGGTGGAGGCGGTCTTCCGTATCGAGTCCGCGCGCATCATCGCGGTGGTGACCCGGGTCGTGCGCGATGTCGGCATAGCGGAGGAACTCGCGCAGGACGCCCTGATCAGCGCCCTGGAGCAGTGGCCTCGCGACGGCGTCCCCGACAACCCGGCCGCGTGGCTGATGACGGCCGCGCGGCGCAAGGCCATCGATCTCGTACGCCGCAAGGAGACCTACGCCCGCAAGCTCGCCGAGGTCGGCCGCACCCTTCAGGACGTACCGCCGCCGGAACCGTCCGACCCCGACGACATCGACGACGATCTGCTGCGCCTGATCTTCACGGCCTGCCACCCCGTGCTCTCGGCGAAGGCCCGTATCGCCCTGACGTTGCGGCTGCTCGGCGGTCTGACCACCGACGAGATCGCCCGCGCGCTGCTGACCACCGAACCGACTGTCGCCCAGCGCATCGTGCGCGCCAAACGCGCCCTGGCCAAGGCCGATGTCCCCTTCGAGGTGCCGGGGGCCGCCGAGCGGCCGGCCCGTCTCGCCTCGGTCCTCGAGGTCATCTACCTGATCTTCAACGAGGGCTACAGCGCCACGGCCGGCGAGGACCTGCTGCGGCCCGCACTGTGCGAGGACGCGCTCCGGCTCGCCCGGGTGCTCGCCGCGCTGATGCCGGGCGAGCCCGAAGCGCACGGGCTCGCCGCCCTGTTGGAGTTCCAGGCCTCCCGGCTGCCGGCACGTACCGGGCCGGACGGGGAGCCGGTGCTGCTCGCCGATCAGAACCGCACCAAGTGGAACCGGATGCTGATGCACCGTGGCGTCGACGCGCTGCAGCGCGCCGGTACCGGCCCGTACTCCGTGCAGGCCGCGATCGCCATGTGCCATGCGCAGGCGCTGCGTTACGAGGACACGGACTGGAAGGCGATCGCCGCCCTGTACGGGCGGCTCGCCCAGCTCACCCCGTCGGCGGTGGTCGAGCTCAACCGGGCCGTCGCCGTATCGATGGCCGAGGGCCCCGAGCAGGGGCTGAAACTGGTGGATGCGCTCGCGGACGAAGCCGCTCTCAAGGACTACCACTTCCTGCCGAGCGTGCGCGGCGATCTCCTGGAGCGCCTCGGTCGGCACGAGGAGGCCCGCGCCGAGTTCGCCCGGGCGGCGTCGCTGACACGCAACGCCCGGGAACGGGAGCTGCTCCTGTCACGGGCCCGGGACCTGGAAGCCTGAGCGCGCGTACGTGGCCGGTGCGGTCCCGGTCACGAGCCGGGTTGCGCAGGAAAGTCGAGGCTGGTGCCGTACGAAACCGGACAGCGGCCGCGACTTATAGTTGCCGCGTGCGCGCCCCCGAAGGTGCGGCAGTGCCCCCAGCCCGCCCCGAGAAGGAGGCGCCGTGACGGACTTCGACGCGATCGACGCGCTTCTGGCCTCGGTCCAGGAAGAGACCGCCCTGCCCCCGGTCGCCGAACGCAGACGGCTGCGCGAGGCGCTCGGCCTTTCCCGTACGCAGGTGGCGGCCGTGCTCGGGGTGTCCGCGTCGACCGTCGGCGGGTGGGAGAGTGGGCGCGAGCCGAGTGGGGAGATCCGCGCCAAGTACGGGTACTTCCTTGAGGGCGCGCTGGCCAAGGTGGGGGCTGAGGAGGTCACCCCAGGTACGGGAGATGAGGCTGAGGCGCCCGTGGTTGAGGCGTCGGTGGCTGAGGAGCCGGCGCCGCCCGTGGAGGAGGTCGCCGGGGGAGCGCCCCTTGCCGCTCCCGCGCCCTGCGTCCTGTGCGGAGCCCCCGCCGTGCACCAAGTCGAGGGGTTCCCGCAGCACTTGGACGCCGCCGACTGTCAGGCCGCCACCCCCGCCGCGACGGCACCGCGCGAGCAGGCGCCGCCTGCCGCAGCCGTGGAGCCGACCGCACCGGCCCCCACAAAACTCGTTCCCGCCGGCCGCCGCGCCAAGGAGGCCGACTCCCCGGACCTGATCGCGCGGGCCGTCGAAGCCGCCCTCGCCGCCCACGGCGGAGACGTGGAAAATGCCACGGCCGCGCTGGTCAAGCGCGCGATCCCGGACGCGATGGCGCTGCTCGACGAGACTCGCAAGGGCGCCCGGTACCAGGTCATCGCGCACCCGCCGATGCCCGACATCCTGCGCCGCAAGAGCGCCAAGGGCCCGGACGAGATCTGGGAGGCGCGCCCGAACTGGACCCGTCCCGAACTCCCGGCGGGCCGCCACGAAGTGACCGCCCTCGACGTCAACGGCGCCTATCTCTCCGCCCTCAAGACCCATCTGCCGATCGGCGCGCTCGAACACTCCACGGGCAACGTCCACGACCGCCGCCGTGCCGGCGTCCACCTGATCACGCCGCCCGCCTGGGACCTGGAGCACCTGCTGCCCAACCCGCTCGGCAACCGCGAGGAGTCCGGGGAGTTCTGGGTCACCGAGCCGACGCTGCGCCTGCTCCTGCGGCTCTCCTCGGATCCGTACGGACTGTGCGAGCCGCCGGTGATCCACGAGTCCTGGACCTCGGGTGCCACCGAGGGGCTCCTGGAGAAGTTCCGTATCGCCCTCAAGGACGCCCGTGACCGTGCCATCGCCGAGGACGACACGGTCACGCTCGAGTACGTGAAGGCGATGTACTCCAAGTTCGTCTCCACGATGGGGGAGTCCAACTACAACCGGGAGCTGTACCGCAGCGACTGGATGCACCTCATCCGCTCGCAGGCCTTCGCCAACCTCTGGATGAAGGCGTACAAGTGCTTCGACGAAGGCCTCGTCGTCGTCCGCGCGATGGGCACCGACGAACTCCATGTCTCCGGTGACTGGCGCCAGATTTTCACGGAGGGCCGGGCCGTCACCGAGGTGAAGGTCAAGGACGTCTACACGCTCGGCGACGACGAACCGGATCCGCCCGCGGACGCCTAGGTCGGGACCAAAGGGGGCCGCTGGGATGGAACCCCCGCCTTCGATGAGGACCGCTACAAGAAGCGCAACGCCGTCGAACGGACGATCAACCGCCTGAAGCCCCCTCGCGATCTGGCGCCGCACATGAACTTCTACGCGACCCGGCAGTAGACGCTCTGGTTCTGGCGCCGGGCGCTGCTGACGAGAGCAGCCAGATCACCCACGATCGCTTCGGCGATCTCAGTGTCGATGACCTCGCCCTCCTCCGCACGCAGCTGAGTCCACGAGGAGGCGACGTCGCTCAACCTGGAGTGCGTGGCATCCGCGAGCGCAGTGGACAGGCGAAGCGAGATCGCCAAGACGACGCCTCCGCCGTTGTCCTGGGCGGCGACGATGCGAGGCTCACCGGCCTCGACGAGTTCCTCGAAACTGCCGCCGGCCAGAAGGCATTCCCAGTCGACTACGGCCACTACGGGATCGAAGTTGCCGAAGAGGAGGGACTCGAATGCCCGCCCCGGCCCGGTCTGGAGGGCCAGGCTCGCTGACGTGTCGTCCGGCGCGACGAAGAACTCCACGATGATGCTCACCCGGACATCATGGCCGACAGCCCACAACCGTGATCGGCCGGACAAGTCCTGGGTCCTGCCCCGTGTACGCCCGGGGAGTGGCCGGGATCATGCCGGGCCGTTCGGCAAATGCCTCGACACCGGTCGTCATGATCGGCGAGGCTTCGCGCGATGACCAGGATCGATGACACCCCGCCCGCGTGGGACGAGCGCACGCAGCTCACCACGTTTCTCGACTACGCACGTGACACCGCCCGCACCAAATGCGAGGGCGTCTCGGCGGAGAACGCCCGCAAGGCGCTGCTGCCGGGCTCGCCGCTGATGACCATGTGCGGAGTGATCAACCACCTCCGCTGGGTCGAGTACTACTGGTTCCAGGTGGTCTTCCTGGGCGAGGAAGACCATGCCCCCATAACCGACGAGGACCCCGACGGCGAGATGCGGATCGCCGTCGACTTCCCGCTGCCGCAGTTGCTCGACGAGTACGCCGAACAGAGCGCCCGCTACCGCAAGCTGGTCGCCGAGAACGATCTGGGTAAGCGAGCCGTGGGAACCATCCGCAACGGCCTCCACGTCGACCTGCGCTGGATCCTCCTCCACCTCACCGAGGAGACGGCCCGCCACAACGGCCACCTGGACATCCTGCGCGAGATGCTCGACGGCTCGACCGGCGGCTAGAAGCCGTCAGCGAGGGGGCGCCGAACCGCCCCCGGCGAAGGCCCCGTTGACGAAGGCGTGCTTCGCGAAGCGTTCTCCGATACGGAGGTGAGTTGCCGCGTCGGGGTGCAGTTGGTCGGGCAGCGGGAGCTCCGCGGAGTCGGTCTCGCCGTACAGGTCGAGGCCGTCGAGGTGGTGGAGATGAGGGTCGTCGGCCGCGCGCTGGGCCACGATGCGGGCTAGTTCGTCGCGGATGACCTTCAAGGTGAGCTTGCCGGCGGCGGCTTCCGCCGGATCGCCGGTGGCCTGGAAGGACAGCTTCCCCGTCGCGAAGGCTTCGAGGTCGAAGGTGCCGGGTCCCGGGGTCTCCTCGTGGATCGCGCAGTAGATCGGGGAGATGACCAGGAGCGGCGCCGTCGGGTGGCCTTCGCGGATCGTGTCCAGGAAGCCGTGCACGGCCGGGCCGAAGGCCCGCATCCGCATCAGGTCCAGGTTGACGAGATTGATGCCGATCTTGACGCTGATCACGTCCGCAGGGGTGTCCCGCATCGCCCGCGCGGTGAACGGGTCGAGCAGGGCGCTGCCGGCGAACCCGAGATTGACCAGGTCCACGCCTGCGAGCCTGGCGGCCACGGCGGGCCAGGTCGTGCTCGGGCTCGCCGCATCGGAGCCGTGGCTGATCGAACTGCCGTGGTGCAGCCAGACCTTGCGACCCTCGGCCGGCAGCGGCTGCACGGGAGCGTCGGTGCGCAGTGCGACCAGCTCGGTGGTCTCGTTGTGCGGCAGCCACAGCTCCACGACCTTGTCGCGGTCGGGCAGCCCGGCGAAACGGAGCGTGCCCGGGGCGCCCGCGGTGTGCTCGACCGATCCGCTCGCCATGTCGATGGTCAGGATGTTGCCGCCGCCCACGCTTGCCTGCCCGGCGAGTTCACCGTCGACGAGCAGGTCGTAGACCCCGTCGGGGCGCGCCGGGGCACCCGCGTACACGCGCTTGGTGGGCACGGTGTCCAGCTCCAGCGCGGTGGCGCGGGTGCGCAGAGCGATCCGTACGCCCGAGGGCTGCGACTCGGCCATCGCGAGCTGTCCGTCGGTGCATTGCGCACGGGCGCGGGCGGGCAGCCGGTGCGGCAGGACGCCCTGTGCGGTGGGTTCGAGTTCCAGGGCCCCGCGCACGATGGCCGTGGTCAGCGGGGTGGTGATCCAGTCGTTCATGGTGCCCTCAGGCCTCTCGGTCATCACGTTCGGGTTCCACCCGGGCATCACGTGCGGGCTCGGCCGGCCAGTTGCGCAGCAGGGCGTCGAGGGCGTCCACGATCCGCGCCCACGTCACCGACGAATCCGGTGCGCTATGGCTGAAGCCGCCGCTCAGTTCGAGGCTCACATAGCCGTGGAACGTGCCGCCCAGGAGCCGTACGGCATGGGTCTGCTCGGGTTCCGGCAGGTCGTATCCGCGCAGGATCGCCCGGGTCATCTGGGAGTGCCGCACGCCGGCACTCGCTGCTGCCGTCTCGGGGCTGAGGCGCAGCTGGGAGGCCGCATAGCGGCCCGGATGCCGGCGCGCGTAATCCCGGTAGACGTTCGCGAAGGCGGCGAGGGCGTCCTTGCCCGAGCGTCCCGCGAGCGCGTCCGCCGCGGCGTCGGCCATCTCCTCCAGGGCCAGCAGGGCGATACGGGTCTTGAGGTCGTGTGAGCTCTTCACATGCGAGTACAGGCTCGCGACCTTCACATCGAAGTGCCGTGCCAGCGCCGACACGGTCACCTGCTCGAAGCCGACCTCGTCGGCGAGCTCCGCGCCGGCCTGTGTCAGCCGCTGTGGTGTCAGCCCTGCACGTGCCATCCGTCGGCCTCCTCGCCTGGTCCTGCCGTGAAGCTCTGGTGCATTGTCCTGTGGCTATTATGCATTTGCCTAAAGCCTTTAGGCAAATTACGATCGCCGTTATGAAGCCGCTGACCGAACAAGAGATCCGAGCCGCCTTCGTGAACTGCTCGAAGGGCGAGGCCAAACGCCTCAACATGCCGCGTGACCTGGCAGAACGCCCCTGGGACGACCTCGACTACCTCGGCTGGCGCGACCCGCAGGCACCCGACCGCGCCTACCTCGTCACCGAGATCGACGGCCGGCCGCAGGCCGTGGTGCTGCGCGGCGCCCCGCGCATAGCCGGGCACGCACACCGCAGCATGTGCTCGATCTGTCTCACCACCAAGGACGGCGGCGTGTCCCTGATGGTCGCCCCCCGGGCGGGCAAGGCGGGCAAGCAGGGCGACTCGGTGGGCGTCTACGTGTGCACCGATCTCGACTGCTCGCTCTACACCCGCGGCATCAAGCGGGTCGAAGGCGTCCTCAAGATGACCGAGACCCTCACCGTCGACGAGAAGATCGCCCGTACGGTCGCCAATGTCGAAGCCTTCCTGGCGAAGGTCACGCACTGACCTGGCGCGGACGTTGACGCGCTGTCCCGGCGGACCTGCCGACGCGCTTTAAACTCGCCGGAT
The DNA here is from genome assembly GCF_011044995.1 of Streptomyces mesophilus. Classification (GTDB taxonomy): domain Bacteria; phylum Actinomycetota; class Actinomycetes; order Streptomycetales; family Streptomycetaceae; genus Streptomyces; species Streptomyces mesophilus. The sequence goes on along the minus strand of NZ_JAAKZW010000026.1, from coordinate 5,621 downwards.
GGCAACGTACTTCGACGTCCACCCCGACAACCCGCAGCGCCGCACCATCTCCACGGTGGCCGACAGCATCCGCGGGGGCGCGCTCATCGCGTATCCGACCGACTCCTGCTACGCGCTGGGCTGCCAGCTCGGCAACCGCGACGGCATCGGCCGGATCCGCACCATCCGCCAGCTCGACGACCGGCACCACTTCACGCTCGTCTGCCAGGACTTCGCGCAGCTGGGCCAGTTCGTGCACATCGACAACGATGTGTTCCGTGCCATCAAGGCGGCCACGCCCGGCAGTTACACCTTCATCCTGCCCGCCAGCAAGGAGGTGCCGCGCCAGCTGATGCACCCGAAGAAGAAGACCGTCGGTGTACGCATCCCCGACCATGTCGTCACCCAGGCCCTGCTCCAGGAGCTCGGTGAACCGCTCCTGTCCAGCACGCTGCTGCTGCCCGGCGAGGGCGAACCCCTCACCCAGGGCTGGGAGATCAAGGAACGCCTCGACCATGTCGTCGACGCCGTCCTCGACTCGGGCGACTGCGGTACCGAGCCCACCACGGTGATCGACTTCTCCGACGGCGACGTCGAGATCATCCGGCGCGGGGCGGGCGACACCTCCCGCTTCGAGTAGGAGCCGGTGCCCGGCAGGCTCGCGCCGCCCGGCTGATGTGTCAGCGGGGCGGCGTCGGGCCCCCAGGCCCGACCCGGCGTGACCGCCGGAGCTGCGGGTGACGTGATCTGGCCAATCGGATGCCTGGCCGTGCGCGGTGCGCCGTCCCGCCACACGATGGCAGTCAGACGGCCGACCGGAACACCTGGAGCGCGTCATGGCAGCAGGCTGGGACCCGCGAACACCCATGGAACCCGTACACGAAGGCGAGTGGCTGCCCGTCTTCGACCTGCACGCGGACGGACGGCAGCGCCGCTGGACAGTACTGCTGCGGTGGCTGCTGTTGGTGCCGCAGTTCATCGTGACCGCCCTGCTGTCCTTCGCAGCGTTCTTCGTCACCATCGCCGGATGGTTCGCGGCCCTGGTCCTGGGGCGGCTGCCCGACTCGATCTACTCCTTCCTGGCCTCGGTCCTGGCCTACCGGACCCGGGTCGGCGCGAGCGCCCTGCTGCTGGTGGACCGCTATCCGCCGTTCTCGTTCACGGCCCCCGACTACCCCGTACAGATCGAGGTGCGCCCCACCGAGCTGAACCGGCTCGCCGTGCTGTTCCGGCTGATCCTGGGGATTCCCGCGGCCATCGTCATCGCCCTTCTCCAGTACGGCTGGGCGGCGCTCAGCTGGATCTTCTGGCTCCTCGGCATCATCCTGGGACGGCTGCCGGCCCCCGTCTTCACCGCCACCGCGGCCATGGCCCGCTACCAGCTGCGCACCTCCGCCTACTTCTCGCTGCTCACGCCCGCGTATCCCAAGCACCTGTTCGGTGACACCCCCGGTACGGGGGAGGAAGCGCGGTCGGTGACCCGGCCGCTGCTGCTCGACACCGGCGCCAAGGTCCTCCTCGTGCTCTTCCTGATCCTCGGTCTGGCCGGCCACGTCACGCAGAACACCCTGGTCACCTACGACGGAGACGAATCGACCACGTCGAGCTCGCCCTGAATGCATGCCGTCATGAATCGGGGCACGCCTGCCGCCGTCCCTGTCCACCCGCCGACGGTCATGTCCGAATGTGACAGACAGCCGTCATTGCCGCCATCGCGGCCGCGGGCGAGGATGGGGACATGCCCCTCAAGCACCGAGTCGTCATCGCGGTCTTCCCCGATGTCGACCTCCTCGACGTCACGGGACCGGCCGAGGTCTTCTCGCTCGCGAATCGCGTGAGCGAAGGCCGCGCCGGTTACGAGGTCCGCCTCGCCGGGCCCGCCGCGGGAGAGGTGACCACCTCGGCAGGTGTACGGGTCGTCGCCGATCTCGGCTTCGACGAGGTGGAAGGGCAGGTCGACACCCTGCTCGTACCGGGAGCGGTCGACCTCACCGACGAGGGGCCCGTGGCCCGTATCGACCCGGACATCGTGGCCTGGATCGAGAAGACCGCACCGCGATCGCGGCGCGTCGCCTCCGTGTGCGTCGGGGCGCATCTGCTCGCGGCCGCCGGGCTCCTGGACGGCAAGACGGCCACGACCCACTGGACGACCGCCGCCCAGCTGGCCGCCGACCACCCCGCCGTCACGGTCGACCCGGACCCGATCTTCGTCCGTACCGACCGCGGAAGGCTGTGGACGGGCGCCGGGATCAGCGCCTGCCTCGACCTCTCCCTGGCCCTGGTCGCGGAGGATCTCGGCGAGGACGTCGCGCTTGCGGTGGCCCGGCAGCTCGTCATGTACCTCAAGCGGCAGGGCGGACAGAGCCAGTTCTCCGTACCGCTGAGCCGTCCGGCCGCGGCCCGGCGCGACATCGACGAACTGCGGGTGTGGATCGCCGACCACCTCGACCAGGACCTGTCCGCGGAGGTGCTCGCCGACCGGATGTGTCTCAGCGAGCGGCACTTCGCCCGGGTCTTCAAACAGGAGACCGGACAGAGCCCGGCCACCTATGTCGAGTCCGCCCGGGTCGAGACCGCGCGCCGTCTCCTGGAGACGACCGACGACGCACTCGACCGCATCGCCGCGGCGGCCGGACTCGGCTCCGCGGAAACCCTGCACCGCGCGTTCAAACGGCAGTTGGCCACCACACCGGCCGGGTACCGGCGCCGTTTTCGCACCAGTTCCCTCTGACCCACGAGCCCACGTACGACGTGTTCCACCGGCGCACCCGGCGGCTTCGCCCTGCCCGGAACCGCACCCCCGACAGCACCACCCGATGAAAGGCACACCATGACTCAGCCCTCGAAGTCCCTGCGCGAGGTCGTCGGACTCGGCAACGAGCTGCCGAAGCTCGGCGACTCGATCGTCGTGATGATCGACTTCCAGAACACCTACCGCACCGGCGTCATGGCGCTCGAAGGCGCCGAAGAGGCCCTTGCGGCCGGCGCCCGGCTGCTCGAGCGTGCCCGCGCCGCCGGCGCTCCCGTCGTCCACGTCCTCAACGACGGCGGCGAAGGCACCCCGTACGACATCCGCGCCGAGATCGGTGCCATCAGCGACGAGGTCGCCCCGGCCGAGGGCGAGGCCGTGGTGGTCAAGGGCTTCCCGAACTCCTTCCACGAGACGAACCTCGGTGACGTGCTCACCGGCCTCGACGCCGCCCCGGGCAGCGGCAAGAACCTGATCATCGCCGGGTTCATGACCCACATGTGCGTCAACTACACGACCCAGGGCGCCTTCAACCTCGGCTACAGCCCCACCGTCGTCGCGGAGGCCACCGCCACCCGCAACCTCACCGCGCCCGACGGGTCCGTCGTGCCGGCCGCCGCGCTCCAGTCGGCCGCGCTGACCACGATCACCGACCTGTTCGGCACCGTGGCGCCGACGGTGGACGCGCTGCGGGCCTGAGCCGTACGAACGGTGGGGCGGGCCCCGCCCCACCGTTCACCGGGATCAGGCCACCGCGGTTCCTTCCAGCTCCACCAACAGGTCGGGGATCGCCAGCCGCGTGACCCCGAGCATCGTGGTGGCAGGCGCCACCCGTGCCGCCCCCAACCGCGCGGCCAGCACGCCGTAGTGCGCGAAGAGCCGGTCGACGTCGGTGGTGTACACATTGAGCCGGACCAAGTGGGCCAGCGTCATGCCGGCCTCCCCGAGCACCGCCTCCAGGTTGTCCAGGCTCAGCGTCAGCTGCGCCGCCATGTCACCGGCGTGCTCGGGCTTGCCGTCCTCGCTCATCGCGGTCTGTCCCGAGCAGTACAGGGTCCGGGTGTGTCCGGTGACGAGTTCGCCCTGGTTGTACCCCAACTCCCCGGACCACGCCCACGGGTTGACCGCCGTTCGCTCCACGCCCACATCAGCTCCCATCGAGTTCTCCTCCTCGTGCGGTGCCGAGCCTGCCAACCATTCATGACATCCCCTGTCATGTATTTGATTAGGGTTCCGGCATGCGTGCCGACCGGTTGGTGTCCCTGGTGCTGCTGCTGCGGCAGCAAGGACGCATGTCCGCGGCCGCGCTGGCCGAGGAGTTGGAGGTCTCCACGCGCACCGTGCTGCGCGACATCGAGGCACTGTCCGCGGCCGGGGTTCCTGTCTACGCGGAGCGCGGCCGGCACGGCGGATTCGCGTTGCTGCCCGGATTCCGTACCGAGCTCACCGGGCTGAACCCCGACGAAGCCCTCGCCCTCCTGGTCGCCGGATCGCGGCGCGGCGCACAGGCCTTCGGGCTCGGCTCCTCGCTCGCCGCGGCGATGCTCAAGGTGGTCGACGCGCTGCCCGAGAGCTATCGCCACACCGCGGCCGGCGTGGCCGAACGCCTCCTCATCGACCCGGAGACCGACCTGCTCTCCCGCCGGCTCGTCGACGACGAAGTGCCGGACGCCGTGGCGGCCGAGGTGCTGCGCGCCGTGCTCTCCGGCCACCGGCTGCGCATCCGGTACGCGGCCGCCGATCAGGACCCCGCGTGGCGCACCGTCGATCCGATCGGCCTGGTCACCATCCGCGACCGGGGCTACCTGCTGGCCGCGCGATCCGGCGAGGACCGCACGTACCGGCTGTCCCGGATCCTGGCGGCCGAAGCACTCGCCGAGCCCGCCGCCCGGCCGGCCCGGGTCGATCTCGACCGGGCCTGGCAGGAGCGCAGCACGCGGTTCCGCACCGGCGGCGACCAGGTCACCGTGCGGGTACGGGTGGATCCGGCGCGGCGGGAGGAGCTGGTCGGCACCGCCGTCGCCGTCCTCGGCGAAGAGGCCGAAGAGGCCGACGAGGACGGCTGGTTGCGCCTCGACGTGGCCTTCCAGGACGCGAGGCACGCGCAATGGGCGCTGTGGCAGCTCGGCACACAGGCGGAAGCGCTGAGCCCGCAGTGGCTGCGCGACCGTCTGCACGAACGCGCCGCCGCGCTCGCGAGCCGCTACGCGCGCGGACGGGTCTAGCGGCGGATGAGCCCCAGTGCTGCCGCGGTCGCCACGGCGGACGTACGCGAATCGACGTCCAACTTGGCGTAGACGCGGGCCAGATGGGACTTGACCGTGCCCTCGGTGAGGTGGAGCTGCCGGCCGATCGCCTGGTTCGACAAGCCTTCCGCGACCAGGGTGAGGACTTCCGTCTCGCGCCGGGTCAGCGCGGCCGCAGGGGTGCGGAGGCGGTGCATCAGACGGTCCGCGACCGCGGGGGCCAGGATCGTGCGGCCCGCGGCAGCCGTACGTACCGCGGCCGCCAGATCCTCCGGAGGCGCGTCCTTGAGGAGGTAGCCGGTCGCGCCGGCCTCGATCGCGGGCAGGGTGTCGGCATCGGAGTCGTACGTGGTGACGACCAGGACGCGCGGGGCGTCCGGGCGTGCGGTGATCAGCGCGGTGGCCTCGGCGCCTCCCATTCCCTTGCCGAACTGCAGGTCCATCAGGACGACATCGATATCGCCCGCGGCCGCGCGGACGACCGCGTCTTCGGCGGTGGCCGCTTCCGCCACCACGGCGAGTCCGGGCTCGGTCTCCAGGACCGCGCGCAGCCCTGCCCGTACGACGGGGTGGTCGTCGGCGAGGAGCAGACGGATGGGGGTGTCGGTCACGGGCGGACCTCCGGCTCGGTCCGGGCGGGCGGGGTG
>NZ_JAAKZW010000269.1 GCF_011044995.1 Streptomyces mesophilus | reverse complement strand
GTGGGGGAGAAGGGAGGCGGGGAAACCAAGATCCGCAAGCTCCGGGCGAAAGTTGCAGAGATCGTCGGTTACTTCGTGCTGGCTGTCCTGGCTGTGGCGGGCGCTACGTGGTGTTATCCGAATGCGGAATACCCGACGATGAAAAGCAAGCCGCTCGAGTCCATGACCCTGCAGGTCGACCAGAAGGGTGTGGCAGCCTCAGTCTCCGTATGGAGTATGGATATCTCGAAGGCCAAGGCGTCTGAGTTCACGATGCTGCCCGAGGCTGAAGGAGCAAGCTGCCTTCTGGTGGTCGCGGTGGGACTCGATGTGGCAGAGGGGGAGTCCGTCAAATGGGCGCTGCGCTTCGAATCCCTCGACAAGGGCGCGAAGCTTCAGCGTATTTCGAAATTCAGTGAGTCCTCATCCACGTACCAACACCTCAAGTTCGAGGAGAGCAACAGAAGTTACGATTCCGAAGCCATCGACCTGCTGACCGGGGAGACGACCAAGGAAACTGCGCACGGTTACCTTCTGACGGGCGAGGCTAAGGGACCTCTTCACGCATCGACGACGGTGGACGCCTCCTCTGCCGACGACACGCCGTGGTCCGGCCATGCCGCCGTCATGCTGGCCTGGCGGGGGCCGAGTCCCGCGAAGATCCAGGGTGCCCACGTGGTGGTCAACGCTCCCGACCTCACCACCAAAGGTGAACTGGAGCACCCCGAGATCCCGTTCAGGACGTATCCCGCCGAGAAATTCCAAGCGGTCTGGCAAGAGACGCTCAGCGGACAGCCCTACAGTCTGCAAGCGGGGTCGGTGGATGACGTCCGCGGCGAGTACTGGACATGGCGTAACGAACGCAACGCGTCCTTGACGGGCGTCTTCGCCTCCGGCGTCCACCCGGAGCGAGCGCAGGCCGATACGGAGAAGGTCTTCGTCGCCGGAATCCTGCTCACCATCGGGGTCGCCTGCGCTGTGGCGGGGCTACAGGCCGCCCTCTCGGGTGGTGCGATGCTACGGACGAGGACTTCCGCCCCGCCCCGTGTACCTGCGCCGGCCACGCGAACGCCCACCTCTGAAAACGCCTCCTGCGCGGGGCCCCGTCCCCCGGACGCGCCGTAGACGACGGGACAGAAGGCGGTATCCCGAGGCGTCCAAGAGAACCGTGCGGGCGCCCGGGGCCGGTTACAACGGATCACCGCGTACAGATCGGCCTTGCTCGCCACATCGCGCCGTCAGCGCTCAACGGGGCGGGCACGCTCCTGTGCGACTTCGCCACTGTCCACGCCGGCTTGGAAGGTGACACTTCCAGCGGGCCGGCCCCTGGGGAGCTTCGGGTGCAGGGCTCCTTCGGCTCCGGTTCTCGGTGAGCTGTCACGGGTCTTCTGCAGGTCGCGCAAGGGCTGAGAACTGGTGAACAGTCTCTGCTATTCCAGTCGGTGCCGTGTCACCGATACGGGTTCTCTGCCGGCGGTGAGCCATGCGGTGCCGGCGGCCAGGAGCGGGAGTGCGAGCAGGGCGGGTGCGAGGGGGAGGTAGGGGACGCGGGCGAGGGTGTCGAGGTCGTCGGCGTAGGCGGCGAGGAGGATTGAGTAGGCGCCGATGGTGCCGAGGATGACGCCTGCGAGGGCGAGGCAGCCGGCGGTGGCGCCGGTGAGGTTGCGGCGGATGGTCTTGGTCGCGCCGGTGGCGGTGAGAGTGCCCAGGTCGTCGGTGGCTTCGCCGCGGATGGTGCCGACGGTCATGGCCAGGACGCCGAGCGCGAGGACGGTGCCGCCGGCGATGGAGGCCCAGCGCAGGGTGGCGAGGCCGTCCTGTGGGTCTCGGGTTTCGGTGACCAGGCCGTGGGCGACGGCCAGTTCGCGGGCGGCGGTGAGCTGGGAAGCGGTGAGGTCCTTGGGTGCTTGGACGAACCAGCCGACAGTCACTGTCTGCCAGCCGTGGCGCCGCACCGCGTCGGAGGTGAGGAAGGCGTCCGGTACGGAGCTGTAGGACGAGCCCGGGATCGGCTGCGTGCGGGCGATGAGGTCGCGCTGCGGGGCGCCGAGGAGTTCGAGTTCGCCGGTGCTCGGCGTGAGGACGTCGGTGCCGGTCTGGGTCGCCTTGAGGTCGAAGCCGAACTGTCGGGCAGCTTCCGGGGTGGCGACGTACAGGGCTGAACTACGCCAGGTGTCGGCGCTTGTCTTGCGGCCGATCTCGATGACGGGCTGTCCGCCTTCGTCGTCGACGTTCCCGCCGCGGGTCTGCGGCGCCTGGGAGGCGTACGCCTTCGTCAAAGGTGTTGGTGTGGCGCCGAGTTGGCTCGCGTACTGCTCGATGGCCCCCTGTACCTGCTCGAATTCCTGCTCGCTGATGCGCGGGACGACGGGGGAGTCGGAGCCGATGCGGATGAGGAGTTGGTTGGCTGCCAGGTTGCCCTGCCGGGCCGAGTCGACGTTGGCGGCGGCCAGGACCGAGAGGGCGACGGGGATGCCGATGGCGAGGGTGATGGCGGCGAGCGCGGCGCCGGCCCGTGCCTGGTGGCGGCCGAGGTCGCGCAGGGCGAGCCGGGTGGTGAAGGGCAGGCGGCTCGCGGTGGCTGCCATCAGCCGGATCAGCAACGGGCTGAGGAGGAGCAGACCGAGTACGACGGCCACGATGCCCAGCGAGATGAGCATCCCGTTCGTCTGGTGGGCGGCGATCAGGGCCCCGATTCCCGCAGCCAGCAGGACGAGCGTTGCCCACAGTGACTGCCGGGCGGGCGCCGGCCGCGGTGGGCGTGCCGAAAGTGCCTGGGCCACGGGGATACGGGCCACGGAGCGGGCCGGCCACCATGCCGCGAGGGTCGGCGCGAGCACCGCGAAGAGCACTAGCAAGGGGAGCAGCCCCCAGGGGAGGGCGAGGCTGTCGATGCGGTGACCGGCGCCGCTTTCCATGCGCGGGGCGATCGGCAGCCAGGCCAGTACGCCGATGAGCGCGCCGACGACGGCAGCGGCGAGGCCGGTCATGGCGCCGTGGGCGAGCAGGACGAGCTTCAGGTGCCGATGGGTGGCGCCGAGCGAGGCGAGCACACCGAGTTGACGCAGCCGGCGTTGCGCCGTGACCGCGAAGCCGGCCGCGGCGACCAGCGAGACCAGCAGCAGGGCCACGGTGGCGAGCGCGAACACCGCGGTGGTGGCAGGAGCCTCGTCGAAGTCGCTGCGCTGCTGGACGAACTTGGGGCCGCTGTCGATCTGGCGATACGCGGCGTAGTCGTCGGCCGAGGCGGCTGCAAGAACGACCAGCGTGGTGGCGGGACGTGCCGCCACCTCGGACCCGGCGGCTGCGAGAGCGAAGGTGTCCGTGAGCTTCTGCGGGTTCTCCACCAAGCCCACGACCCTCAGGCGCTGTCCGTCCAGGGTGACGTGGGCACCGACGCGGGTACGAAAGAGTGCAGCGGCGGAGGGGGTGAGAGCGATTTCCGAACTGGTCGTCGGGAATTGGCCGTTGACCAGGGCAAGCATCGATGAGCCGAAGCGGCCCTGCGGATCCTGTGCCCGTACGTCCAGCGGCTTGACGGATCCGGGGACCGGCACGTCCCGGTGCCCGATGATCTCCACGTCGCCCAGCTTGTCGTCGGCGACACCGGCCTGCTCCCGCAGTTGCTGCGCGCCGGTTGCTTCCAGTCTGATCCGCTGCTGTGCGGTGCCGAACGTGGAGGACGCGGAGTCCGGATAGGCGTGGGCGGCGGCGAGTCCGCAGACGGCCGCGGCGACCGTGAAGGCGACGAGGGTGACCAGCAGGACTTGTTGGCGCCATTCGCGGCGCAACAGCCGCCATGCCCAGCGCACCACGGCGCTACGAGCCGGCAGCCCGCCGTTCGGCGCCCGCTGCGGCGTCCTCTCGAGGGTTGCCGTGCTCACCGACCTGACTCCCGCCCGGACGAGAGCAGCGACTCCGGACCCTCGGGTTCGGGCCCGGCGTCGATGACACGACCGTCCCGGACGAACACCACGCGGTCGGCCCAAGCGGCGAGTTGGGCGTCATGGGTGACCAGGACCGCGGCAGCCCCGTTCCGGCATGCGCCGCGGATCAGCCGCATCACACCCTCGCCGCTGTCCGAATCCAGTGCGCCGGTCGGCTCATCGGCAAGCAGCAACCGACGGTCCCCGACCAACGCCCGGGCGATCGCGACCCGTTGCCGCATGCCGCCCGAGAGCTCATCGGGGAAGCTGCCCGCACGGTCGGCAAGGCCGACCTCCTCAAGCGCACGTATCCCTTCCCGGCGGGCTTGCTTGGCCTTCATGCCGTCGAGTTCCAGCGGCATGGTGATGTTCTCCACCGCGGTCAGACCGGCCAGAAGATTGAAGTCCTGGAAGACATAACCGATCTGACGCCGCCGTAGCCGCGCCCGCTTGTTGCGGCTCAACTCGGACAGTGCGGTCCCCTCGATCCACACCTCGCCCTCGGACGGCTCCTCCAGGCTCCCCGCGATGGTGAGCAGCGTGGACTTGCCGGACCCGGACGGACCCATCACCGCCACCAGCTCACCGGCTCGCACGGCCAGATCCACCGCGTCGAGCGCCTGCACGGCCGCCGTTCCGCTGCCGTACGTCTTCGACACCTGACGCATTTCCAGTACGGCACTCATCGCGTGGCTCCCCGAAGTCGGCGGGTACGGGTGGACGGTGCGGCGTCGGCAGGGGCGGCGGGCGCAACGGGTGCGTGGTGCTTCAACCGGCCCTCCGCGGCGTCCAGCCAGCGCACGACGGACTCGAGGCGGAACAACTGGGCATCGGCAACGAGCAACAGCGACAGGTCGTCCGCCGCGTCCTCCTTGAGCCGGGTGTACTGCTTCATCTGCGCGATGGTGTGGCGCCGGTGTGTCTGCAGCACGTCCCGCACATCGACCCCGGGCAGGCGCAGCCCCACCAGCACCTTGATGACCAGCTCATCACGCGGCGGCGCATCCGCAGGCGGCGGTGTACGCAGCCACACATCGAGCTCCTGCGCTCCGGCCTCTGTGATCTGGAAGAGCTTCTGCGGCCCCTCGACGGTGTCGTCAGGGTCGGACTCGACCAGGCCATCCCGCTCGAGCCGCTGCACGGTCGTGTACACCTGACCGGTGTTGAGCGGCCATACCTCCCCGGTCCGCTCCTCGAATTCCTGCCGCAGCCGAAGCCCGTACTTCGGGCCCTCGCTGAGCAGAGCCAACAACGCGTGACGCACGCTCATCGAGCTCTCCCATCCTCAATATACTGAGTAGAGTACTCGGTATATAGAGGCACGCAAGGAGGCTGCAACCCTCCGTCTCTCTTCCGGTCGTGGCATGGAGCCGTGTCCGAAGTAGTCCTGGTCCGCGCGGAGCTCGAGCGCTTCTGTCACCTCGTCACGGACCCACTGCGGGGCTCCGCAGGTCGGTCAGCGCTACTGCCTGCCGGTGCTGGCCGATGTCTGTGACCTTGGGAACGGATCCGTCTCCCACATCTGAACGACGTGACGTGCCGCGTCCGCGTATTGGGCGGCCGGTGACGCGGGATCGTCGAGGACATCCTGTTCTTGTGTGCACTCCCACTCGATGTGGGCGGCCAGGTCCACCAACTCCTGTGCCTTGTGCGGAGAAAGCTCGTCCACGGATCTCCTCATCACCCACAGCAGTTCGTCCCAGCGCTCAGGTGCCACCTCGCGAACCGCCGTGACGAACGCCTGGGGCAGTGTGTACGGAGTTCGTCCGAAGGGGGCATACAGAACGTCTCCCGTGTCAGCGTCGGTCACGGTGAACTGTCCGACAGGACGCACCAGCAGGGTGCGCCCGTCATAACGGGTCAAGGTCAACTCGATCGCGTCCGCGTTGCCGACAGCGACACTGCTGAGCACTCCCTGATGCCGGCTCTCACGACCAGGGCGCTCCTCGTCGTCGCTTATCCACCGGTCATCGAGGACGACTCTTCGGCCGCACAGCACGGTCCAGTCGGCCACCGCCGAGTCATCTGGTGCGGTGCTGCTCACGGCCTCGTCAACATGGGTCATCGGCAGACACGATGCACTGCACAGCCACACGATCCCGCAGAGCCACGCCGGGCAGAGACCACTCCCGCGCGACCGAGCGGATTCGCTGGTCATCGTCGGCTCGCCCCCGAGGCGAAGGCGGCCTGACGCCGACGGTGATCGCGTGGCCGGCCGGTCGGTGACGTTCCGTCCTCGCGGCTAGAGGTACCTGAGGCCGTCTGTTCTGACCTGCAATGTTTTACGTCCAGGTACCGCATGGGTAGCGTTATGTCATGCCTGCACTCAATGTGGACTTCAGTGAAGAGGAGCTCGCCGAGCTCCGCGCCCTGGCCCAGGACACCGGCGAGCCGATGAAGGCGATCGTCCGCAAGGCGACTGCCGACACCATCTCCCGGCACCGAGCCCTGCGCGAGGCCGCCGAGGTCTTCCAGCGCACCTTCCATGACCCCGCGCTCGCCGACGCGATCTCAGCGGCCGGCATCGATGACGGACCTGCCCGGCGCTCCGCTGGACAGGCCGCCTGACCCGATGCCCCCTGTGATCCACATCGACGTGCCTTGGCTGCTGCGGCAACACGAACAAGCCCTCCCCGATCAGCCTCTGATCTCTGACTTCTCCGCGCTGGTCGCGGCCGTGGCACGGCACCGGGTCGACCCACCCCGGCTCGGCATCGACTCCGACGCTTCCTGGCGCGCGGCCGCGCTCCTGCAGACCCTGGTCCTGCTGCGCCCGCTGCCCGCACACAACGTGCGCTTCGCCTGCGCCATCGTCATCGCCTACATGCACGCCTCCGGCGAGGGCCTGGATGCGCCGTACGGCGAACTCGTCGAACTCACCACGGAGTTGACGACGTTCAAGGCAGACGTATTCACCGCAGCCGACAAGATCCGCACCTGGCGTCTCTGAGCCACCTGCTCGGTGCGGTGCATGCCGTGTGGCGGCTCTGCCCCTGCGATGTCGCGGAGTCGCGCGCAGGGCGTCTGCGGCGAGGGCGTCACCGTCGGCAGCGAGGTGTTCTTGAAGCCCTGAGCACTTGGCAGCCGTATTTCAGAGGGACACGCGCACTGCTCTGCCAACGGCAGAACACCGGCCGGACCGGGCTCGGTGATCACTACAGTCCCGTCTCATGACGACGATGACGACGCGCGCGGTCGAGTACCCGGCGGACGGTTTGACGATGATCGGGCACCTCGCTCTCCCGGCCGGTGCCGATCGCCGGCCCGCGGTGCTGCTCGGACCGGAGGGCATGGGGCTCAGCGACGTCGAGCGCCGCAGGGCCGACGCTCTCGCCGAAATGGGATATGTAGCGCTGGCCTTCGACCTTCACGGTGGGCGCTATCTGGCCGACCCCGAGGAGATGCTGGCCCGTTGCATGCCGCTGCTCGCCGACCCCGACCGGATGCGAGCCATCGGCCACGCGGCGCTCGACGTGTTGCGCACCGAACCGCGGACCGACCCCGACCGGATAGCCGCCGTCGGCTACGGCACCGGCGGCGCCATCGCACTGGAACTCGGGCGCGATGGAGTCAACCTGCGCGCGATCGGGACCATCAACGCAACTACCACGGGCCGACCGGGCGAGGCAGCACGCATCCGCTGCCCAGTGTGGGCCGGGGTCGGGTCGGAAGACCCGATCATGCCGCCCGCGCAACGCAACGTATTCACCGCCGAGATGCAGGCCGGGGGCGTCGACTGGCGCCTCACGGTCTACGGCGGTGCCCTGCACGCCTTCCACCACCCACCGGTCGACCACCCCACGGTCCCCGGCGTCAGCTACCACCCACAGCACGCGCAGCGCGCCTGGCGCGACGTCGTCGACCTGCTCACCGAGTGCCTGCCCGTGACGGAGGACCTGGGGGTGTGACCCAGGCAGACACCTGATGCCTGGCCTGGTCGGCGTCGGGCACTGACAGTCCCCGGCCCTCAAGTCCGCACAGCAGACCGTCGCCCGGGCCGCACAAGGTTCAACCTGGTTGGTCTATGCCGAAGGCGTCCGGCGAGTATCTCACCGCCGCGATCAAGCGCCAGGAGGAGGCGTCCGAGCACGCTCGGACGGCGGCAGGCAAGTGCATTTGGCCTCAAGGCGGAGCTCATCATGGCCCGAGAGGAGGTCAAGTCCCTCCGCGACGAGCGTGATCGGCTGAAGGCCGGCGTGCAGCAACAGCTCGGCCACCAAGTCGACACCATCAGCTGGTCGAACAGATCAACGAACTCACCGCCGCGAACAGGGCCCTTGAACGCGTGATCGCCCAACTGCAGGACGGGGCCTTAGTCAAGGACCCGCGGGCCCTACAGCTGCCCCTCCACGTGATCAGCGGTCATCAGCATGACCGAGCTAGAGATTGCGGAGAACCTGGAACTATTCAGGGTTCCGGCTTCGCCCATCAGCACGGTCGGCCGGTACTGTCTGTGCGTGCTCGAGAGCGTGCGCTATGTGCCAGCCTGTTGGTCGAGCTACTCCTGCTGGTGGTTTCGACGCGCGAGATGGACGGTGATGTCGGCGGCGATCTCGACCGTCTCGGGCAGAACCTGAATGATCTGGCTGAAGACCTGCTCTTGTTCGGAGGCCGGCAACACGACGTAGGCTGAGACGGTCGAGAGGTGGCCCACGTAGTCGCGAGCACTCATTACCAAGCGCCGTTCGATTACGGCCTGCTCAACACCGCCGAACCACTCGGACCGTTGGAGTTCCGTGCCGGGCCACTGCATGTCATGTTCCGCAGGCGTGCCGTCCGGGGACGGGACCTCGTCGCTCTCGAGGAACGGTGTCCGGACGGCGCGAACGGCTTCCTGCACGGTCGGGTCGGCCAGTTGGATTGGCCCGCTGAACGAGGCGAACACGCCGCCCGGCTCAAGAAGTGCGGCCATGCGTGACCAGCGGCTCTCGGGCCTTGTCCAATGCAGTGCTGCGGCCGCATAGACCAGCCCGTAGTGCTCGCCCGGTCGCAAGTCTTCGAACGCCGCCTGCACTGTCCGGACGTTGGCCGGCACGTGCTTGCGCAGCTCACAGAGCATGGCCCCGTCAGGGTCGGTCGCGGTGACCGCGACCTCCCGCTCGGCGAACAGACGGGTTGCTTTGCCGGTCCCAGCGCCGATCTCAAGGGCGGTGCGCACCGGGTGACCCGCGTACGCCATCACCATGTCGAAAAGCTCCACGGGATACCCCGGCCGGAAGCGCTCGTACGCTTCCGCCATCACTCCGAAACTCAGCGCGCGACCAGGCATGCCGTGCATCCTCACACGCTCTGCAAAGTCGGTGCTGTTCTTTTCGCGCCCGGTCGCCCGATCATGGGCATCAATCTGCAGCAACAGCGACTGCTCATCGGGATGAGCTCGCGGTCCGGGCCTCCGGTTGCGTGAAGAGCGCGTCACGTTGCATCCACGATGTGTCGAGCAGCTCACTGCGCGTCGTGGGGAGGGGCGAGCAGCGGTCGGCGCGCGGCACGTCACGCCCCGTTGAGCTCGTCATGACGGCAGGGGACGCGTCAGTCGGACGTCCTCCACGGCGTAGCCCAACTCCCGGTAGAACGACTGCGCGGTCGTATTGGCGGCGCCGGTCTGCAGGGTCACCCGGCCCAGGCCGCGATCGCGAGCCCAGGATTCGACAGTGGACATGAGCAGTCGCCCCACGCCCTGACGGGCGGCTCCCGCCGCGACGGCCAACTCGCCGACGTACGCATCCATGGCGCCGGTGAAGTGCCGCTGTTCCTCGACCGAGACCACTGCAACAACGGCGCCCTGATGGGTCGCGACGAACACCTGGGTGGTCTCGTGTGCTGTGGCTGCGGCCAGTGAGGCGGCCAGCCAGCCCTTGGCCGCGCTCAAGACGGCTGTGGGGTCCCGCCAGGGCGCGACGCCCTGGGTGAGGCGTGGCGCCAACTCCATGATGGCTTCGTGTTCTTCCTGGGTCGCAGCGCGGACAAGCACGGATGTATTCGTCATGGCGGAGCAGCCTTGCAGACCGAGCGGGATTGATAAATGCCCTGCTCATATACAACATGCGCGGCTCGACAGGGTGAGAGCTGTCCTGGACCTGAGGCGGCGCAGGAGAAGATCGAGGCGGTGTACGACTTGGTACGACAGCGGGCCTGTGCCGTACGGGCCGGTGGGTTGAGGGGGAGAAGTCCGCGCCGGTGTCGGCTGGTGCGGCCGACACCGGCGGGGGATGCCGGCCCTAAGGCCTGTCTGACAATTCCCGTCGTGTCAGCGAGTGTCCGCCGAGTTGGCAGTCCGGAAGTGCGCCGACCGTCTGGCGGGTAGCGCCGGGCAGGACCTACGAACGGCGGGCCAGCAGGTGGGCGTCGAGGAAGCCCCGTTCGGAGGCCGGATCGTGAAGCAGCCGGGCGAAGGGAACGAGCCCGGC
>NZ_JAAKZW010000268.1 GCF_011044995.1 Streptomyces mesophilus | reverse complement strand
GTCATCGAGCAGATCACCCACAAGCCCGGGCCCATACCCCAGGTACCGCCCCACGGCGGCCAGCTCCCGCCCATCCGACGGAAACGTATCCCCGGCCCGCCCACGCACGAGCATCACCCCATTCCGCACCCGCGAGGCCAGCACCCAGGCTTCGTCGAGCACGGCCGCGTCCTCGGTGGAGATCAGCTCGGCGGCGCAGGCCGCGGCCAACGCCTCGCGCGTACGGGTCGTACGGAGCCCCGGCTCGACCCACCCGTGCCGCAGCTGAAGCAACTGCACCGTCCACTCCACATCCGAAAGCCCGCCACGCCCCAGCTTGGCGTGCAGATTCGGATCCGCGCCGCGCGGCATCCGCTCCGTCTCCATCCGCGCCTTGAGCCGCCGGATCTCCCGTACGGCGTCCTCGCCGAGCCCCTCCGCGGGGTAACGCAGCGTGCTGATCATGTCGATGAAGCGGCGGCCGAGGTCCTCGTCCCCCGCCACCGGCTCCGCCCGCAGCAGCGCCTGGCTCTCCCAGACGAGGGACCAGCGCCGGTAGTACGCCTCGTACGACTTGAGTGTCCGTACCAGCGGCCCGTTCTTGCCCTCGGGCCGCAGATCGGTGTCGATGAGCAGCGGCGGGTCCTGGCTCGGGATCTCCAGAAGGCGCCGCATCTCGGCGACCACGGCGTTCGCCGCCTTCGCGGCCACGTGCTCGTCGACGCCCTCGCGCGGCTCGTGCACGAAGATCACGTCGGCGTCGGAGCCGTATCCCAGCTCGTGCCCGCCGAAGCGCCCCATGCCGATCACGGCGAACCGCGTCGGCAGCTCGTCGCCCCAGCCCTGCCGGACCACCGCCCGCAGGGTGCCCGCAAGCGTCGCGGCCGTGAGGTCGGAGACCGCGCTGCCGACCCGGTCCACCAGCGCGCCGGGGTCTGCTTCGGCAGGGTGCTCCTCGGTGCCGTACGAGCGGATGAGGTCGCCCGCGGCCGTACGGAACAGCTCACGCCGCCGTACGCCACGGGCCGCCGCGACCGCCATGTCGGCGCCGTCGGCGCGGCCGACGGCGGCGAGCACCTCCTGCTCCAGGTGGACGTGGTCGCGCGGTTCGAGGCCGCGCTCGTCGCCGAGCAGCGCCACCGCCTCGGGCGCGCGCATCAGCAGATCGGGAGCGAGCCGGCCCGCGGACAGGACCCGGGCGAGGTTCTCGGCGGCGGCGCCCTCGTCCCGGAGCAGCCGCAGGTACCAGGGCGTCTTGCCGAGCGCGTCCGACACCTTGCGGAAGCCGAGCAGGCCCGCGTCCGGATCGGCGGAGTCCGCGAACCAGCCGAGCAGGACGGGCAGCAGGGTGCGCTGGATCGCGGCCTTGCGGCTGACCCCGGAGGCGAGCGCCTCCAGATGCCTGAGCGCGGCCGCCGGATCGTTGTACCCGAGCGCCACGAGCCGCTCGCGTGCGGCGTCCGTGGAGAGCCGGATCTCCCCGGGCGCGAGCTGGGCGACGGCGTCGAGCAGCGGCCGGTAGAACAGCTTCTCGTGCAGCCGCCGCACGGCCGAACTGTGCTTGCGCCAGGCCTTGTTGAGCGACGTGACGGGCTCGGTGCGCAGCCCGAGCGACCGGCCGAGCCGCCGCAGATCGGCTTCGTCCTCGGGTACGAGATGGGTGCGGCGCAGCCGGTACAACTGGATGCGATGCTCCATGGCCCGCAGGAAGCGGTACGCCTCGTCGAGCTGGGCGGCGTCCGCGCGGCCCACGTATCCGCCGGCCGCAAGCGCGTTCAGGGCCTCAAGGGTGGAGCCGCTCCTGAGCGAGGCGTCACCGCGCCCGTGCACCAACTGCAGCAGCTGTACGGCGAATTCGACGTCCCTGAGCCCGCCGGGCCCGAGCTTCAGCTCACGCTCCAGCTCGGCGGTCGGAATGCTGTCGACGACGCGGCGCCGCATCTTCTGCACGTCGGGCACGAAGTTCTCACGCTCGGCCGCGTGCCACACCAGGGGCGAGAGCGTCTCGACGTACTCCCGGCCGAGCTCCGGGTCACCGGCGACGGGCCGGGCCTTGAGCAGCGCCTGGAACTCCCAGGTCTTCGCCCAGCGCTGGTAGTACGCGAGATGGCTGGCCATCGTCCGCACCAGCGGACCGTTGCGGCCCTCGGGCCGCAGATTGGCGTCGACGGGCCAGATGGTCCCTTCCACCGTGGTCTCGGAGCAGATCCGCATCATGTGCGAGGCGAGCCGGGTCGCGGCCTGCACGGCCTTGCCCTCCTCTGCGCCGTCGGCCGCGGCGGCCACGAAGATGACATCGACGTCGGACACGTAATTGAGCTCATGGCCACCGCACTTGCCCATCGCGATCACCGCGAGCCGGCACAGCGCGTCGTCCTCGGGCGCGGCGCCCCGGGCGATCGCGACAGCGGCGCGCAGCGTGGCGGTGGCGAGGTCGGCCAGTTCGGCGGCGGTCTCGGCGACGTCGGTCGTGCCGCACACATCACGCGCGGCGATCGACAGCAGACACCGGCGGTACGCCACGCGCAGCGCCACGGGATCCGTGGCATGGGAGAGGCCCCGCTCGAACTCCTCGACGCCCGGGTGCAGATCACTCGCCTCGTACGTGACGAGGGCGTGCCAGTCGCCGGGGTGGCGGGCCAGATGGTCGGCGAGCGCCTCGGACGCGCCCATCACGCCGAGCAGCCGGTCCCTGAGCGGCTTGCCGGCCAGCAGGGTGTCGAACAGCATCCGGCGCTGCTCGTCGTCGGGCTGCGCCTCCACCAGTCGTACGAGACCGGTGAGCGCGAGATCGGGATCGGCCGTGGCGCCGAGGGCGTCGAGCAGGACCGAGCTGGACTGCAGGGGGGCGAGATACGGACCGGTGAGGTGCCGCTCGGCGGCGGAGGGGTCGGTGAACCCGTGCCGAAGAAGCCTGGTGAAGGCACTGCTTCTGCGCCCCGGCACGGTCATCTGCGACCCCTTTCGCTGATCAAGGTCCGCGCCCGAGCCTAGTCTTTCCGCCTCCGTTGTGACCCGCCGTGCCCCCCGGCGTCCTGCGGCCACCGATGATTTCCGCGCCCGCGCGCGGTCTGCCCTGCAAAGGCACCATCGAAGGAGGAGGTCCTCATGGAGGCCCGTATGCCGCAGGCACCCCGCATGCCACAGGCGCCCCGCACCGAGCTGAACCCCGCCTACAGCGACGAGAGCGCGGTGGCCGTCGAATGGGCGCAGGCCGAGGCGCTGCTCGTGGAGGCCGAGCTGTTCTGGATCTCGACCGTACGGCCCGACGGCCGCCCCCATGTCACCCCGCTGCCCGCGGTCTGGCGCGACGGCAAGCTGTACTTCTGCACGGGCGCCCAGGAACGCAAGGCGCTCAACCTCGCGGCCAACCCGCAACTGGTCCTCACCACCGGCACCAACACCTGGAACAAGGGCTTCGACGTGGTGGTCGAGGGAGCCGCCGTACGCGTCACGGATGATGCCCGGCTCCGCACTCTGGCGGCCGCGTGGGAGTGCAAGTACGGCAGTTTCTGGCATTTCGACGTGAACGACGGCTGTTTCGAGCATGGTGCAGGCAAGGCTCTGGTGTTCGAAGTCGCCCCGCGTACGGCCTTCGGCTTCGGCAAGGGCGAGCCGTTCAGCCAGACCCGCTGGACGTTCGGCGACTGACCCTCGTATCCCTCTGAATCTATGGAGCAGACCATGGAGTACACCCTTGAAGTAGTCGTCGTCCCCATCTCGGACGCGGACCGTGCCAAGGAGTTCTACGCGGACAAGTGCGGCTTCAAGGTCGACCTCGACCAGCAGGTCACGCCGACGACCCGGATCATCCAGATCACCCCGCCCGGCTCGCGCTGTTCCATCGCCCTGACGGTGGGCATGCCGCCGTCCCCGGGCCAGACGTCGATGGAGCCGGGCGCGATCCAGGGCCTGCAGATCTGCGTCACGGACATCGAGGAGGCCCACGCGGAACTGACCGCCCGGGGCCTGGACATCTCGGAGATCATGCACGTCGGCGCGGAGGGCTGGGCCCCGGGCAAGGGCGAGACCTGGAACTCCTTCGCCTTCTTCAAGGACCCGGACGGCAACGGCTGGGTCATTCAGGAAGCCCCGGCGCCTTTGTCGGAGCGCTGAGCGGAGCGCCGAGTTACGTACTGACACGGGCCCGGCACCGCTGCGCAGCGGTGCCGGGCCCGTCCCATGGCCGCTCAGGACGCGCCGTCGAGCACCTCCCGCAGCCGCTGCGCGAACTCGTCCGGCTTCCCCGGATATCCGAACTCCCCGTCCAGGAACCCGCCGTGATGGCTCGGGAACACGACCACCCGCTGCCCGAGCAGTTCGGCGGTCGCGACGGAGGTGCGCCCGGTCTGCACGGTCTCGGACTCCTCGCCCACCGCGATCACCACGCGGGTCGGTGCGGCGATGAGCGCGTCGGCGTCCGGCCGGTAGTCGCTGATCGCCCACGACCGGTCGGACAGCAGCGGGTCGTCCCGCGAGCCGTCGTCCTCGGTGGGCATCCCGAACGCGGCGGGGTCGGCCTCAGGCTGCGCGAAGTACGCGTCGGTGAACTCGCCCTCCCACGAGGTCATGGCCACGAACGCGGCCATCCCGGCCCCCCACCCGCGCTTCTCGTACGCCTCCCGGACCCCGGCCCGCGCCCGTACGGCCGCCGGACCGTCCGGGGTGAGGGTGATCAGCGGCGGCTCGTGCGCGACCAAGGTGGTCACGTCCTGGGGGTACTTGGCGACGACCGCGAGCGCGGTGACCGCGCCGCCGCTGCTCGCGAAGAGCTCGACAGGACCGGCCCCGAGCGCCTCGACCACGGCGTGCACGTCGTCGGCCTGGACCTGCGGGGTGTGGTCGGTCCGCCCGTCCTTGCGGGTGCTGCGGCCGAGCCCGCGCGGGTCGTACGTGGCAACGGTCCGGTCGGGGAAGCGCTTCGCGAGGGCGACGAACCCGGTGGCGTCCATGGGCTGCCCGATCATGAGCAGCGGCGGGCGTCCGCCTTCGGGCGGAAGCGGTCCCCGGACGTCGTAGACGAGGTCGGCGCCGGCTGTTTCGAGTGTGTAGGTCTTCATGCTCCTGTAGACCGGCCCTGCCCGCAGAACTCATCGGTTCCGCGGGCAGGCATCATTCGGTGGCCGTGCAGGGCATCACCCGGTGGCCTACAGCACCGGCAGGTTCTTGCGCAGCTCGAAGGCGGTCACCTCGGAGCGGTACTCCTCCCACTCCTGCTTCTTGTTGCGGAGGAAGAAGTCGTAGACGTGCTCGCCCAGCGTCTCCGCGACCAGCTCCGAGCGCTCCATCAGGGCGATCGCCTCGCCCAGGTTCTGCGGCAGCGGCTCGATGCCCATCGCGCGGCGCTCGGCGTCGCGCAGCGCCCACACGTCGTCGTCGGCGCCGGGCGGAAGCTCGTACCCCTCCTCGATGCCCTTGAGGCCCGCGGCGAGCAGCACCGCGTACGCGAGATAGGGGTTGGCGCCCGAGTCGAGCGAGCGGACCTCGACGCGCGCCGAGCCGATCTTGCCCGGCTTGTACATCGGGACGCGGATCAGGGCCGAGCGGTTGTTGTGGCCCCAGCAGATGTACGAGGGCGCCTCGCCGCCGGCGCCCGCGGTGCGCTCCGAGCCGCCCCAGATGCGCTTGTACGAGTTGACCCACTGGTTCGTCACGGCGGAGATCTCCGCGGCGTGCTTGAGCAGGCCCGCGATGAAGGAGCGGCCGACCTTGGAGAGCTGGTACTCGGCGCCCGACTCGTAGAACGCGTTGCGGTCGCCCTCGAAGAGCGAGAGGTGCGTGTGCATGCCGGAGCCCGGGTGCTCCGAGAAGGGCTTGGGCATGAACGTGGCCTGCACGCCCTGCTCCAGAGCGACCTGCTTCATGACGAGGCGGAAGGTCATGATGTTGTCCGCGGTCGACAGCGCGTCCGCGTACCGCAGGTCGATCTCCTGCTGGCCCGGCGCACCCTCGTGGTGGCTGAACTCGACCGAGATGCCCATGGATTCGAGCATGGTGATCGCCTGGCGGCGGAAGTCCATGCCCACGTTCTGCGGGGTGTGGTCGAAGTAGCCGGAGTTGTCCGCGGGCGTCGGCCGCGAACCGTCGAGCGGCTTGTCCTTCAGGAGGAAGAACTCGATCTCGGGGTGGGTGTAGAAGGTGAAGCCGAGGTCGGAGGACTTGGCGAGGGCGCGCTTGAGGACATAGCGCGGGTCCGCGAACGACGGGGAGCCGTCGGGCATCAGGATGTCGCAGAACATCCGGGCCGTGCCGGGCGCCTCCGCGCGCCACGGCAGGATCTGGAAGGTCACCGGGTCGGGCTTGGCGATCATGTCGGACTCGTAGACCCGGGCGAAACCCTCGATCGCGGAGCCGTCGAACCCGATGCCCTCGTCGAAGGCCTGCTCCAGCTCGGCCGGCGCCACGGCCACCGACTTCAGGAAGCCGAGGACATCCGTGAACCACAGGCGTACGAACCGGATGTCGCGCTCCTCGAGCGTGCGGAGCACGAATTCCTGCTGCTTGTCCATTGCGACTTTCCACCCATCCTTGCCGGCCGGCCGACCACCGGAGCGTGCCTCATGTACACGGGGTCACTTGAGCATCCCACCA
Organism: Streptomyces mesophilus; assembly: GCF_011044995.1. Taxonomy (GTDB): domain Bacteria; phylum Actinomycetota; class Actinomycetes; order Streptomycetales; family Streptomycetaceae; genus Streptomyces; species Streptomyces mesophilus. Next base: position 3,827 of record NZ_JAAKZW010000268.1, on the reverse strand, counting down.
CACGGTTTCGAACACGTTGCAAACCGGCCCGGTCCATTGCCGCAGCGGGGGCGGCTGACGTGGCGCCGACCCGCCGATAACATCAGCTGACCCGCCTGCCACTGGAGAACGGACATACCAGCATGGGTTCCGCCCGCAAGAACTCCTCAGCCGATCGCCGGGCCCGGATAGAGGAGATGCGCCGCGCCGAACAGGCCCGCGAGCGCCGCAACCGGCTGATCACCATCGGCATCAGCACCGTCATAGTGGTGGGCCTGGTCGGCTTCGGCTCGTACCTCTTCATCAACGAGCAGAACAAGCAGGACAAGGCGGACGCGAAGGCCAAGGCCGCCGCCGATGCGCCCATCAAGGGCCTGCAGGAGTTCGACGCCAAGAAGCTGGGCCGCAACCACGTCACGAAGCCGGTGTCGTACCCGCAGACTCCTCCGGTCGGCGGCGACCACAATCAGGCGTGGATGAACTGCAACGGCGACGTCTACGACAAGGCGATCCCGGACATGAACGCGGTGCACTCCCTGGAGCACGGCGCCGTGTGGGTCACGTACAACAAGCAGGCCAAGGACGCCGACATCAAGGCGCTCCAGGAGAAGGTCAAGGCCACCCCGTACTCCCTGATGAGCCCGGTCGACGGCCAGAAGGGCGCGCTCATGCTGACCGCCTGGGGCAAGCAGGTCACCGTGGACAGCGCCAAGGACCCGCGGGTGGACAGCTTCTTCGCCAAGTTCGTGCAGGGCAAGCAGACCCCCGAGCCGGGCGCCGCCTGCACCAACGGACTGGCCCTGTAGCCACGAGGACTCTGCGACCATGAGGACTCTGTAGCCACCAGGAACGGACTGTGTCAGTGAAGCGCGCAACCTGGCTGGGGATCGCCGCGGCGGTGCTGCTCGCGGGCGGCGGGGGCATGACCCTCGCGCTCGCGGACGGCCACGACGACGCGGCACCCCCGGCCGCCTCGGCCACGCCCTCGACGGACTCCGCCGACGCGGGGTTCGCGCGGGATATGGCCGTGCACCATCAGCAGGCCGTCGAGATGTCCTTCGTCGTACGGGACCGCACCGACGACGAGGGCATCCGCCGGCTTGCGTACGACATCGCCAACACCCAGGCCAACCAGCGCGGCATGCTGCTCGGCTGGCTCAACCTGTGGGGGCTGCCGATCGCGTCCGGCGACGAGCCGATGGGCTGGATGGACATGCCGGCCTCGCCGTCGCCCGGCCACGACGGCGCGCTGATGCCGGGCATGGCGACCAAGTCCGAGATCAAGCGCCTGGGGGAACTCAGCGGCAAGGACGCCGAGATCTTCTACCTCCAGCTGATGACGGACCACCACAAGGGCGGTGTCCACATGGCCCAGGGCTGTGTGGAGCGCTGCGTGGTGGGCGTCGAGAAGCGGCTGGCGCAGGGGATGGTCGACGCGCAGGAGTCGGAGATCGATCTGATGGCTGACCTCCTGAAGGAGCGGGGCGCGAAGCCTCGGTGACCTGGGGCGCCAAGCGTCGGTGACGTGGCGCGCCAAGCCTCGGTGACGCACGGTCGCTCCGCATGCGGAGCGACCGTATCGCGTTGATCATGGCCGCATGACGACCACCGACGAGGTCAAAGAGCCGGTCTCGGACGACGGCACCAAGAGGCAGTTCATCTCCTGGGTGACGCTCGCCCTGATGACGACCGCCTCCGTCGCGAGTCTGCGCCCCTCGCCCTCCATGGCGATCTACGGCCTCGCCGCGATCTTCCTCTATCTGCTGCCCGCGATCGTCTTCCTGCTCCCCACCGCCCTCGTCGGCGCCGAGCTGGCATCCGGCTGGACCGGCGGCATCTACCGGTGGGTGAGCGAGGCGCTCGGCAAGCCGCTCGGCTTCCTCGCGGTGTGGTGCCAGTTCGCGATGACCATCGCGTACTACCCGAGCCTGCTCGCGTATGTCGCCTCGACCTTCGCGTACGTCATCCACCCGAGCCTCGCCGAGAACGGGCTCTACGTCGCGATCGTCATCGTCGTCATCTACTGGACCGGCGTCTGGATCACCTCACGCGGCACCAAGACCGTGGCCGGCCTGTCCAGCCTGGGCCTGATCATCGGCACGCTGATCCCGGGCGTCGCGCTCGTGGTGCTCGGCATCGTCTTCCTCGCGCAGGGCAACCCCTCCGAGGCGCCGATGGACTCCGGCCACTGGCTGCCGCCGTGGACCGGACTCGCCAGCCTGGTCCTGATCGTCAACAACTTCCTCTCCTACGCGGGTATGGAGATGAACGGCGTGCACGTCTCCAGCCTGCGCGAACCGCGCTCGGAGTATCCGCGCTCGATCTTCATGGCCACCGGGCTCGTGCTGCTGATCTTCATCCTTCCGGCCCTCGCCATCAGCTGGGTGCTTCCCGCCGAGAACACCAGCCTCACCGCCGGTCTGATGCAGGCCTTCCACGCCTTCTTCTCGCACTTCGGCGTCGCCTGGCTGACGAAGATCGTCGGGATCATGGTGGTGATGGCGGCGCTCGGCGGCATGCTGACCTGGCTCGCGGGTCCCGCGAAGGGGCTGGTGCAGCTGTCGCGCCAGGAGGGGTATCTGCCGCCGTTCCTGCAGAAGCTGAACCCGGCCGGAGTGCCGCAGAACATCATGATCGCCCAGGGTGTGGTCACCACCCTGATCGGTGTCCTGTATGCGTTCAGCTCGGACGTGTCGTCCGCGTACTGGATGTTCTCCGTGATCACGGTGCAGATCTATCTGATCGCGTATCTGCTGATGTTCGTGGCCGTGATCAAGCTGCGCAAGAGCCAGCCGGACCGGCCGCGCGGCTTCGTGGTACCGGCGGTGACGCTGGTCGCGGGCGTCGGGTTCGTCGCCTCGGCGTGCGCGATGGTCATCGGGTTCGTGCCGCCGGACCAGTTCGGCGACGGGCCGCTGTGGCGCTATCTGCTGATCGTCGGCGGTGGGCTGCTCATCCTCGGGCTCGTGATTCCGCTGGCGTTCCTGAAGTTCCGCAAGCCGCACTGGGTGCATCCGGAGTACCAGGGTGCTCGGGCTCCCGTGGAGTAGGCACCCGGGCGTCCACTCCCCCATGCGGGACGTAGGCTTTGCCCCACTATGTCCCTCTCGGTGGTGTGTGCAGCGATGAGCCCTTCCCGTCCTCTCGACCTGCGGCCCGCCGCCGTGCCGCTCGCGCTGGGGGCGCTGACGTACACGGCCTGGGTGATCGAAGTCGTCGTCTCCACCGGCCTCGATCCGATACGGACCTACGTCAGCGAACTCGCCGCGCAGAGCGAACCGCTCGGCGGCGTCTTCCGCACCACGGACCTCGTGGCGGGACTGCTCGTGTTCGCCGGCGCGGCATGGGGTCTGCTGCGCCACCGTCCGCGCGCCCTGTGGTCCACGCTCGGCTGGGCCGGGCTAGCGCTGTTCGGGGCGGCCACGGCGATCGACTCACGGCTACCGCTGAGCTGCACGCCGACGGCCGACCCGGAGTGTGCGGCCCGCGAGACGGCGGGTCTGGTGCCGGCCACGCACGCCGCGCACGCCATGAGCAGTTCGGTCGCGGTGTGCGGTGCGCTGGTGGGGATGGTGGCGCTCACGGTGGCGGCCCGCCGGTACGGGTCCTGGCCGCTGCTCGCCCGTATCGGACCGTGGCTCGTGGCAGCCGAACTGGCCGTCACCGCCTGGACGTTGGCGTCCGTGGCGGCGTTCCAGGCGGGCAAGGGCACCTGGCTGCTCGGGCTCGGACAGCGGTCGCAGGTGCTGCTGATCGCGGTGTGGCTGGGGGTGTTCGCGTACGAGGTGGGGCGGCGCAGGGTGTACGAGGTGGGGCAGTGCGTGCCGTACAGGGTGGAGGGGCAGGGG
>NZ_JAAKZW010000267.1 GCF_011044995.1 Streptomyces mesophilus | reverse complement strand
CCCCCAGGCCGCCCGAGGGCACACCCGCCCCCGCGCAGCTCGCCACGATGGCGCGCAAGGGCCTGGCCGCCGCCGCACGGATCGCCCGCTGGGCCGGCGACACCGGCAGCGCGGGACAGCAGAACGTGCTGCGCACCGCGCCCGGCGGCGCCCTCACCCCGGACATCGCCGAACGGGCCGCCGCACAACTGGAGCTGACACCTCAGCAGGTACGCACCGACTGGGACACCGCACGTCTGGCGGGCCTGATCGAGGTGCACGGCGACAGCGCCCGCGCGGGCTGGCGGCTGCGCGCCTGGGACCGGGACGACTCGGCGGTCCTGCGCGGGTGGGTCGCCCTGTTCGACGCGTGGTCCCTGGTGCACCCGGCGCCCGCCGAGCTCGCCCCCGCCGCGGTGGCCGAAGTGGTCGAGGCCGTACCGCAGTTGCTGTCCGTGCTTCAGCTCTCCCAGGGCCCCCTCCCGCTGCCCCAGCTGCTCGACCTCCTCGGGCAGCGCGTCACCGAACTCCGCGACGAGCGCTGCGAGATCCCCTACGGGCCGCAGGCCGAACCGGTCTCCGCCGAAACGGACTTGGCCCCGCTGCTCGACTGGGCGCTCACCGGCCTCGCCGCCGTCGGCGCACTGACCCTCGACGCGGACCAGGCGACGATGACGCCGCTCGGCAGCTGGGCGGTCTGGGTCAAGCTGGAACAGATCATCGTGGCCGCGCAGAGCCCGGCGGGGAACATCGAGCAGCACGCCGAGGGCATGCTCCGTGGCTGCGCCCGGCTGCGCCCCAACGCCGCCCGCGCCGAATACCGCGCCTGGCTGGCCGCGCGCCCCGTGCGCAGCGCCGTCACCGAGCTCCTCGACGCGGCCCGCGGCGACGACTCCCTGCTGCGAGGCCTCGCCTTCGAAGCCCTGCGCGTGGTCGGCGCCCCCGCCGAACCGGACGTACGCGCCGCCTCCGACGAGCTGCTGCTGCGTCCGTACGCCCTGATCTGGCTCGCCGAGCACGAGGGCTGCGACCCCGAGGACGTGCACACGGTGCTCACCCGCGAGGAATCCACCTGGCTCTGGGTGGACACGGCCGCGGCGGTCGCGGACCACGGTGAAGCGACCCTGCTCGTACGGCATTTGGAAGCGGCGGTGCAGCCGACGATCCCGCAGCTGCTCGCCGAGATCCGCGCGGTCGGCCACCCCCGTACCGTCCAGGTCCTGGTCGCGCTGGCGGCCGCCCACCCGGACCCGGCTCTCGCCAAGGCGGTACGTCGGGCGGCCTTCCAAGTCCACACCGGCGGGGCGTGACAGCGCTCTGCGCTGCGGCGCCCCCTCGGCGGGGCGGAGCTCAGCCGGCCTGCGGGCTGTAGTTCCCGAAGCTCCAGATGTTGCCCTCGAGATCGCGGGCCATGTAGTCCCGCGATCCGTAGTCCTGGTCGGTGGGCGGCATCAGGATCTCGACGCCGTGCTCCACGGACCGCTTGTGATGGGTGTCGACGTCGTCGATGTGGATGAACAGACCGACAGGACCGGCGTTCTCCATCGCCTTGGCGAAGGCTCCGCCGCGCCCCTTCGAGCTCAGCATCACGACGCCGTTGCCATACGTGAGCTCGCAGTGCTCGACGATGCCGCCCTCGCCCTCGAACAGCGCGGTCTCGGCGAAGCCGAACGCCTCCGTGAGCTGGCGGATCGCCGCCTTGGCGTCCGCGTAGAGCAGGGTCGGAGTGATGGACGGTGACTGTGCCATGGTGATCCACTCCTTAAGGATTTCCATACGGATGTGACCTTGCGTCCCAGTCTGGCACCCGCCACTGACAATCCTCCCGGCCCCCTGTCAGGCCCTGTCCGCCGTCACCCGTCCGCGGTCACCGGAAGGTGTTGCACTGGGCCATGTCGCCGGTGCGGTACCCCTGGTAGAACCACTGCTGGCGCTGCTCGGCGGAGCCGTGCGTCCAGTTCTCCGGCGACACCCTGCCCTGGAACCGCTCCTGGATCCGGTCGTCGCCGACGGCCGCGGCCGCGCTCAGACCGTCGCGGATGTCCTCGTCCGTGAGCGAGGTGATCAGCGGCCGGCCGGTGGCGTCGTCCGGGGTGGTCGTCGCGTGCTTGGCCCACACACCGGCGTAGCAGTCGGCCTGCAGCTCGACCCGTACGGCATTGCTGTTGGCGCCGGTCCGTCCGTCCTGGGCGCGCTGCAGCGTGCCGGCCAGGTTCTGGATGTGGTGGCCGTACTCGTGCGCCACCACATAGGCCTGGGCGAACGGTCCGCCGCTGGAGCCGAACTTGGTCCGCAGCTCGTTGAAGAAGCCCAGGTCCAGATAGACCTTCCGGTCCCCGGGGCAGTAGAAGGGCCCGACCGCCGAGCTCGCGGCGCCGCACGCGGTGTTGACGCGGCCGGAGAAGAACACCGTCTGTGCGGCGCCGTACCGGGCATTGCGGCGCGGGAACTCCTGGCGCCAGTAGTCCTGCACGCTGTTGACCACCGCGACCATCCGGCAGTCGTCCTTGGTGTTCGCGTCCTGTCCGGTCCGGCAGGTCTGCTGCACCTGGGCGGCGCTCGACGCGGTGTCCGTGGGGTCGTCATTGCCCGAGGCCAGGCCCAGATTGTCCGGGCCGACACCGAAGAAGAGCCCCATGATCAGCGCGATGATGCCGGCGAACCCGCCGCCGATGGCCGCCTTGCTCTTCATCCGGCTGCCGCGGACGTCGCTGACTTCCGAGGTGTCCAGATTGGCGTTGTCGTCGAACTGCACGGGCGCACCATCCTTAGGCCGATATCGGAGGCTCGGCTCCTTCATCCTGTTACGCCCGGTCGCAACGGGCGTGGGCAGAGGACCGAACGGGCGACCCGGGACCACCGGCCTGCCGTGTCGGACGCCTCACGGACCGCCCGCGCGCGGCGCCGGGACTACGCTCTGCGCCGGATCCGAGGCCGCGCGCCCTGTGCGGTCGGGCCGGCGAAGAGCAGTGACGAGGGGGCCTATGTGAGCGGCGGACCGGGGGCCTATGTGAGCGGCGGACCGATGCGGACCGGAACCCTTGTGGCCGCGGAGCGTGAGCCCCGCGCCGACGGCCGCCCGGCGGGCGGCCCCTATGCGCCGCCCCGGCCGCCCGGACCCCGGCGCCCCCCGCGCCGCACGTCGCGCCTGATGCTTCCCCTCGCGCTCGCCCTCGCCGCGGCCGCCCCGCTGCTCACCGCCGCCCATGACGCACGCCACGCCCCCTTCGGCGACCGTCTGGTGCGGCACGCCGCCGTGGCCGAGGGCGAGCCCCGGCTCCGTATCGAGGGCGAGGCGGTCCGCGCGTACGACCCCCAGAGCGGCCGCACCCGCTGGACCCACGCCCGCGACGGGCGCCGGCCGCTCGCGCTGCTGCCCGCGACCGGGCACGCGGTCACGCTCTGGGACGACGGGCTGATCACCGACACGGTGCGCGACGGCAGCGCGGTGCGCTGGCACCGGGCCATTCCCGGCGGGGCGCGCCGGCTGCGCGAGAACGGGGCCGAGGGCGTGCTGAGGGCCCTGGATCCCGAGGCGCGGATGGTGGCCGTGGTGACCCCGCAGCGGATCACGGCCTACCGCAGCGCGGACGGCGATCTGCGCTGGGTGCTGCCCGCGCGGCGCGGCTGCGCCTTCGCGCCGGAACGAGGGGTGCGTCACGGCCGTGCGTGGGTGCTCGCGCAGCCGTGTGCGGGCGACGCGGCGCCCTGGCCGCAGCAGGTCGTCGCGGTCGACGACCTCGGCCGGATCGCCCCGGACCGGCGCCCGATGGGCAACGACCTGCCGTAACGGGCCTGCCGTACCGGCCCCAAAAGCAGTTGCCTCCCACCGCTAGAATTGCCGTATGGCCATTCTCCTCGTGCATTAGGCGGCGTCGACACGTCCCTCAGCCCTGTCCTCGCCGCATCCCACCCTGCCCAGGAGTCTGTCCCGTGATCACCGCAACCGGCATCGAGCTGCGCGCCGGCGCCCGCATCCTCATCGAGAACGCCACCTTCCGCGTAGCCAAGGGCGACCGCATCGGTCTGGTCGGGCGCAACGGCGCCGGCAAGACCACGCTCACCAAGTGCCTCGCCGGCGAGGGCCAGCCCGCGGGCGGCACCATCACGCGCTCCGGCGAGGTCGGCTATCTGCCACAGGACCCGCGTACCGGCGACCTCGACATCCTGGCCCGCGACCGCATCCTGTCGGCCCGCGGCCTGGACACCCTGATCCAGAAGATGCGGCAGAACGAGGAGCGCATCGCCAACGGCCAGGGCGGTACGCGCGAGAAGGCGCTGCGGCAGTACGAGCGCCAGGAGACCGAGTTCCTCACCAAGGGCGGATACGCCGCCGAGGCCGAGGCCGCCACCATCGCCGCCGCGCTCGGTCTGCCCGACCGGGTGCTCGGCCAGCCGCTGCATACGCTCTCCGGCGGTCAGCGCCGCCGCGTCGAGCTCGCGCGGATCCTGTTCTCGGACGCCGACACCCTGCTCCTCGACGAGCCGACGAACCACCTCGACGCCGACTCGATCGTCTGGCTGCGCGAGTACCTCAAGACGTACCGCGGCGGCTTCATCGTGATCTCCCACGATGTCGACCTGGTCGAGACGGTGGTCAACAAGGTCTTCTATCTGGACGCCAACCGCTCCCACATCGACGTCTACAACATGGGCTGGAAGCTCTACCAGCAGCAGCGCGAGGCCGACGAGAAGCGCCGCAAGCGCGAGCGGCAGAACGCCGAGAAGAAGGCCGCGGCCCTCAACTCGCAGGCCGACAAGATGCGCGCCAAGGCCACCAAGACCGTGGCCGCGCAGAACATGGCCCGCCGCGCCGAGAAGCTGCTCTCCGGCCTCGAAGCGGTGCGCGTGAACGACAAGGTCGCCAAGCTGCGCTTCCCGGACCCCTCGCCGTGCGGCAAGACGCCGCTCATGGCCGAGGGCCTTTCCAAGTCGTACGGCTCCCTTGAGATCTTCACCGATGTCGATCTGGCCATCGACAAGGGGTCCAGGGTCGTCATCCTCGGTCTCAACGGTGCGGGAAAGACCACCCTGTTGAGGCTCCTGGCCGGCGCCGAGAAGCCCGACACCGGCAAGGTCCTCGAGGGCCACGGCCTCAAGCTCGGCTACTACGCGCAGGAGCACGAGACCCTCGACCCGGAGCGCACCGTCCTGGAGAACATGCGCTCCGCGGCCCCGGACCTCGATCTCGTCGAGGTCCGCAAGACGCTCGGCTCGTTCCTGTTCTCCGGCGACGACGTCGACAAGCCGGCCGGGGTCCTGTCCGGCGGCGAGAAGACCCGGCTCGCGCTCGCGACGCTCGTGGTCTCCTCCGCCAACGTGCTGCTGCTCGACGAGCCCACCAACAACCTCGACCCGGCCAGCCGCGAGGAGATCCTCGGCGCGCTGCGCACGTACAAGGGCGCGGTCGTGCTCGTCACGCACGACGAGGGCGCGGTCGAGGCGCTGCAGCCGGAGCGCATCATCCTGCTGCCCGACGGCGTCGAGGACCTGTGGGGCGCGGACTACGCGGACCTCGTGGCGCTCGCGTAAGGCTTCGCGGGCGGCGCATCGCGGCAGTGCAGCCTTGGGGCGGCTCGTCCCGAACACGAGAGGACGAGCCTGATCCACTTCGTCTGGATCATTCTGCTGACGCGTGATCCTTCGTATGAGTGAGATCGCCTAGTACCGCGGTGTGTCGTACACCGGATCAAGGGATGGCCTGGCCGTGTGCGGTTGACCGTGACCTTGTACGCCTTGACCTGCCGGTTCGTTCATGGACCTGTTCGACCCGGTGAACCGAGGTCACCGGAATCATTCCCTCCGTTAGTGAGGAACCACTTGGAGGCGCCCATTCCGGCCGGACGGACCTTGCCGAATGGGTGGCCAGGACGCTCAAGAGGGGTGATCATGAGAAGTCCAGAGCGCACTTCCCATGAGGAGGCACGGGTGGCCGAGACTCTGAAGAAGGGCAGCCGGGTAACCGGCGCCGCGCGCGACAAGCTCGCGGCAGACCTGAAGAAGCAGTACGACTCCGGTGCAAGCATCCGAGCGCTGGCCGAATCGACCGGTCGCTCGTATGGCTTCGTCCACCGGATGCTCAGCGAGTCCGGGGTCACGCTGCGGGGACGCGGCGGGGCGACGCGGGGCAAGAAGGCGGCTTCCTGACGTCTTCGGACGTACAGGATGTCTTCGGCGTTTCCAGCGTCGGGATGCCCTTTGTCTTCGGTGGTGGCCACCCGGTCGGTCCGGTGACCGGCCGGGTGGTTACTGTGCAGTCACTTCATTGCTGTTTCTGACTGCGGCCACGCGGAGACCCCCATGACCTCGAACGACACCTCCGGCACCGTCGTCCTCGACAAGGACGGCGTCCGGCTCACCATCGACGACACGCTCGCCACGGTGACCCTGGCCAACGCGGCCAAGCGCAACGCCCAAAGTCCTGCACTCTGGCGGGCGTTGACCGAGGCCGGCCGGGCGCTGCCGGGCAGCGTGCGCGTGGTGGTCCTGCGCGGGGAGGGCAAATCGTTCTCCGCCGGTCTCGACCGGCAGGCCTTCACACCGGAGGGGTTCGAGGGCGAGCCCTCGTTCCTGGAGATGGCGCGCGGCGGTGACGCGGAGCTCGATGCGGTCATCGCCGAGTACCAGGAGGCGTTCACGTGGTGGCGGCGCAGTGATGTGCTGACCATCGCGGCCGTACAGGGGCATGCGATCGGTGCCGGTTTCCAGCTGGCGCTCGCCTGTGATCTGCGGGTCGCGGCCGAGGACGCCCAGTTCGCCATGCGCGAGACCAGCCTGGGGCTCGTCCCCGATCTGACCGGCACGCATCCGCTGGTCGGCCTGGTCGGCTATGCGCGCGCCCTGGAGATCTGTGTCACCGGGCGCTTCGTGCACGCGGACGAGGCGGGGCGTATCGGCCTCGCCAACCTCGTCGTGCCCGGATCCGAACTCGACGCCGCCGTACGCGACTTGGCGGGCGCCCTGCTCGCCGCGCCGCGCGATGCCGTCGTCGAGACCAAGGCGCTGCTTCAGGGTGCGGTGAGCCGCTCCTACGAGGACCAGCGCGTCGCCGAGCGTGCGGCGCAGGCGCGGCGGCTGCGGGATCTGGCGGGTCTGGGCGACTGACTCCCGTTCCCGCTCTCGGCGGCCGATCCCGCCCCGGCTCATGCGAGTCCGTCGACCTCCGTGACCAGAACCGCCACCGTCGGCCGGTCGGGCAGCGCCGCGGAAGCGGCGCGGCGGACCGCCAGGGCGACCTCGAGTGCGTTGTGGTGCGCGGCGGTCGCCAGGTCGATACGCAGGTGGCGCGCCGCCAGCGCACCGGGCGAGCGGCGCTCCTCCACCAGGACGGCGCGGCCCGTGCCCGCCTGCGTCCCCGTCAGCCGGGTCACTCCCGGTACGGCCAGGGCGGCGCGGGCGGCCGGGTCGCGGCCGGGGTCGGTGCGGGCCGTCCGAACGCGCCTGCCCGGCGCGGGGGTTGCGGCCGTGAGCTCCTCGGGCTCGACCAGCTCCGTGATGCGCAGATCCACCGACTCGACCACCAGGCCGAGCCCGTGCGCGGCGATCGCGAGCCCCGACCGCAGCCGCTGCGCGACGGCCGGCAACGGCTCGTCCGCCGACGCCGCGCATTCGGCCGTCATCCGCAGCGGCCCGGGCGGCAGCGCACTCGGCGGTCCGGGCACCACGGGCTCGGCGGCCGCGTCCGGGTCGGCGAGCGCAAGCCGTACCGCATCGAGGCGCACTCCCCGTAACGCCGCGGCGGCACGTGCCAGGACCGCGCGCGCCGCCGACTCCGCGATCCACGCCCCGTCGGCGGGTCCGCCGAGCGCCAACAGCCGTCCCAGGCCCAGTTGTTGACGTATCGCCTGTGCCAAACCGTCCATGGATGCAGCTTGCCCGGTGACCGACGGGGCACCCGCACTTACCGTGGGCGAAGGAGCGCAATCGGCGGCGAGGGGACAGGCGATGACCGAGACCGTACAGCCGGGCCAGGAAGTCACGTTGGAGGCCGCGGCAGGGGAACAGACCGGCGCGGGCGTGAAGAAGCGGGGCGGCGGCGATCCCGCGACACGAGGACGCACCACGATCGCCGACGGCGTCGTCGAGAAGATCGCCGGGCTCGCGGCCCGCGATGTGGTCGGCGTGCACGCGATGGGTCTGTCGCGGACCTTCGGCGCCGTACGCGACCGCGTACCCGGCGCCAAGGCCGTGACGCGGGGTGTCAAGGCCGAGGTCGGCGAGGTGCAGACGGCGCTCGATCTGGAGATCGTCGTGGACTACGGCGTCTCGATCGTCGACGTGGCCCGCGCCGTACGCGAGAACGTGATCGCCGCCGTCGAGCGGATGACCGGACTCGAAGTCGTCGAGGTCAACATCGCGGTCGGCGATGTGAAGCTGCCCGACGAGGAGGACGACGACGAGGCGCGGCTCCAGTGAGACCTCCCGGAGCGAGCCCCGGCCATGGTCGCCGGGCCTTTGGCTGTCGCCCGAGGCCCGGCACGTACCGACGCGGACGTGAGAAGGGTGAGCGATGAGCAGGGCTTCGATCGGGCTGCTCGCGGGGATGGCGCTCGGATTCGCCGCGTACTTCGGCGGGTTCGGCGCGTTCCTGCTCGTGGCGGCGCTCGGCGCGCTCGGGTTTCTCGTCGGGCGGTACGCGGACGGAGATCTGGACCTGGGCGATCTCTTCCGCGGCCGCGGTGAGTCACGCGGCGACCGGCACCGCTGATGACCGCGTCCGGCAGTCCCGGCGTGCGGGCGGTGCCCCCGGGCGACCGTGGCGCGACCACCATCGCCGACCGGGTCGTGGAGAAGATCGCCGCGTACGCGGCCCGTGAGGCGCTCGGCCCGGGTGCGCCCGCGGACGGCCGGGCGCCCCAGGCCGCGGTGCGCGTGCGGGAGCGGGTCGTGCGGGCGCGCATCACGCTCGAGCTCGGCTACCCGAGCGACATCGGCGCCCAGTGCGCGGCCGTGCGTCGTCAAGTCGCCCAGCGGGTAGAGGCGTTGGCGGGGATGGCCGTGCCCGAGGTGGCGGTCCAGGTGGAGCGGCTGCATCCGGTGCGGACGCAGGCGGTGGGGAGGACACGATGAGCGAAGGACCCGAAGGGCGGGCGGCGCCGCCCGGCCCCGAGAGCGAGGGCACGACACGGAGCCTGCCCGTCCTGGAGAAGGCCGAGGTGCTGCAACGGGCGCAGTCCGAGCTCGACCAGTCGGCGTCCGCCGCGCGCTACGGCCCGGTGGTCACGCCCGAGGAGGACGGTGACGGCAGCCGGCTGTGGTCGGTGCGCCGGATCCCCGCGGCGGTGCTCGCGCTGCTGCTCGCGGCCGGCGCGGGACTGCTGATCTACGACCTCGCGGCCGTACGGGCCGAACAGTCCGCGATGGCCTGGCGCAAGGAACTCGCCGGTCGGCTCGCGGTCAGGACGCTGGACGATCCCTGGGTGCTCGCCGGGGCCGCGGTGGTCGTGGTGCTCGGCATCGGGCTCCTGGTCCTCGCGGTGGCTCCCGGACACCGGTCCGCGCTGCCGATGCGCAGCGGCAACGCCGACGTCCACGCGTGGCTGGACAGCGGCGCCGCCGCGCTCGTGCTGCGGGACCGGGCGATGGAGGTGTCCGGTGTGCAGTCGGTGCGCGTGCGGGTGTACCGGTCGAAGGTCGATGTGCGGGCCGTCTCGCACTTCCGTGAACTCGACGAGGTACGGGCCGACTTGGACACCGCGCTCGGCGACGGCATCAAGTCCCTCGGCCTGGTCGCGGGCCCCGCGCTGTCGGTGACCGTGTCCCGTCCCGGGAAGGGCTGAGGTCATGCTGCGGATAGCCAACCGGGTGCTGATCGGGCTTGTGGGGCTCGCGCTCCTGGTCGTGGGCGCCGGCGTGCTGATCGCGGGTCTTGGCGGGCCGCTGCCGTCGTGGTGGTTCTACGACGCCCAGGGAGATGTGGTGCTCGCCGAGTCCGCGCGGGACCGGTTCAGGGAGGACACCTGGTGGTGGCCGGCCGTGTTCGGGGCGCTGGGCGCGCTGTTCGCTCTGATGGTGTGGTCGCTTGTCGCCCAGGTCCGGCGCAACCGGCTCACCGAGGTGCTCGTGGACAGCGGGGACGGGCAGGGTGCGCTGCTGCGGGCACGGGCTCTGGCGGGTGTACTGGCCGGTGCCGCGGAGGAGTTGGACGGGGTCGGGCGGGCGGATGTGCTGCTTGTCGGGCGGCGCAATGCGCCTTCGGCGCGGGTTCATCTCGTGCTGGAGGCGCATGCGGCTCCTCGCGAGACCTTGCAGCACCTCACGTATGAGGCGCTGACGACGGCGCGGGACTCGGCCGGTCTCGACCGGCTGCCGGCGGAGGTGGAGATGGGGGCGGCGAAGAGGCGGGCCTCGCGGGTGAGTTGAGGGTCCGGGTGCGTTCCGGTTGCGGTGCGGGGCGCCGGCGGCGGGCTTTTCTCCCCGCCCCGCCC
>NZ_JAAKZW010000266.1 GCF_011044995.1 Streptomyces mesophilus | reverse complement strand
GCTTCGCCCCCTGACCCCCGGCATCCGAACTTCGTTCGGATCTGCTCAAACGCCGCAGGGGCTGATGTTGCGTACCGTTCCGGTATGACAACTGCGGAGCCCCGGCCCGATCTGCGTCCCCCGGGCCTGAACGCCGACGAGAAGACCACACTGTTGACCTTTCTGGACTACCTGCGCGAGTCGGTGCTCGCGAAGGCGGCCGGGGTGCCGGAGCCCGCGGTGCGTACCGCGGGTGTTCCCTCCGGGACCAGCCTGCTTCTTCTGCTCAAGCATCTGACGGCCGTCGAACTCAACTGGTTCGTCTGGGCGTACGAAGGCGCCGACCGCGCGCAGTGGGACGACGAGGGCGGGGTGTCCGACGACGACACCGCGTCCGGCTTGGCGGATGCCTATCGTGCGGCGGTCGCCCGTGCGAACGAGGTCGCCCTCGCCTGCACCGACCTGGACCGCCCCGGTGCCCGCTCGCTGCGCGAGACCCCGCCGCCGTCGATGCGCTGGGTGCTTGTCCACATGATCGAGGAGACCGCCCGGCACGCCGGGCACGCGGACATCCTGCGCGAGCAGATCGACGGTTCCGTCGGGCGCTGAGACAGGCCCCGTCGGGCGGCGAGACAGGCCACGGTGGGCGGCCCCCTCCCAAAGGGACCGCCCACCACCCCGCGGGGAGCGGGATCAACCGTGCCGAGGCGAAGGCGTCAGCACTCGTACCGAGTGGTGTGCTTGAACGAGGACGTCGATCCGTCGAAGCCGTACGTCCCACGGAACGCCGGCGGGTTCTGGTACTCGCCGACGATCGTGATCGTCGACGCGCACGAACCCTGGCCCGACCGCTTGGCGTCGATCCGCAGGCCCTCACCGATGAAGCCACCGGTGATGTCCCAAGGCGCCCCGCAGATACCGGACTTGATCTGGCCGCCCGTCACCACGTGCGGGTAGGTGTTGGGGTTGTACGTGACTTCGAGGGCGAAGCTGATCTGCCCGTTGTGCAGCGTCAGCTTGCAGTCCGTCGAGACCGCTTGTGCCCCCACGTCCATCTGCTGCGAGGCGAAGGCCTCGTCACGCGTCTTGACCTCGGCGCCCTGCGGGTTGAAGAACTTGTGCTCCGACCGCTGGGAACCCTTCTGCTTGCGTGCCTGCGTGGTCATGGTGCCTCCCTTCCGTACGACTCAGGCCAGCTGCTCGGCGATCTCGACGCGCAGCAGCGCGCGGACGTTCTCGATGTGGTTGGACACGGTGACCACGGACGAACCGGCGAACAGCAGGCCGACCGCCACGTTGTCCTGGGAGGTGACCAGGGAACCCGAGTCGCCGCCCGCGGAGATGTTCGTCGTGAGGATCTGGTCCTTGAACCGGGCCGTCCCCGCCGTGCCGTAGTTGACGTCGATCGTGGCGTCGACCGCGATGATCCGGCCGAAGCTGATGTTGGTCGTACGGCCGGTCTTCTTGACCAGGTCGCCGACCGCCACGTTGGCCTTGCGCCGCCAGGCGCGCGGCGCACCGCTGAAGTACGTCTCGCGGGTGGCGTCCTGGAAGTCGACCGAACCGAGCGCCGCGTCCACGACGTTGTTGTGCCGCTCCAGCGGAATCTGCGGCGCGAACTGGATCGTGATGAACCGTTCGAGCGTGGCGATCCGGTCGCCCGGGTCCTGCCCGCCGTCGAATGTGCCGGGCTGCAGGATCGCACTGCCCAGCTGCGCCCGGTTGGAGTCGGCGAGCACATGGTTGTTGGACAGGATGTAGAACTTCGACGGTACGCCGAGGCCCGCACCCGGCGGGTCCACGGTCGCGCCCGGCAGGAAGTCGTAGACGACGCTGCCGAGGGTGCCCGCCGTCACGCGGACGTTGCCCACCGAGAAGCCGGAAGGGCAGGGCCGCATACGGCGCTTGAGCAGCTGCGGCTCGAACGCGCCGAGCCCGCCGAGCTCTTCGAGCAGGGGCTGCGACAGCTGGGCGAGCTGCTCGGACACCTCGGGGCGCCCGGCCTGCTGCTCGTCACCGCGCGCGGACGGTACGGACCGCCCACGGCCGGTGCTGCGCTGCGCCGCCACATGACCGACCGCGATCACGTCGGTCGGGGTGCCGTCGTCCATCTGGCGCGGGACGACATCCCGCTCCGGAAGCATGGACTCGGGAACCTTCTGGGTCACGAAGACGAGCACGGCCTGCTCGCCGGTGGGCCGGCCATCGGCCCATTTCACCCCGTGGCCGAAGCCGACCACGTTGGCCAGCGGCGCTTCACGCCGCAGGAAGTCACTCATCGCCTGCTGGCGGGAGCTGTCGCTGAGCTGCCCGCCCGTCGGGCCTCGCATCAATTCTGGCCGGCTCGTCACGCCTGACCACCTACTTCCCCTAGCGATGCGCGGGGATCCCCGGCGGCTCAGGACTCCTGGTCCTGGGCGTCGACTGAGCCGATCGCGAGCACGCGTACCGGCACGCCCTCGAGCTCGTCGGGAACCAAATCGTCGTCCGGGAGCAGATCGCGGGGCACCTTTCGGGTCACGAAGACGACGATCACGTCCTCGCCCGAGTGCTCGTCCCGTCCTATCCCCACCCCGGTCACATGGGCCAGCATCATGAGCCGGCCCTCATGGAGCCTGCGTGCCTCGTGTGCGTCCACCGGGCTCGCCTCTCCGCGTTCTGCGCTCCTGCAGGTAGGTGTCTGTCTATTGCCGCCGCACACGGGGGTCAAGGGCCACCACATGAAATCTTGGGACTCGCGGTATCTGCTCCTCTTGACCTTGTTTACGAAGATTGGGAGCGCTTGCGGCGCGCCGGGAAACGGACGCGCCGCCTCCTGCCGGGGCCTTGTTTCCGTGCTCAAGTACGCAGATGCGAAGCCCCGTTGAGATCGAGGACGGTCCCGGACGCCCACTCGGCGGCGGGCGAGGCGAGCCACCGTACGGCCTCGGCGATCTCGTCCGCGGAGGCGACCCGGCCGAACGGGCTCTGCTCCCGGATCGCCGCGCCCTCCGCGCCTTCGAGGCGGTGCGCCACGCGCTCGGTGTCGAAGAAACCCGGGGCCACCGAGGCGACCGCGATCCCGTACGGGGCCAGCGACACGGCGAGGGACTGGCCGAGCGCGTGCACCGCGGCCTTGGTCGCGCCGTACGCCGGATGATCCGGCTCGCCCCGGAAGGCGCCGCGCGAACCGATGTTGACGATCCGCCCGCCCGAGCCCTGGTCGATCATCCGGCGGGCCGCGAGATGGCTGAGATTCGCCGTAGCGAGCAGGTTGACGGACACGTGCGCCTGCCACAGCGCCGCCCACTCGTCGTAAGGGGTCTCCGGGAGCGGGTGGCGGAGGTTGACGGCCGCGTTGTTGACCAGGACGTCGATCCCGCCGAGCCCGGCGAAGGCCTCCTCCGCGACGCCCGCCGCCCCCGCGGCGTCGGAGACGTCACCGCCGACCAGGACGTGTCCGGAGCCGTCGAGCGCGTCGAGGGTCCGCTGTGCCTCCTCGCGCCGGGAGTTGTAGTGCACGGCGACCCGGTCGCCCTGGGCGGCGAAGACGCGGGCGACCGCGCGGCCGAGCCCGCGCGAGGCTCCGGAGACGAGGACACGGCGGCCGGTGGGGGCGGAGGGATTCACGGAAGCTGGACTCCAGAAGTCGGACGGTGTTCAGCCTCCGTTTATACGCGGGCGGAACTCTCTGGCGCGGACCACCCCGCACCTTCCGTGCACCTGGACCGTCGCTTCAGGAGAGACCATGCCGCTCACGCGCAGAGACTTCGCCCGCCGCTCCGCCCTCACCGGTGCGGGCGTCGCGCTCGCCGGTACCGCAGGGGTACTCGCCACCACCGACGGCGCCCTCGCCAGCCAGGAGGAGGCGACCGGCGCCGGCCACGGGGACCGCCCCCACGGCCCCGGTTACGGGCCGCTCGTCCCCGACCCCGAGGGGATCCTCGCGCTGCCCGCCGGATTCACGTACAAGATCATCACGTACAGCGGGAAGACGAAGCTGGACAGCGGCGAGTTCACCCCGTCGAACCACGACGGCACCGCCACCTTCGAGGGCCCGCGCGGCACCACGCTGCTCGTGAACAACCACGAGATGGACGGCCCGCGTTCCGACTACGACCACCCCGTGCCGCTCACGGAGGGCCTCGTCTACGACCCGGCCGCGGCCGGCGGCTGCACCGTCGTCGAGGTGCGCCGTGGCGGTGAGGTCGCCGAATGGGTGGGCGTCGCGGGCACCTCCACCAACTGCGCGGGCGGACGGACCTCTTGGGGCACCTGGCTGACCTGCGAGGAGAACTCCGACAAGGCCGGCGAGAACGGCATGACCAAGGACCACGGTTACGTCTTCGAGGTCGACCCGTACGACCGCAGGGCCAACCGCGACCCCAAGCCCCTGAAGTTCTTCGGCCGCTTCGACCACGAGGCCGTCGTCGTCGACCCGAAGACCGGTCACGCGTACCTCACCGAGGACGACAGCAAGCCCAACGGGCTCTTCTTCCGCTGGGTCCCGCCGGGCGCCTTCAAGCACGGCCGCGGCCAGTTCGGGAAGCTCGCCGACGACGCCGGGACCCTTCAGGCACCCAAGTGCTTCGACTCCGGCGGCACGTTCGTCGACGACCTCTCGCGCGCCACGAAGATCGGCACGGTGTACGGCGTCGACTGGGTGGACGTGCCCGAGCGCGACGCACAGCAGACCGCGATCCGCAAGCAGTTCAAGGACGGCGAGGTCACCCGCGCCCGCAAGCTCGAAGGCATGTGGTGGGCCGACGGCGGTGCGTACATCGTCTCCTCGTACGCCCGCACGGAGAGCCCCGGAAACCCGCACGACGGCCAGGTCTGGTTCTACCACCCCAAGCGCCGCACCCTCACGCTCAAGGTGCTGCTCGGCGTGAATCCCGACCCGGGCAAGGACGGCGCCTTCGACGGCCCCGACAACATCACCGTCTCCCCGTACGGCGGCCTGATCCTCGCCGAGGACGGCGAGGGCGTCTCGCATCTGTTCGGCGCGACGGACAGCGGCCGTACGTATCCGATCGCGCGCAACGACCTGAACGTCGGCACCGAAGAGGAGCCGGAGTACAGCGAGTTCGCCGGCGTGGTCTTCTCGCCCGACGGCGGGACGCTGTACGCCAACATCCAGGACCCGGGCATCCTCGTGGCCATCACGGGACCGTGGAAGCGGAACTCCCGCTCGTAGTCTGCCCGATCACCCGATCCGGCCTTAATCTGGCGGAATGGATCACCTCACACCGGTCGTGGAGCTGGTTGCCGACGTCCTTGGACCCGAGCTCATCGGCAGCTACCTCCACGGCTCCGCCGTACTCGGCGGGCTGAAGCCGGCCAGTGATGTGGACCTTTTGGTGGTGTCCCGGCGCTCGCTGACCCCTGACCGGCGCCGGGCACTGCTTGACGGGCTTCTGCGGCTCTCCGGCCTCGAAGTGCCGCTGCGGCCCATCGAGTTGGTGGTGGTCGTCCAGTCCTCCGTGCGGCCGTGGCGCTACCCGCCGGTCTGCGACTTCCTGTACGGGGAGTGGCTGCGCTCGTCGTACGAGAAGGGTCTCGTGCCCGAACCGGAGGAGATGCCGGATCTGGCGGTGCTGCTCACGACGGCCCTCGCGCATGGCCGGACACTCAGCGGGCCGCCGCTCGCGTCGCTGGTGGATCCCGTGCCGCACAAGGATGTGGTGGCGGCGAGTGTCGCCGGGATCCAGCTCCTGATGGAGGACATCGACGACGACGAACGCAACGTGCTCCTGACGATGGCCCGTACCTGGGTGACGATCGCGACGGGCCAGATCCTGCCGAAGGACCAGGCGGCGGCCTGGGCGCTCGAACGGCTTCCGGCCGAGCACCGGCCCGCGCCGGCCCACGCGCGGGAGCTGTATCTGAACAGCACCTACGCCGAGGAGACGTGGAGCGACGAGCTCCGGCGCGGGGTGCGGCCCTGCTTCGACGCGATGCTCGCGCGCATCGACGCCCTCAGGGGATTCGGCTAGCGCCTGTCTTGTGGATCAGGCCGGGCGCTCGACGTACATGCCGTCCCTGAGGCCCGACCCGTAGAACGTCAGCTGATCCACGTCGACCACGTCGAAGTACGGCCGGTCGCCGATCGTGCACGGCCCGGCGGTGTCGCTGATCCCGCTGTCCGTGAGCTTCGACTTGCCCAGCAACAGGCGGTGGGACGTGGCCTGTTCGACGGGAGCGGAGTAGGCGCACCAGGTGCCGTCCTCGCCGATCTCCATCCGCCAGGTCACCTGCTTGCCGACCGGGTCCTCGGGGATGTCGAACGTCCACACGTTCCCGGCCTCGCGGTTCTCCCAAGCGCCCGGATAGCTCTGCGGGAAGCCGTTGCCCGGCTCGAGCGTGTCAGGGTCGCCGGTGGCGTCCTGGCTTTCGGAGACCGAGTCCCCGGGGGAGGCCTTGTCGCCCGGCTGCTCCTCGGCCTTCTCGCCATCGGAGCTCGCCGACGGCGAGCCCGACGCGGAAGGAGCGTCCTTCGCCTGGGTTCCCCGGCCGCCGGGGTCGGTGCCGGCCGAGTTGCTGCGGCCGTCGTCCGAGCTCTCCTCGCCTCCCTTGCCGTCCAGGAGGCTCGGCAGCAGGACGTACGCTCCGGCACCCGCGGCGACGAGTACGCCCACGAGCGCCAGCGGGAGCGCGCGCCGGCGCCGGCGCTTCGGCGCGCTCGCGGTGGAGGGCGGCGTGGGGTCCGACGCAGGTGCGCCGGGGGCCGGTTCGGGGCGCGGCGCCGCCGGGGCGGAGTCCTTCCGTACGGATTCATGGCGCACTCCGGACGCCGACGCCCGGGTGGACTCCTGCGGCGCATCCGCATCCACGTCCGCGTCGAGGAGCCGCACCGCCGCACGCCCCAGATGACCGACGAGCTCCGGCGGCAGCCACTCGCCCTCGGCCCCGGCGGCCGCCGCCGTGCGCTGCACGATCGACGTCAGCGAGGGACGCTCCTGCGGCGCCTTGCGCAGGCACGCGCCGATGAGGTCGAGCAACTCGCCCTCGACGCCCGCCAGATCCGGCTCCTCGGACACGATCCGGAACATCTGCGCGTGCGGCCCGATCTCGGACTTGCCGAAGGGGCGCCGGCCCGTGGCCGCGTACGCGAGCAGCGCGCCGAGCCCGAACACGTCGCTCTTCGCCCCTACCGGCTCGCCCCGCACCTGCTCGGGGGACATGAAGCCGGGGGAGCCCAAGGCATAGCCGGTACGGGTGAGTTCGTTGTCGAGCGCGAGATGGCGGGCGATACCGAAGTCGATGACCAGGGGGCCGTCGAGCGTGAGCAGGACGTTGGACGGCTTGAGGTCGCGGTGGACGAGCCCCGCCGCGTGGATCGCGGTGAGCGCCTGGGCGAGGCGGCCCGCCATCACCAGGACGGTGTGCTCGGGCAGCGGACCGTACTCGTGCTCGACGATGGCGTCGAGACCGGGACCCGGCACGAACGCCGTGGCGATCCAGGGCGAATCGGCCTCGGTGTCCGCGTCGAGCACGCGGGCCGTCCAGTCGCCGCCCACCTTGCGGGCCGCGTCCACCTCGCGCCGGAAGCGCAGCCGGAAGGAGTCCTTGCCGGCGAGCTCCTCGCGCACCACCTTCACCGCGACCGTGCGGCCGCCGGGTGAGCGGGCCAGGAACACCTCGCCCATTCCGCCGCTGCCGAGTCGGCCGAGCAGCCGATAAGGACCGATCTGCCGCGGATCCTGCTCCCTGAGCACCTGCATGACCTGCCCGCCACCTTCCCCCGTACGTCGGGGTGATGGTACCCATGGGCCGTCCGGGCCTCGCGGGGCGTACCCGAAAAACCCTTGGCGGCTTTGCGGGTTCGCTCTCTAGAGTCGTAGACGTCCAGGTGCGCAGGCAGGACTTACTTCCACTCTTAATGGGGCGGTCGCAGGTTCGAGTCCTGCCTTCGGCATTCATGCCGGAGTAGCTCAGTGGTTAGAGCACCTATGTAGTTCCGCCGACCTGATCTCTGGACATCTTTTCCAGCACAGCTTGATGCACCTCCCGGTGCGAAGGCCCGCGGCTACTTCTTTGCGAGAATCCACGCCGCACGGCCGCCTTGATCTCGGGAGGCGTTTCAGCAGAGGGACTCTCACCGCCGTCGACTCCGACCTCGGGCACCCCCTTGCCGAAAAGCCTCCCGCGATTCCGTACAACGCCACATCATCCGTACACCAGGAATTCGGGGGGAATTCTCATGGCGCGCTTCAACACCAAGTTCACTCGCCCACGCGGCACTTCGCGTGTCACGTCCACCGGGCGCACCCTGCGTACCTTCGAGGGCGGCCGGGGATTCGAGCGCGAGGAGCGTTCCGAGCTCTTTCTGCTCGCGGTCGCGAATTTCGTCTCGCAGCAGACCTTCTACGAGAAGGGCACGGACCGCGACGACCGCTTCGCGCGCCTCGTGCGCAAGCTGGCCGTCGAGGACCCGCAGTGGACCGCGGGCCTGCTCGGCTGGCTGCGCGGCGAGGGCAACATGCGGACCGCCTCGCTGGTCGGCGCCGCCGAGTACGTGAAGGCGCGGCTCGACGGGGGCGCCACCGACGGACCGTCGAACCGTTCGGTCGTCGCGTCCGTGCTCCAGCGCCCCGACGAGCCCGGTGAGCTGCTCGGTTACTGGACCTCGGTGTACGGACGCGCCCTGCCCAAGCCCGTCAAGCGCGGTGTCGCGGACGCGGTGCGCCGCCTCTACCACGGCAAGTCCCTGCTGAAGTACGACACTTCGGGCAAGGGCTACCGCTTCGGCGACATCCTCAACCTGGTGCACGCGGCGCCCGACGCGGACAAGCCGTGGCAGGGCGAGCTGTTCCAGTACGCGCTCGACCGCCGGCACAACCCGGAGACCGCGCTGCCGCCCGCGTCGAGCCGTGTGCTCGTCGCGCACCGTGAGCTGATGGGCCTGCCCGTCGACGAGCGGCGCGCGGTGGTCACGGCGCCCGACGGTCCCGCGCGTCTCGCCGAGGCGGGCATGACCTGGGAGGCCCTCGCGGGCTGGCTTCAGGGCCCGATGGACAAGGCCGCGTGGGAGGCCGTGATCCCGTCGATGGGCGCCATGGCGCTCGTACGGAATCTGCGGAACTTCGACGAGGCCGGGGTCTCGGACGAGGTCGCGGCGGCCGTCGCGGCCAAGATCTCGGACCCGGAGCAGGTGCGCCGCTCGCGGCAGTTCCCGTTCCGGTACCTGGCCGCCTACCAGCACGCGCCGTCGCTGCGCTGGGCGTACCCGCTGGAGCAGGCGCTCGCGCACTCGCTGTCCAACGTGCCCGAGCTGCCCGGCCGCACGCTGGTCCTGGTGGACCGGTCCGGTTCGATGTTCTTCTCGAAGATGTCGGACCGCTCGCAGCTCACCCGGGCCGACGGCGCCGCCGTGTTCGGTGCGGCGGTCGCGCTGCGGGCCGCGAAGGCCGATCTGGTGCAGTTCGGTTCGACGAGCGCCGCGGTGAAGTTCCGCCGGGGCGAGTCGGTGCTGAAGGTCCTGGAGCGCTTCGGCGACCTGGGAGGCACCGACACGACCGAGGCGGTACGGCGGTTCTACCGCGGGCACGACCGGGTCCTGATCGTCACCGACGAGCAGTACACGTACAGCGCCCACGGCGACCCGACCGCGCAGGTGCCGGCGGATGTGCCGGTCTACACCTGGAACCTGGCCGGGTACCGGGCGGGCCACGGCCCGTCGGGTGCGCGGAACCGGCACACCTTCGGTGGCCTTTCGGACGCGGCCTTCCGGATGGTTCCGCTCTTGGAGCGGGGCCGTGAAGCGGACTGGCCGTGGGAGACGGCCGTGTGAGGGCGGGCCTGCGGGCCCCGGGGGGACTCCCTGTCTGCCGTCCGGCGGAAACCGGACGGCAGACGGGGAAAACTCGCCACGGGTAAGGGAACGGCAAAGAGATCTCGCTCGTTACCCCAGTCATGACAGCTATGACCCCCGGCTCGAACATCCCGCTGCCCACCGCCCGTGTATCGGTGGACGTCGCCGCTCCCGTGCGGCTGGACGTATCGGGCCTGCTGCTCACCGCCGACGGCAAGGTGCGCTCCGACGACGACTTCATCTTCTTCAACCAGCCCTCGGGCCCCGGTGTCACCTACCAGTCGGGCGGCGGCTCGGCGCCCGACAAGGTCACGGTGGACACCGCGGCCGTCCCGCCGGGCATCGAGAAGATCGTGGTGACCGCGAGCCCGGACGCGGCGGGGCAGACCTTCCAGGGCGTCGAGCCCACGGCGACGATCCGCAACGCGGACGACGGCAGCGTGATCGCCACCTTCACTCCGCCGCAGCTCGGCTCCGAGACGGCGCTGGTGATCGTCGAGATCTACCTCCGCAACGGTGCGTGGAAGGCCCGCGCCGTCGGCCAGGGCTATGCGAACGGTCTGGCCGGTATCGCCACGGACTTCGGCGTATCGGTGGACGAGCAGCCCGCACCCGCCGCAGCCGCAGCCGCACCCGCTGCCGCTCCGGCCGCAC
>NZ_JAAKZW010000265.1 GCF_011044995.1 Streptomyces mesophilus | reverse complement strand
CCCCCGCAGCCCCCGCCACCCGCGGCGGTGGACCCGCCGGCCGTTCCGGCGCCGGCCTGCTTCGCTCGGCTCGCGCGCTGCGCCCGGGACCGGGCCAGCTCGTCGCGGATGCGGTCGGACCGGGCGGCGTCCTCGCGGACCTTCTCGCGTCGCGCGCGTTCGTGGGCCGTGCCGTCGACCGGCTGCCACGGCCCAAGGCCGTGACGGCGGTGCGGGAACAGAGCGGCGGCGGTGACGCCCAAGCTCATCTGGCCCGTGTCCTGACGGGCGTGGTAGGCGAGGGTGGCGTACGCGACGACGATCTCGGCGCCTTCGTGCACGGGTCCGTAGAGGACCGCTTCGAACGGCTCAGTGGACGGGTCGATGCTGTGGTGTCCGTCGCCGAGCCCGTAGGAGGAGCTGCTGCCGAGCAGTTGCGCGGGCCGGCACGTGTCCCGTTCCCCGGGGGCGTACGAGATCAGCGGTTGTCCTGCGGGGGTGCGGGCGTCGGGGTGGATCCAGTGGCGGCCGTCGGGCGTGATGCGGATGCCCACGCGCAGGGCGGGGTGCCCTTCCTCCTCGTGCAGTCGGCGCGCGGCCAGGTACGTGGTCACGCCCCGTCCGTACAGGGTGCTGCCGAGGAGAAGGAGCACCAGGGCGACGGTCTGCTGGCCCACCGCGTCATAGGCGTCCCCCGACAAGTCCCTGACCAGTCCTTCGATCAGGAGACCCGCGGCGATGAGACAGAACACGGCCCCGGCGTAGAACAGGGCGTGCCCGCGATAGCCGTCCGACTCGGGCGCCCGCGCGGGCAGAGGGAAGCGCCGCCGCCCGGCCGCCGCGAGGAACAGCGCGCGCTGCCTGCGGCGGGCCCGCAGGCGCAGACAGCTCCCGGTCAACGCCCAGGCGCAGAGGGTGAGTACGAACAGATACCCCGCCCGCTCGGTGCCGCTGTCCGCCGAGGCGAGCGAGAATCCCGCGTCCACCGCGACGACCGCACCGGCCACCCCGGCTGGGATCGGCACGTAGCGATACCAGAGAGGCAGGGCCGCCAGGAGTACCGCTCCGGGATAACGCAGCCAGTCCGTTCCGGCGTCCGCGCCACCGTGCCAGGCGGCGGACGAGGACGAGAACGCCGACGTCAGTACGTACGACACCACCACCGCGACCGCCGCGCCCCAACTCCCCGCGGCGGGCGCGAAGATGACAGGCGCCCGGGCCGACCGCCACCGCTCGGCGTCGGCCACGCTCCAGGTGCCGACCCCGCCCACGGGTATCGCCGCGACGGGCAGCTGCTTCACCCGTTCGCCCGGCCTGTGTCCACGCATCGTCAGATCCCCCGGCTTCCCCCGCGCGCCTCCGGTCCAGGCGCCCCGGCCAAGTGTTCCCGCCGGTGTCACCGGGCAACCACTCTCGCCCGGCAAAAGGACCGTGCACCCTCGTCCGCTACGTCGAGGGTGCACGGCCGTACTTGGGGGAGGGGAGTTGGGCGAGTCGGCCGGCACTCAACCGGCCCTGGGGGCCGGGGTGTTGGGGGTAGGGACAATCGGCCCCGAGGCTCAGCCAACCGGCGCGGGCTGCGGTGCGTTCGCCGGCGGAGCGTCGCTGCCGACCGCGGCCGGCCGCCTGCGCGCCCCGCCGATCAGCACGAGGGTCAGCCCGACCAGAACCCACACGCCGAGCGTGATCGCCGGCCTTGCGGCGCCCGCCCCGTCGAAGAACGACACGGACCGCAGCAGCGACCCGCCCGCACCCGGCGGCAGCAACTGGCCGATGACACCGGCCGGCTGGGGGAGCAGCTCGGGGGCGGAGGTGACACCGGAGAACGGGTTGCCGATGAGGATGACCAGCAGCGCGCCGATCCCGATACCGGCCGGGCCGATCAGGGCCGCGAGCCCGGCCACCACCGAGCTCACCGCCAGCGTCGAGAGCGCGAGCACGGACACCTCGGTCCACCAGTCGCCGCTCAGTGCGCCGAGCCAGCTGTGCGCGAGCGCCGCCGCGACGATTCCGACCAGGGCTGCCGCGCCGACCAGGCCGACCACCGCCCGTACCCCTCGAAGGCCGAGCACCGTGACCAGGGCACCGGCCGCCACACCCGCGATGGCGAGCGGAAGCGTGCTGGCGTTGAGCACACCGCCGCGTGGATCGTCGGCGGGCGCCGCGACCACGTCGTCGGTCGGGATCTGGGTGCCCTCGGGCGCTCCGGCGGCAGCCGCCTGCTGGAGCAGCTGGGCGACGAGCGGGCTCGCCGCGGTCGCCGTCAGAAGCTTCGGTCCCTGCTCGGTGACGACGATCGCTCCGTATACGGTCCGGTCCTCGATCGCGTCCCGTGCGGCGGCCTCGTCGGCGTAGCGGTGGATCTCGAAGGCGCCGTCGCGCTGGGTGAGTTGCCGCTCGACCTGGCTCACCGCGGTGCCGGAGCCCGCGACCCCGAGCGGCAGATCGCGAGGTGCCGTCCGGGAGGCCGGCCAGGCGAACGCCCACAGGGCGAGCGCCACGATGACGGGGACGAGCACGATCACGGCGATGAGCTTGCGCGGGCCTGCGGCCGGTGGCTGTGCGCCTGGTGTCGGCGTACCGGGCGTCTGCGTAGCGGATGACATGGCGTGCTCCTCGTGTGCCGGGGCGCCTCGGGGGCGCCGAATTTAAAGAGAAGGATCGTTCGTTTTACGTTGGCCTCACTGTCCCGCCGCCTCTGGCGCTTGTCAAGAAGGAATGTTCGTTTTACTTTGAGCCCATGGCCCGTGTATCGCAGGAACACCTCGACGCCCGACGGCGTCAGATCATGGTCGGCGCGCGCCGCTGCTTCGCGCGCAACGGTTTCCATGCCACGTCCATGCAGGACGTCCTCAAGGAGGTCGGGCTGTCCGCCGGCGCCGTCTACCGCTACTTCAGCGGCAAGGACGCGCTGATCGAGGCGATCGCCGACGAGGCCTTCGCGGTGCTCCGCGACGCGTTCGACGAAGCGGCGCGGCAGAGCCCGCCACCGCTGCCCGACGAGCTCCTCGCGTATGTCCTGCGCAAGTGCTTCGCCGGTACGGGGTTCGAGACGGAGCAGGAGTTCGGTCAGCTCGTGCTGCAGGTCTGGGGCGAGACCGCGCGTAACGAGGCGCTCGGGGCCCGGGTGTTCGCGGCCGTCTCGGTGATGCGCGCGGGGTGGACCGCGGTGGTCAAGGAGTACCAGCGGCAGGGGATCATGCCCGCCGATGTCGAGCCGGAGTACGCGGCCCGCACCCTCATGGGCTGTGCGATGGGATTCATCGCGCAGCAGGCACTGTTCGGAGACCTGGAAGTCGGGCAGATGCAGCAGGGTCTGCGCGGGGTGATGCGTATGGAGGTTCCCAACCCCAGTTAACGCGGAGGAAAAACTTCGGCATTAGCGTGCAATCTCTTCCCGCCGAGCGGAAAAGCCCAGGTCAACAAAGTGTTGAACGGGGCTAAGGTCCGGAGCGCTCGGCTCAGGCAAGAGGACTGTGAGGTGCACGCGTGCAACTGACCCCGCATGAGCAGGAACGCCTGCTCATCCATGTGGCCGCCGATGTGGCGGCCAAGCGTCGCGAACGCGGTGTGAAGCTCAACCACCCGGAGAGCATCGCCCTGATCACCTCCCATGTCCTGGAGGGCGCCCGCGACGGGAGGACCGTCGCGGAGCTGATGCACTCGGGCCGCAAGGTCCTCACGCGCGCCGACGTCATGGAAGGCGTCCCCGAGATGCTCCACGACGTACAGGTCGAGGCGACCTTCCCCGACGGGACCAAGCTGGTCACCGTGCACGAGCCGATCGTCTGACGGGGGAGTCCTGCCGTGATCCCCGGAGAGATCCTGTACGCCGACGACCTCGTGGCCCTGAACGCGGGCCTCGACGTCACCCGGCTCACCGTCCTCAACGCCGCCGACCGCCCGGTCCAGATCGGCTCCCACTACCACTTCGCCGAGGCCAACCCCGGCCTGGAGTTCGACCGTCCGGCCGCGCACGGCAAGCGGCTCAACATCGCCGCCGGCACCGCCGTGCGCTTCGAGCCGGGCATCCCGGCCGAGGTGGAACTCATACCTCTGAAGGGCCTGCGGCAGGTGCCCGGGCTGCGCGGCGAGACGGCGGGAGCGCTCGATGCCTGAACTGACACGTGCCGCCTACGCCGATCTCTTCGGCCCCACCACCGGCGACCGCATCCGCCTCGCGGACACCGATCTGCTGATCGAGATCGAGGAGGACCGCGCCGGCGGACCCGGACGCGCAGGTGACGAGGCGGTGTTCGGCGGCGGCAAGGTCATCCGCGAGTCGATGGGCCAGTCCCGTGTGACGCGGGCCGAAGGCGCGCCGGACACCGTCATCACCGGCGCGGTGATCCTCGACCACTGGGGCATCGTCAAGGCCGATATCGGTATACGGGACGGCCGGATCACCGGCATCGGCAAGGCGGGCAATCCCGACACCATGGACGGGGTACACCCGGACCTGGTCATCGGCCCCGAGACCGAGATCATCGCGGGCAACGGCAAGATCGTCACCGCGGGCGCCATCGACGCCCATGTGCACTTCATCTCGCCGACCCTCTTCGACTCCGCGCTCGCCAGCGGCATCACCACGCTCGTCGGCGGCGGCACCGGACCGGCCGAGGGCACCAAGGCGACCACGATCACACCGGGTTCCTGGCATCTGGAGCGGATGTTCCAGGCGCTCGACTCCACGCCGCTCAACATCGGACTGCTCGGCAAGGGCAACACGATGTCGCGCGACGCCATGCACGCCCAACTGCGCGGCGGAGCACTCGGGTTCAAGATCCACGAGGACTGGGGTGCCACGCCGGCGGTCATCGACGCCTGTCTGTCCGTGTGCGAGGAGACCGGGGCGCAGCTGGCCATCCACACGGACACGCTGAACGAGGCCGGCTTCGTGGCCGATACGCTCGCCGCGATCGCGGGGCGCTCCATCCACGCGTACCACACGGAAGGCGCGGGCGGCGGGCACGCACCCGACATCATCACCGTCGTATCCGAGCCCAACATCCTGCCCAGCTCGACCAATCCGACCCGGCCGCACACCGTGAACACCGTCGAGGAACACCTCGACATGCTGATGGTCTGCCACCACCTCAACCCGTCGGTCCCCGAGGACCTCGCCTTCGCGGAGTCACGGATCAGGCCCTCGACGATCGCGGCCGAGGACATCCTGCACGACCTGGGTGCGATCTCGATCATCTCCTCCGACTCGCAGGCGATGGGCCGGATCGGCGAAGTGGTGCTGCGCACCTGGCAGACCGCGCATGTGATGAAGAAGCGGCGTGGCCTCCTGCCCGGCGATGTACGCGCGGACAACCACCGTGCTCGTCGCTATGTCGCCAAATACACGATCAACCCCGCCGTGGCACAGGGACTCGACCACGAGATCGGCTCCGTCGAGAGCGGGAAGCTCGCGGACCTCGTGCTGTGGGACCCGGCGTTCTTCGGCGTGAAGCCGCAGCTCGTCATCAAGGGCGGGCAGATCGCGTACGCGCAGATGGGGGACTCCAACGCCTCCATCCCCACTCCGCAGCCGGTCCTGCCGCGCCCGATGTTCGGGGCGCTCGGCAAGGCGCCGGGCCAGGGTTCGTTCAACTTCGTGGCGCAGGCCGCGCTCGACGACGGGCTGCCCGAACGCCTCGGTCTGGACAAGCGGTTCACGGCGATCGGCTCCACCCGGGGCATCACCAAGGCCGATATGCGCGAGAACGACGCCCGGCCCGATGTCCGCGTCGACCCGGACAGCTTCGCCGTCACCGTCGACGGAGAACTGGTCGAGCCCGATCCGGCCACCGAACTGCCCATGGCGCAGCGGTACTTCCTGTTCTGACCGCGAGCGCCTCCCGGCCGGTATCGCCGCGCTCCTTCGAGGAGTACGTCCATGAGTACGCCTTCGAGGAGTACGTCCATGAGTAAGCGAGGAGTAGGTCCATGAGCAGAGCCGCATTGCTCGTCCTGGCCGACGGGCGCTTCCCCGCGGGCGGGCACGCCCACTCCGGGGGAGCCGAGGAGGCGGTCAAGGCCGGGCGGATCACGGACGCGGCCACGCTCGAGGCGTTCTGCCGCGGCCGGCTGTACACCGCGGGCCTGGTCGCGGCGGGGCTCGCCGCCGCGGCGGCCCACGGCATGGACCCGCTCGACCTCGACGCGGCGGCCGACGCCCGTACGCCCTCGGCCGCCCTGCGCACGGCGGGCCGCAAGCTCGGCCGGCAGCTCCTGCGGGCCGCCCGCGCCACCTGGCCCGCACCCGAACTCTCGGCGCTCGCCGCCGCCCGCCCGCGCGGCGCCCACCAGCCGGTGGTGCTGGGGCTCACCGCTCGGGCGGCGGGGCTCGGGCCCGAGGACGCCGCGTACTGCGCGGTGTACGAGAGCGTCAGCGGTCCGGCCACCGCGACCGTACGGCTGCTCAGCCTCGATCCGTTCCAGGCGACGGCGGTGCTCGCACGGCTCGCGCCCGCGATGGACGAGACCGTGGCCGCGGCAGTGGCGGCGGCCCGCCGGGCGCTCGCCGAAGGAGTCGACGCCCTGCCCCGCGCCTCCGCACCGCTCCTGGAGATCGGCGCCGAAGCCCATCGCGCCTGGCCGGTACGGCTGTTCGCCTCGTAACCCCTCAACTCCCCATCGCCGCAGAGCATCACCGCAGAGGAATCCCACCGTGCACCTTGACCACGCGACCACCTTCCCCGAACGCCACTCCCACAGCGCCGAACCCCTGCGCGCCGACGGCACCCGCCGTGCGCTCAGGATCGGACTCGGCGGGCCCGTGGGCTCCGGCAAGACCGCCACCGTCGCGGCCCTGTGCCGTGCGCTGCGCGACTCCGTCTCGCTGGCCGTCGTGACCAATGACATCTACACCCGCGAGGACGCCGACTTCCTGCTCCGCGAGGCCGTGCTGCCGCCCGAGCGGATCACCGCCGTCGAGACCGGCGCCTGCCCGCACACCGCGATCCGCGACGACATCTCCGCCAACCTCGAAGCCGTCGAGGATCTGGAGGACGAGATCGGTCCGCTGCAGCTGATCCTCGTCGAGTCGGGCGGTGACAATCTCACCGCGACCTTCTCCAAGGGCCTCGTCGACGCCCAGATCTTCGTGATCGACGTCGCGGGCGGCGACGACATCCCGCGCAAGGGCGGCCCCGGCGTCACCACCGCCGACCTCCTGGTCGTCAACAAGACGGACCTGGCCCCGCACGTCGGCTCCGACCTGCAGCGGATGGCACGTGACGCCAAGGCGCAGCGGAACGAACTGCCGGTGGTGTTCCAGTCGTTGCGCTCGGAGCAGGGCGTGGGCGAGGTGGCGCACTGGGTGCGGGCGAAGCTCGCCGCTTGGAGCGCGGCATGACGGCAGAAGCTGTCGCCGTCGCTCCCGTCGGGGTCCCCGCGCCGGCCTCGGCCCTTTCCGAGAGTGCCCTTCCCGAGAGCGCCCCTCCCGCCGGCCCCGCTCCCACCGGCATCCGGGCGACCGCACGCATCACCGCCCGCCGCCACGGCAGCGGCGCCACCGTGCTGCCCGTGCTCGAAGGCGAAGGCCCTTTGGCGGTACGTCGCATCCGCGGCGCGGACGGCGAGGCGCGCGTCGCACTCGTCGGCGCCATGAGCGCGCCGCTCGGTGGCGACCGGCTCACCGTGCGCGCCGCAGCGGAAGACGAGGCCCGTCTGCGGGTCACCTCCACCGCCGCGACCATCGCCCTGCCCGGCCAGCGCGGGGAACCGGCGTACTACGACGTCGAGTTGACCGTCGGCCAGGGCGCCGCTCTGCACTGGTTGCCGGAGCAGCTCATCAGCGCCCGGGGCAGCGATCTGCACGTCACGACCCGGGCCGATGTCACCGAGGACGGAGTTCTCGTCCTGCGCGAGGAGCAGGTGCTCGGGCGCAGCGGTGAAACACCGGGCCGGCTCACCAGCCGCATGACCATATGGATCGCAGGCCGCACCCTGCTCGACCAGGAACTGTCCTGCGGGCCTGGCGCTCCGGCCGGCTGGGACGGCCCCGCTGTCCTCGGGGGCCTGCGGGCGCTCGGCCAACTCCTCGTCGTACGGCCGGAATTCACCGAGGCGCCGGTCCAGCCGTGCATGCTGGGCGAGCATGCGTCGCTCACCCCGCTGGCCGGTCCGGCCGCTCTGGTCACGGCGGTGGCGCGGGACGGGCTCGCGGTGCGGCGGGTGCTGGACACGGCCCTTGAGTCGCTGATGCGGTGAGGTGGTCCGTCCGATGGCCCTTGAGCGGTGAGGTCACTCGGCGATCGGCGCCGTCCGCGGCTCCGCGATCGCGACATAGTCCGCGGTCCGCAGCGCGAGGGAACGGTCGAGGCGCGCGGCGTTGAAGAACAGCTCCTCCTGCTCCAGCAGCGCCGGATCGACGACGAGCTGCAGCTCCGGGTCGAACGAGAACGGCAGAATGGTCCCGCTGACGCTCCCCGCGAGCCGCTCGGCCACGTCGGCGGTGGCGAAGCCCGCGTAGACCCCGCCGAGCAGCGCCTTCACACCGCCCAGGTCCACACGCCGGTCACCGGGCACCACGGCGAGCACATACGCCTTGGTCTTCTTCGTCAGCTTGACCATCACGACGATGCACTTGGCGGCCTGCGCGAGGGTATTGCCCCGCAGCGCGCTCACCGCCTCCGTGGCACCCTCGGCCTCATGCTCGATCACGCGGTACCGCGCACCGCGCTCGTCGAGAAGTCCGATCAGCTTGGTGTACCGCTCATGCTCCGCCACGTGCCCGCCCGCCCTGATCTGTCCGTTCACCGAGGAGCATTCACCCTAACTCAGCGGCGCCCGCGGGAACTTACGTCCTGCCTTGTCCGCCTTCTCCTTCTTCTCGGCCTTGGCCGCCTCCTGCTCCTCGGCCTTCACGGCCGCCGCATAGCGGTCCACGTACTCCTGACCGGACAATTCGAGGATGGAGTACATGATCTCGTCGGTCACCGCGCGCAGTGCGGCCTTCTCGTTGTCCATCCCGGCATAACGGGAGAAGTCCAGGGCCTCGCCGAAACGGATCGTGATGGGACGCAGGCTGGGGATCTTCTGGCCCGGCGGCTGCGCCTCGAACGTGCCGATCATCGCGCACGGAACCACGGGCACACCCGCCTTCAGAGCCATGGCCGCGACCCCGACCTTGCCCTTGTACAGCCGCCCGTCGTGCGAGCGCGTGCCCTCGGGGTAGATGCCGAGCAGCTCGCCCTTGTTCAGGACGCCGAGCCCTTCGCGGATCGCGTTCTGCCCGGCCTCCTTGCCCGACCGGTCGACGGGGATCTGCCCCGCGCTGCGGAAGAAGAAAGCCGTCAGACGGCCCTTCAGGCCGGGGCCCGTGAAGTACTCGGCCTTCGCGAGAAAGGTGATCCGGCGCTTCAGGATCGCGGGCATCAGGAAATGGTCGGAGAATGAGAGGTGATTGCCCGCGACGATGGCCGCGCCCGTGGCCGGCACATGCTCCAGGCCCTCGATACGGGGCCGGAACATCAGCCGGAGGAGCGGTCCGAGGAGCACGTACTTCAGGACGTAATAGAACATGGCGGCTGCTCCCCGTATCGGTTGTCGCGGCGCTGAACCTGCTGGTGCGGTGGCCCGAGCCGACACAGTGTAGGTCCCGCCGCAGCGGTGCGTAACCGTCCTCGGCGGGGGTACGCGGGATCAAGCCCCGGAGACACCCGAGGACGACGAGGAAAGGAGCGAATGATGCCCGCCGGATCGAGCAAGAAGCGTGAGCGGCAGTACGAGCACATCAAGGACAGCGCGGAGGACCGCGGTGCGTCCAAGTCCCGCGCCAAGGAGATCGCCGCTCGTACGGTGAACAAGGAGCGTGCCCGTTCGGGAGAGGCGAAGTCCTCCAGCCGGACCTCCACGAAGGACCCCAAGTCGTCCTCGCAGCGCGGCGGCGAGCGCTCGCACAAGGGAGCACAGGGGCCGACGAAGGACCAGCTCTACGAAGAGGCCAAGAAGAAGAACATCGAGGGCCGTTCGTCCATGAACAAGGAACAGCTGCGCAAGGCCGTCGGCAAGTAGGACGGGCCGGCTCACAGCGTCCCCGGACTTCACAGCATCCGGCTCAGCAGCCGGTCCCGGTCCAGGAGTTGATGCTTCAGGACCAGTCCGACATGGAGCGTGAGCGCCACCACGAACGCGATATGCGTGGCGACATGGGGTCCGACGGCCCCTTCGTCCCCGGCGAGCACCAGCCACAGCCCGGTCGCGGGGATGGCGAAGGTCAGCAGATGCAGCGCGCGTTCCGTCCAGGTGGCCAGGACGCGTTCGTACGGACGCAGCGTCGGCGCCCAGGGCGGGAGCGGGGTGGTGACGCGCCACAGCAGCCGGAGCGCGGCGAGGACGAGGATGGTCACGCCCAGCACCACATGCAGGGTCAACAGGCCCTCGTCGCCGAAGACTTCATACCCGTCCTCGCCGCCGCGTCCGCGCCCGCGGCCATGACCGGACCCCTCGCCCCGGCCC
>NZ_JAAKZW010000264.1 GCF_011044995.1 Streptomyces mesophilus | reverse complement strand
CCCCCTCCCCGTACCGATACTGAACAGACCCGAACCGGCCCTCCCCACCCAGGAGTTGCCGCATGCCCGAAGCATCCTGGCTGCGTGCCGCGCGCCGTCCGCAGGTGGTGGACGTCGCGCTGGCCGCGCTGGTCCTGCTCGCCGTCTCGTTGCAGTTCCTGCTGCCCGAGCGCGAGAACGACGACGAGCTGACCTGGCTCGGCTTCCTCTTCGCCGCCGCGACCGCGCTGCCGCTGGTCTGGCGCCGCCGTGCCCCGTACATCACCGGCATCCTGGTCGGCGCCGCGACCACCGCGATGACCCTGCACCACGCACCGCCGCCCGATGTCGTGTTCGGCGGCTTCG
The DNA here is from genome assembly GCF_011044995.1 of Streptomyces mesophilus. Classification (GTDB taxonomy): domain Bacteria; phylum Actinomycetota; class Actinomycetes; order Streptomycetales; family Streptomycetaceae; genus Streptomyces; species Streptomyces mesophilus. Next base: position 10,198 of record NZ_JAAKZW010000264.1, on the reverse strand, counting down.
TCGTGCTCTACACCGGCGCCGCGATCGGCACGCCCTGGCCGCGCCGGCTGATGCTCCTCCTGTGGCTGACCGGGGCCTCGGTGTCGATGACGCTCAAGGAGCATGCCGAGCCCTTCGAGTACGCCTTCCATCTGACGAGCCTGCTCGGCGCGTACGGACTCGGCCGGCTCGCCCGGATCCAGCGTGCGTACACCGAGGCCGTGGAGGAGCGGGCGCGCAGACTCGCGTACGAGAGCGAGATGGAGGCCGCGCGGGCCGTCGCGCGCGAACGGGCCCGGATCGCGCGCGACATGCACGACATCCTGGCCCACGCGGTGAGCCTGATGGTGGTGCAGGCGGAGGCCGGCCCGGTGGTCGTGCGCAGCGATCCGTCGCGCGCGGAGGCGGCTTTCGAGGCGATCGCAGGCGCGGGGCGCGATGCGATGGCCCAACTGCGGCGCCTGCTCGGCGTATTGAAGGAACCCCGGGGATCGCTGCCGCCCGAACGCAGTCCGCAGCCGTCACTCGCCGCCCTCGCCCAGCTCATCGCGCAGGTGGCGGCGGTCGGGCTGCACGTCGAGCAGCTGCGGACCGGTGAGCCCGCCGAGCTGCCCGCGGATGTGGAGGTGGCGGTGTACCGGGTGGTGCAGGAGGCGCTGACCAATACGGTGAAGCATGCGGGGGCCACCAAGGCCATCGTCCAACTCGACTGGGGGGTCGACGAGTTGAGGTTGACGGTGCGGGACGACGGGCGGCCGGGCAAGACCCGGGTCCAGGGTGCGGGGCAGGGGCTGATCGGGATCAGGGAACGGGCCGCTGCCTGCGGCGGCACGGCGGCCACGGGCCCCGGACCCGACGGCGGCTTCTGGGTGATCGTCACGCTGCCCATCGAGACGCAGACGGTCGGATGAGCGTGCGCGTGGTCGTCGCCGACGACCAGGAGCTGGTCCGCAGCGGCTTCTCGATGATCCTCGACGCACAGCCCGACATCGAGGTGGTCGCCGAGGCGGGAGACGGCGCCGAGGCGGTGGACGCGGTCCGCCGGCACACCCCTGACGTGCTGCTTCTCGATATCCGTATGCCGGTCATGGACGGGATCGAAGCGGCGCGGGTGGTGTGTGCGGAGTCGGCGTGCAAGGTCGTGATGCTGACGACGTTCGATCTCGACGAGTACGTCTACGAGGCGCTGTACGCGGGGGCGAGCGGCTTTCTGCTGAAGGATGTCCGGCGCGATGACCTGGTGCACGCCGTACGGGTGGTCGCCTCCGGTGACTCCCTGCTCGCGCCCTCCGTGACCCGCCGCCTGGTCGCCGATGTCGTACGCAGACGACGCACCGAATCCGCCGCGGAACCCTCGCCCGCCCGTCTGTCCGTGCTCACCGCCCGCGAGGAGGAGACGCTGCGGCTGCTCGCGCGCGGGCTGACGAACGCGGAGATCGCGAAGTCCTTCGTGGTGAGCGAGCACACGGTGAAGACCCATGTGAGCAATGTGCTCAGCAAGTTGGGGCTCAGGGACCGGGTGCAGGCGGTGATCTGCGCGTACGAGACGGGTCTTGTGACCCCCGGAGCCTGAGGCCCCGCGGGTCCGGGGCTCCCCCGTGCGGGCGACTCCTCCCTCTGCCGGGCGAGAGGGGAACACCGCTCCGACCGGCGATGTGGCCAACTTCCTTTCCCAGGAGCCTGAGTGACGGACCCCGCCGAGGGCGCGGGGAACATCACTGGGAGGGACCGTGCTTTCCGCACTCGCCAGGGTGGCCACCCGTCGCCCGCTGACCGTCATCCTGATCTGGCTGCTGCTGCTCGTGGCCGGCTTCGGCCTCGGCACCCGCGTCTTCGGGGACCTCGAAGGAAGCGTCGAGGTCGTCGAGGGCAGCGAATCGCAGCGCACCGAGGAACTGCTCGACAAGCTCTCCACCGAGGGCGCTTCCATCCAGGCGATCGTGGAGTCCGGGGATCTCGCCGGGCTGCGGTCCGAGATCCGTGAAGCCACCGCGGACGTACGGGAGTTGGCGGGCATCGCCGACGTACCGGAGGGCATGCCGTCCGAGGACGGCGAGGCGCTGCTGATCCCGGTGGAGTTCGTCCAGGGCCTGGCGGACGACGACGAGGAAGGGCTCGCCGAGGAGGTCGCCGAGCGGTTCCATGCGATCGACGGCGCGACCGTGCACGTCAGCGGCGGACCGCTGCTCGGCGTCCAGCTCGGCGGGCAGGCGCAGGAGGACGTCGCGAGCGCCGAGATCATCTCGCTGCCCGTGGTCCTGATCGTGCTGCTGCTGATCTTCGGCGGTCTGCGCGCCGCCGCGCTGCCGCTGGTCGTCACGATCAGCGGGGTCGCGGGCGCCTTCCTCGCGCTGTACGGGTTCTCGCTGGTGACCGATGTGTCGGTGTACGCGGTGCAGGTCACCACCATGCTCGGGCTCGGACTCGCCGTGGACTACGCCCTGTTGATGGTGGTCCGCTTCCGTGAGGAGCGTGCATCCGCGGGCTCTGTGGCGGAGGCCGTCGAGCGCACGGTCGCGCGGGCCGGGCGGACCGTGCTGTTCTCCGGGCTCACGGTGGCGGTCTGTCTGACCGGTCTGATGGTGTTCCCGAACCTGTTCCTGCGCAGCATGGGTCTCGCGGCGGCCGCGGTCGTCGTGGTCGACATGCTGGCGGCGGTCACGCTGCTGCCCGCGCTGCTCACCAAGTTCGGCGGGAAGATCGCGCCCGCCTCCCCGCGCAGGCGGCTCTTCGGCAGGGCCTCCGAGCGCGAACCCGGCCAAGTCTTCGCCCGCCTCGCCCGCTTCTCGGCCCGCCGCCCGGTCGCGGTGACGGTCGCGGTGGCCGTCGGCCTCGTCCTCCTGGCGCTGCCCGCCACCCAGATGACCATGAACCTCGGTGACGCGCGTCAGCTCAAACAGGGCACGGAGGCACGGGAGTTGTACGACGCGGTCCGCGCCCACTACCCGGAGGGCACCGGCCTCGACCCCGTCAGCGTCGTGATCATGCCGGGCGCCGAACCGGACTGCGAACGCAGGATCCGCGCCCTGCCGGGCATCGCCCGCGCCGAGTCGGTGAAGACCGGCGACGGCACGACCCTGCTCGACCTCTACCCGAAGGGCACCGTCGACGGAGCCCAGGCCACCGGCCTGGTCGAGCAGATCCGCGACCTGCGCGGCGCCGAACCCGTCCATGTCACCGGGAACGCCGCCCACATGGTCGACTTCCGCGCCATGCTCGCCGAACGCGCCCCCTGGGCGATCGTGATCGTCCTCGTCGGCATCTTCGCGCTGCTCTTCGCCTTCACGGGCTCGCTCCTGATCCCCGTACGCACGATCCTGACGACCCTGCTCAGCCTGGGCGCCGCACTCGGCGTCGTCACCTGGGTCTTCCAGGACGGGCATCTGGCCGGGTGGCTGGGCGCCGAAGGGCTCGGCGCGCTGAGCCTGACCGCACCGCCGCTGATCATCGCGATCGCGTTCGGACTCGCCATGGACTACGAGCTGTTCATCCTGGCCAGGATGCGCGAGGAGTGGCTGCGCAGCGGCGACCACCGGGCCGCCGTGGTGACGGGCCTGAGGCAGTCCGGCCGTGTGGTCACCTGTGCCGCGGTGCTGCTCGCGATCGTCTTCGGCGCCTTCATGACCGGCAGCTTCTCGCCCATCCTGCAGATCGGCCTCGGGCTGACCCTCGCGGTCCTGATCGACGCGACGGTCGTACGGATGCTCCTGGTCCCGGCGACGATGACGCTGCTCGGAGGGCGGGCGTGGTGGGCTCCGCGGCGGCTGCGGAGGCTGCATGACCGCTTCGGCCTGAAGGAGTAAATGGCCCACTGGAGTGGGGGCGGATTGTCCTATGGTAGGGAGCCATTGGCTCCCTACCGTGCTGTTCATGACGAACCTGCTCCCGCCCCGAGGCCCTCAACGCACCCTCGCCCTGGCCCAGTTGAGCAACTCCGTGGGCGACGGCGCGTACTACGTCACCTCCGCCCTCTACTTCACCCACGTCGTCGGCCTCGACGCCGCGAAGATCGGGCTCGGGCTCACCGTCGCCTGGGCCATCGGCTCGCTGGTGGGTGTGCCGCTCGGGCGGCTCGCCGACCGGCGCGGACCGCGCGGGACGGCGATGCTGCTGGCCGTCGCCACGGCCGCCGCGGTCGCGTCCTTCCTGGTCGTACGCGACTTCGTACCGTTCCTGCTCGCCGCCTGCGCCTACGCCACCGCCCAGTCCGGACTCGCGGCCGCCCGCCAGGCGTTGCTCGCCGGCCTGGTCACCAAAGAGGAACGCACGGGAGCGCTCGCCCATCTGCAGTCGACGCTCAACGCGGGGCTCGCGGTGGGCGCCGGACTCGGCGGCGTGGCCCTGTCCCTTGGAACCGACGGCGCGTATCTCACGGTGTTCGCGATCGACGCGGTGAGCTTCCTGGCCTGCGCGTACGTCCTGACGCGGCTGCCCGCCGTCGAGCCCGTCCCGGCCGCCGAGGGCGCGAAGCTCGCCGTGCTCCGCGACCGTCCGTACGCCGTCATGACGCTGCTCAACACCGTGCTGCTGCTGCGGATGCCGCTGCTCAGCCTGGGCATTCCGCTGTGGATCACCGAGCGCACCGAGGCCCCCGAGTGGCTGGTGTCGGCCCTGTTCATCCTCAACACAGGTGCCGTGATGCTCTTCCAGGTCCGAACGGCCCGCGCGGTCACGGGACTTGGCACCGCCGCCCGCGCGATCCGCCGCTCCGGTGTGCTGATGCTGCTCACCTGCGGGGTGTTCGCGCTGTCCACAGGGGTGTCGGCCTGGGCCGCTGCGATCGCATTGATCGGTGGTTCGGTGCTGCTCGTGGTCGCCGAGATGCTGCAGTCGGCCGGCTCCTGGCAGCTCGGCTTCGACCTGGCCCCGCCCGGCCGTATCGGCGAGTACCAGGGCTTCTTCGGTACGGGCGTCACGGTCGCCCGCACCCTCGGCCCGCTCCTGCTGACCCTGCTGCTCATCGAGGTGGGTGCGGCCGGGTGGCTGCTGCTCGGCGGACTGATCCTGACGGCGTCGTACGCGCTCGGTCCCGTGACGCGCTGGGCGGCGGCGGCGCGTCCGGCCGACGAACCCGTACGGGATCAGGCGCTCAAGTAGACAAAACCTCGCTCAACTAGACGAGAGAGTCGAGCAGTTGGTCCAGCGACGCCTCGAGACGCTCCTCGGACACCTTCATCTCGCTGCGCAGATGGCACAGCAGACTCGGCTGGAACGCGCCGAGCAGCAGATGGGCCAGGACGGGAGCGTCGAGCTCGGGCCGGGCCTCGCGGATCAGCAGCTGCACATGGGTGTGGACGACCCGGTACGGGTCGCTCTTGTACCGGGCCGATGCCGAGGCCTTCTCGGCGGCGAGCAGCAGTTCCTCGGACTCGAGCGTGTGCTTGGCGTACGCGTGCAGAAAGGCCCGCAGCCGCTCGCCGGCCGGAGCGCCGGGACCGAGCGGGGGCGGGCCGGTCATGAACGCGGCCTGCAGGCGCTGCTCACCGTCGTCGAGCAGCGCGAGCAGCAAGGCCGAGACATCGCCGAAGCGCCGGTAGACCGTGCCGACCCCGATGCCGCTGGCGTGCGCGACCCCGTTCATCGTGAGCGCCTTCGCGCCCTGCTCGTCGATGATCCGCGCCGCCGCGTCCAGGATCCGCCGCCGGTTACGGGCGGCGTCGGCGCGTTCCGGGGGCGCCTGGCCGGCCATGGGGAGAAGCGGGGGCTGGTTCATGGCCTGCACATTACGGGAATCGTGCAGAACCGGAAAGCTATCCGGATACCCCTTGCGAACCGGATTCTCATCCGGTTAACTGTGGGCATCGCCGAAGCGGATACGAATCCGTTTCAGATCTTGTACCTCCGGAGGGGTTCGTCATGACCAGCGCCGACACCACCGCCACCACCGCGCCGAAGATCGCCGTCGTCTACTACTCGGCCACCGGCAATGTGCACGAGCTCGCCAAGGCCCTCGCCGAGGGCGCCGAGAAGGCCGGCGCCGAGGTCCGGCTGCGACGCGTGGCCGAGCTCGCCCCGGATGCCGCGATCGACTCGAACCCCGCCTGGCGCGCCCATGTCGACGCCATCTCCGACGAGGTCCCGGTCGCCACGCTCGACGACCTGAGCTGGGCGGACGCCTATGCGCTCGGTTCGCCGACCCGTTACGGCAACATCGCGAGCCAGCTCAAGCAGTTCATCGACTCGACCGGTGGTCTGTGGCAGCAGGGCGCGTTCCACGACAAGCCCTTCACCGGCTTCTCCTCCGCGCACAACGCGCACGGCGGCAACGAGTCGACCCTGCTCGCCCTCTACAACACGGCCCACCACTGGGGTTCGCTGATCGTCTCGCCCGGCTTCACGGACGCCGCGGTCTACGGCGCCGGCGGCAACCCCTACGGCACGGTGCACGTGGGCAGCAGCGGCGAGGTCTCGGACGAGACCCTCGAGGCGGCGCGCTACCAGGGCGAGCGGCTGGCGAAGATCGCGCACAAGCTGGTGAAGTAGGACAGCGGCCCTGCGAAGTAGGTCAGAAACTGACCTCTATCGCCCCTACGCTCCGGTCATGGAGACTTACGACGGAGCCGAACTCCTCATCCCCGCCGCCGCGTCGGCCCTGGAAGCCTGGCTCGACGAGCATCACGAGACCCGGACCGTCCTCTGGGTGAAGATGGCCAAGAAGCACACCGGCATCCCCTCCCTCACCTGGGAGGAGCTGGTCGAGCAGGCCCTCTGCTTCGGCTGGATCGACGGCCAGCGCCGCGGGTTCGACGAGTCCTGGTTCGTCCAGAAGGTGACCCCGCGCCGCCCTCGCTCCCTCTGGTCCCAGGTGAACGTGGGCAAGGCGCAGGCGCTCATCGCCGCCGGCCGGATGCGCCCGCGCGGTCTCGCCGAGGTCGAGTCGGCGCGTACGGACGGCCGTTGGGAGGCGGCGTACGCCTCGCAGAAGAACGCCACCGCACCGCCGGATCTCGTCGAGGCGCTCGACGCGAACCCGGCGGCGCGGGCGTTCTACGAGACGCTCGGCAAGTCCGACCAGTACGCCCTCTACTTCGGCCTGGTCACCGCACGCACCGAGAAGACCCGGCTGGCCCGCCTGGAGCGGTTCGTGGCGACGATGGCCGAGGGCCGGAAGGCCAACTGACCGCAGGGGGCGGCTGGTTCAGGCCGGCCACCGGCCCCGGCGGTGGTGAGTTCAGGCCGGGTGGCCCATCGGCTCAGGCCAGCCACCGGCCGTCCCGCATCAGATCCCGCCCTTGGATCTCGTTCGCCTCACGCCAGGCCTGGATGCGCCGGGGCGTGACCCGGAACCAGCGGTACGCCTCGGCGTTCGCCTGCTGCCGTGGATCCCAGTCGCTCGCCTGCGCGAACCAGTCGAGCGTCTCCTTGCCCAGCTCGTCGGCGGTGAGGACCTCCACCGAACCGTCGACCATCACGACATCCCGGGTCGGCCCGAGCCCGATCCTGGTCCGGCCCGATGCGGCGAGATTGCGCCCGGTCGGGCTGGTGACGGTGGTCGCGAAGAGCAGCGACGTGCCGTCCCAGGCGAAGGAGAGCGGCACGAGGAACGGCGCCCCCGTCTCCGGATCCGCACTCGCCACCCACAGATCGACGTCCTCTTCGAGCCGCCGCAATGTGTCGCTCTTGCGTTCCTCGGCGCTTCTGGCGGGCGGATTGGCCACGGTTGTCCCCCTCGGGTCGACGTGCGGCTGACGCTAGTTGGGGCACGACCGTTCCGTAAACCTTGATCCCGGCCTCTGCTGGGGGCGATGGTGCGCGGTGGAGCTCTTGACGAGCGTGGCTAACGTCGTTAGCTTGAAGTTAACAACGTTAGCCGCAGTCGAGGGGGACACCATGAACGGAACGCAGGAGCAGCCGAAGACCCAGTACCTGGACGTGCCGGGAGGCCGTATCGCGTACAGCGTCTCCGGGCCCGAGGGCGGGCACCTCGTCGTCATGGCGCCGGGCATGGGCGATCTGCGGGCCGTCTACCGCTTCGTCGTCCCGCGGCTGGTCGACGCCGGCTACCGCGTGGCCACCATGGATCTGCGCGGCCACGGCGAGAGCAGCACGGGCTGGGACTCGCACACCACCTCGGCGCACGGCGCCGACTACCTCGCCCTGATCCGTCACCTCGGCGGCCCGGCCACCGTGGTGGGCCAGTCCTTCACGCCCGACTCGGTCGTCTCCGCCGCCGCCGAACTCCCCGAGCTCATCACGGGAGTTGTGGCCCTCTCGCCCTGGGCGAACCCGCCGCAGCCCGGCCGTCTGATGGCCGCGGTCACCGGTGTGGTCCTGCGCACCCCGTTCCTGTGGGGGCTCTTCTACTCCTCGCTGTACAAGGCGGGCAAGCCCGCGGACTTCAAGGAGTACGTCGCCACCATGAAGTCCCGGCTGCGCGAGCCGGGCCGTACGGCCGCGTTCGTCGCGGTGGGCGATCCGAAGGCCAAGGACTCGGCGGCCCACCGCTCCCAGGTCCACCAGCCGTCCCTGATCCTGATGGGCACCAAGGACCCGGACTTCAAGGACCCGCGTGCGGAGGCGGAGGAGTTCGCGTCGGGGCTCGCGGGCCCGACGGAGATCGTGATGGTCGAGGGCGCGGGCCACTACCCGCAGGCGGAGATGCCGCAGGAGGTGGCGGCGGCGCTGCTCGCGTTCCTGGAGAAGACGGCGCGCTGAGCGGGGCGGACTCCGCTCCCTTTGGGGCTCGCCGCTCACCACACCCCGTGCTGCGCGACGCCGAGCACCAGCGACACCCCGGCCAGCGCGAGCATCGTCAGCGCGCCGGCCAAGTCGTGGTCGCGGACCCGTAGATGCGCGCCGATCGCGCCGAGGAAGTACAGCACCAGGCCGCAGGCCGCAGCCGTGCCGAGCGCCGGTACGGCGAAGCCCGCAAGCAGGCCCAGGGCGCCCGCGCCCATGAGGGCGCCGAGGCGCACCATCCATGAGCGCGGCACACCGAGGCGGTCGGCGATGGCCCCGACCGCTTCGTGCCCGGTGAAGTCGGCGTAGGCCCCGGCGGCGTTCGCCACGATGGTGAGCGAAGTGACGGTGACGTATGCGGCGAACATGGTGCGGCTCCAGCGGCTCGAAACGGAGGTGTTCCCTCGCCTCCGACTCTGCTCGCACGCCGCTCCGCCGATCCAATACCTGTCCTCATAACCTGGCGGCATGGACGTGGACACCAGGCTCCTGCGCTACTTCGCCGCCGTCGCCGAAGAGGGGCATCTGACCCGCGCCGCCGAGCGGTTGTACGTGTCGCAGCCCGCCCTGACCAAGCAGATCAGGCAACTGGAGAAGCAGCTCGGAGTCCAGCTCTTCGTCCGTACGCCGGCCGGGATGACGCTCACCGGGCCGGGGGAGACGCTGGCCGCCCGGGTGCCGGCGATCCTGGACGATCTGGCCGAGGCGCTGCGGCAGACACGGCACACGGCCCGACGGGCGGAGCAGGTGCTGCGGGTCGGGTTCCTGGCCGGGGCCGCGGGGGAGGCCACGCAGGAGATCATCGCCGCGTTCGGGCGCCGTCGGCCGGGCTGGCGGGTGGAGATGCGGCACGCGTCCTGGTCCGCGCCGACCGCGGACCTGACGGCCGGCGACGTGGACGTGGCGCTGCTGCCGCTCCCGCTGCCGGGCCAGGAGGAGTTACGGGTGGAGGTGCTGCTCACGGAGCCGCGCTGCGTGGTGCTGCCCGCCGGCCACCCCCTGGCGGAGCGCGAGGGTCTCGCCTTCCGCGAGCTGTGGGACGAACCGTTCGTGGCGGCTCCCGTGGCGGCGGGCACCTGGCGCGACTACTGGCTGGCCACCGACGCGCGCGAGGGCCGCGAGCCCCGTATCGGCGCTGTCGCCGACAACCCGGACGACTGGCTCAGCGCCGTCGCGGGCGGCCACGGCATCGCACTCGCCCCGGAATCCGCCGCCCGCTACTACGCCCGCCCGGGAGTCGCGTACCGCCCGCTCACGGGAGTCGCGCCCAGCTCGGTGGCCGTGGTGTGGAGGCCGGCGGCCGACGCGGATCCGTTGGTGCAGGACTTTGTGGGCTGCTGTCTGGAGCGCCGGCGGCTGGACTGAGGACCGGCAGCAGGACTGGGCACCGGCAGTACGGCTCGGTCAGTCCGGCCGATCCGGTCAGTCTGTCCGGTCCGCTCAGTCTGTCCGGTCCGGCTTGTGGCGCTGGTAATAGCGGGCCACGCGGGTGCGGTTGCCGCAGCGGGCGGGGGAGCACCAGCGTGGCCCGCTATTACCA
>NZ_JAAKZW010000263.1 GCF_011044995.1 Streptomyces mesophilus | reverse complement strand
CCGCCCCGGCACCCCCGCCTACATGGCCCCCGAACAAGCCACCGGCAGCAGCGCCGGAGACGCGGCCACCGATGTCTACGCCCTCGGCGCCCTGCTCGTCCTCACCGCGACCGGGCGGCCGCCGCGCGGCGAGGGCGAGCCGGCCGAGGTCCTCTACCGGATCGCCCACGAGGAGCCGCGGCTCGACTCCGTACCCGACGGCCTGCGCCCCCTGGTCACCGCCTGCCTGGCCCGCGAACCGGCCGCCCGCCCCACCCCCGCCGAGATCCGTGAACTGGCGGGCGCCGGCGGCTGGTTCGGCGACCGGCTGCCCCCGGCGGTGCTGGCCGACATCGGGGCGCGTACGGCCTACGCGGGAAGCATCGGCGTACGACGGCACACAGCGCAGGCCCCGGGGCCCGCGCGCCCCACCCGCCGCGCCCTGCTCGCCGGCGCCGCGGCGCTCGCCGTGGCCGGAGCGGGCGGCGCCGCCTGGTGGGCCGTCAAGGACGACTCGGGCCCGGTCGGCGGGCCCGCCCCGAAGCCGAGCCGGAGCTCGCCGTCCCGCGACACGGGCGGTGCGCCGCAGCCGCTGTGGACGTACCGAGGAGACCTCAGCGACAAGGTGTACGTACCGGCGCTGCCGTTCGGCGACCTCGTGCTCGCCGCGGGCTCCGACGAGGGCACCGTGATCGGCATCGACGCCAAGAGCGGCACCGCGCGCTGGACCGCCCGCGCCGGCGTCGGCTCGGCCCCGATCCCCTGCGCCGGAGCCGTCGTCCAGCCCACCGACGAGCCCGACGGCCGGCTCGCGGTGATCGAGGCGGCCGACGGACGCACCTGGATCTCCGGACCGCTCGGCCTGGACCCGCGCCGGATGCTGCTGCCCATCATCGGCAGCAGCGACCGCCTCGTCATCGTCATGGGGCATGCCCCCGGCGCCGATCCGGCGACACCTCCCGAGGAGCTCGACCGGGGTCTCGTCGCGTACGACGTCAAGGACCGCAAGGTGATCTGGCGCCGCTCCCTGGGCCGCAGCCCGGCCCGTATCGGGCACATGTCGGGCGACGACCGCTACGCCGTGCTCCTGGAGACCGACGCGGTCACCGCGTACCGCACCGCGACGGGAAAACCGCTGTGGCGGCGCGAACTCTCCACCGATCACACCTACGTCGATCCGTTCACCGGCGACGCCCGCCGGGCCATCGCCACCGACCACCGGACCGTCGTGATCAGCGGCCGCGGCTGTCTGGTCCTGGACATCGCGACCGGACGCACGGTGTGGAGCGTCGACCCGGAGGAGGCGGAGCAGGGCCTGCGGGAGGAGCAGAAGGGCCGGACCAACTACGGTGCGGCGACCATCGACGGGGACGAGCTGTTCATGGCCTTCCTGGGCCGCGAGATGTGGGTGGTCAAGCGCGGCACACGCAAGCGGGCCCGCAAGGGGACCTCCTGGCGCTGGAAGTCGACGGTCCCGCTGGCGCCGCCGCCCGCGATGCCGCCGTATCCGGCCGGGAAGTATCTCTTTCCGCCGCTCGCGGAGACCGCGGATCTCGCGGCCATCGCCGTGGACCCCAGGACGATGAAGACGGCCTGGACGTACACAATGCCCAGTGAACCCACCGGCGCGATCCGCTACATGGCCGACAAGAACCGTCTGTACATCAGCCGCGGCACCACCCTCACCGTGCTTCCGCTGAACGGCGCGTGAGACACCGCCTGAGTCACCGCCCGGACGCCGATCACTGCGCGAGGACTGGTGGACAGGGGACGAATCGGGTACCAACGATCCAGTAGCACCAGCCAGTAACCGACCAGGGCAAGATCGGGTCAATCGACCCGGAAGCCTTCTTCGCGGCGAGGTGAGCCTGGATGAGCGCAGCACAACCGAAACCGTCCGTGAGCGAGCGCGAGGCCCGCCAAGTCGCCGAGGCCGCCCGCGAACAGGACTGGCGCAAGCCCAGCTTCGCCAAGGAACTGTTCCTCGGCCGCTTCCGCCTCGACCTGGTCCATCCGCACCCGATGCCCGCCGACGAGGACGCCCAGCGCGGTGAGGAATTCCTCGCCAAGCTGCGGGACTTCTGCGAGACGAAGATCGACGGGGCGCGGATCGAGCGCGAGGCGAAGATCCCGGACGAGGTGATCAACGGGCTCAAGGAGCTCGGCGCGCTCGGCATGAAGATCGACACGAAGTACGGCGGGCTCGGCCTCACGCAGGTCTACTACAACAAGGCCCTCGCGATGGTGGGCTCCGCCAACCCGGCCCTCGGCGCGCTGCTCTCCGCGCATCAGTCGATCGGGGTGCCGCAGCCGCTGAAGATCTTCGGGACGCAGGAGCAGAAGGACACCTTCCTGCCGCGCCTGGCCCGCACCGACATCTCCGCGTTCCTGCTCACGGAACCGGACGTCGGCTCGGACCCGGCCCGCCTCGCCACCACCGCGGTCCCCGACGGCGAGGACTACGTTCTCGACGGCGTGAAGCTGTGGACCACGAACGGAGTGGTCGCCGACCTTCTCGTGGTCATGGCCCGCGTCCCCAAGTCCGAGGGCCACAAGGGCGGGATCACGGCCTTCGTCGTGGAGGCCGCCGCCGAGGGCGTCACGGTCGAGCACCGCAACGCGTTCATGGGCCTGCGCGGCCTGGAGAACGGTGTCACCCGCTTCCACCAGGTCCGCGTCCCCGCGTCGAGCCGTATCGGATCCGAGGGCGCCGGCCTCAAGATCGCGCTGACGACCCTCAACACCGGCCGTCTGTCGCTGCCCGCCATGTGTGTGGGCGCGGGCAAATGGTGCCTGAAGATCGCGCGGGAGTGGGCGGGGGAGCGCGAGCAGTGGGGCAAGCCGGTCGCGCACCACGAAGCGGTCGGCGCGAAGATCTCCTTCATCGCCGCGACGACCTTCGCCCTCGAAGCCGTCCTCGACCTGTCCTCGCAGATGGCCGACGAGGACCGCAACGACATCCGGATCGAGGCCGCGCTCGCCAAGCTGTACGGCTCGGAGATGGCCTGGCTGATCGCCGACGAACTGGTCCAGATCCGCGGCGGCCGCGGCTTCGAGACCGCGGAGTCCCTCGCGGCCCGCGGCGAACGGGCCGTCCCCGCCGAACAGGTCCTGCGCGACCTCCGTATCAACCGGATCTTCGAGGGCTCCACGGAGATCATGCATCTGCTCATCGCCCGCGAGGCCGTGGACGCCCACCTCAAGGTCGCCGGCGATCTCATCGACCCGGAGAAATCCCTCTCCGACAAGGCGAAGGCCGGCGCGAAGGCCGGCGGTTTCTACGCCCGCTGGCTGCCGAAGCTGGTCGCCGGACCGGGACAACTTCCGCGTACGTACGGGGAGTTCCATCCCGAAGGGCACGCCGACCTCTCCGCGCACCTGCGCTTCGTCGAACGCGCCTCGCGCAAGCTCGCGCGCTCCACGTTCTACGCGATGTCGCGCTGGCAGGGCCGGATGGAGACCAAACAGGGCTTCCTGGGCCGGATCGTCGACATCGGCGCGGAGCTCTTCGCGATGAGCGCGGCCTGCGTACGGGCCGAACTCCTGCGCACCACCGAGGACTACGGCCGCGAGGCCTACCAACTGGCCGACGTCTTCTGCCGCCAGTCCCGCATCCGCGTCGACGAACTCTTCAACCGCCTGTGGAGCAACACCGACGACCTGGACCGCAAGGTGGTCAAGGGCGTCCTGTCCGGCACGTACGGCTGGCTGGAAGAGGGCATCGTCGACCTGAGCGGCGACGGCCCCTGGATCGCGGACGCGACCCCGGGCCCGTCGAAACTGGACAACGTGCACCGGCCGATCCGCTGAAGCCCCTGCCGGGTGAGGGGAGTTGGTGACAGGGCGCGTCCAGGCTCCTAGACCTTCGCGCCGGGCCTGCCCGTGACGGGCCTGCGCCCGCGCGCGGGGTTGGCCTTGGGCCTCGGCACGTCCTGGAGACCGCCCACGTGGTTGGCGTACAGGCGGCTGAAGGCGCGCACCAGCGTCATGCGCTTCTCGGGGTAGCCCTTGGGCTTGCGGAAGACGCCGACGCTGTCGCCCCAGTAATTGCGCCGGTAGTCGATCCGCGCGTAGTCGTAGCGCCGGCTTCCCTCCAGGCGCGGCGGGAAGTCGGTGTGCGCTTCCACCATGCGCAGCTTGGCGTACGCGGCGAGAGCCCGGAAGGAGTCGGGGTAGTAGCGCCAGCAGTCCTGGCCGTAGTGCTCATGGCCCCGCGAGGGGACGGTGATGAACGCCCGCCCGCCGGGCTTGAGGACGCGCGCGATCTCCATCATCGTCACCCAGGGGAACGGAATGTGCTCCAGGGCCTGGCCGGAGATCACGAAGTCGGCGCTGCGCGACTTGACCGGGAAGGTGTACGGCCGGGGCATCACCCGGTCCACGTTCTCGCCGGCTTCGATGTCGATCCCGATGTAGTCGATGTCACGGTCCTCGAGCACCATGCGGTGGTTCAGGGACTGCGCGGCGATCTGGGATCCCACGTCGACCACTGTGAGCCGGCGGTCGGCGGGCATGTACTGCTCGACGCAGATACGCATGTGATCAAGGGCGGCTGGATGCATGGCCCTGGCTCCTCGACTCGGTGGTCCCCTGGGCCCGCCGCCGCCTCGGGCCCGGGCTCGCGCTCGGCGCCACGCTCGCCGTACTGGCCGCCCTCGCCGTCCAGTTCGCCGCCGCCCGCTTCCCCATCGCCGAGCCCACCCGCGCCGACACCGTCGCCACGGCCACCTCGACCGCCGTCCTGCTGGCCGCGCTGGCCCGGCTCACCCTGCGCGGGCGGCCAGGCCTCGCCGCGTACCCCCTCCTCGGCGCCCTGGCCGGCTGCATCCTCGCACTGCCCCTGCACGGCACCCCGCTGTTCCTCGGCGGACTGACCAGCGACAACCAGTTCCGTACGCAGTACGTGACGCGCTACGCCGCCGAGGCCGGGCTCGCGGACGTCACCTTCGACGGGCTGCCCCCGCTGTACCCGCCCGCCTGGTTCTGGCTCACCGGACGCGCCGCGCACCTCGCGGGCGCCGAGGGCTGGACCGCGTACAAGCCGGCCGCGATCACCACGGTGGCGCTCGGCACGGCGCTCGCCTACGGGCTCTGGTCCCGGATCGTGACGCCCCGCCTCGCCCTGCCGCTCGCCGTCGCGACCCTGCTCAGCGCGTTCCAGGCCCCCGCGTTCGGCGTGCACGAGCCGTACGCGTGGATCGTCGCCGCCCCCATGCCGCCGCTCGCCGTGCTCGCCCACCGTGCCCTCGCGGCCCGCCGCGCCCCGCGCGCCGTCCTGGCCGGCTGCGGGCTCTACCTGGGGATCGCCGCGCTCACCTACACCCTGCTCGCCGCGTTCTGGGCCTTCGCCCTGACCCTCATGGCCCTCACGCTCCTGCGCCGCCGCGGACCGCGCGCCCTGCTGCTCAGGCTGAGCGCGGTGGCGGCCGTCGCCCTGCCGCTCGCGCTGATCGTCTGGGGTCCTTACCTCGCCGCCGCACTCCCCGCCGGAATGCCGCCCAACCCCGCCCTGCGCTACATCCCGGTGCAGCAGACGTCCTTCCCGCTGCCGATGACCGAGCCCTCCGTCACCGGCGCGCTCTGCCTCGCCGGCACCGTCTGGCTGCTCGCCCGCGCCCACCGCGACGCCCTCGCCCGCGCCCTGCTCGCCCTCGTCGCCGCCTGCTATCTGTGGTGTCTCCTGAGCCAGTTGGCGGTCCTGGCCGGCGCGAGCCTGCTCTCCTTCCGCGTCCATCCCGTGCTCTTCGCCGCGCTGTACGCCTCGGGCGTACTCGCCGCGGCCGAGGCGCTGCGGTGGCGGCGCGAACGGGTCAGGCCCGCTGCTGTGGCCGCCGTCGCGGCGGTGCTCGCCCTCAGCGCCGTCCAGACCGTCCCGGACGCGCTGCGCCACGAATTCGACACCGCCTACGGCCCGCGCCCGCCCGCCGAGCTCATCCGCACCATCGCGCGGGAGACCGGCCGACCGCCCCAGGAGCTGACCGTCCTCACCGACAACTGGCGCCTCATGTCCGGCGCCGCCTACCACGGCTACCTCACCGCCGAACCCGTGTACGCCCACCCGCTCGCCGACTTCGCCGGCCGCACCGAGGAGGTCCGGGCCTGGTCCCGCCTCACGGACCCCGCCGCCTTCACCGCCCGCCTCGACCACGGCCCGTACGACGCACCCGATGTGTTCGTCCTGCGGCGCGCCTCGCACGCGATCCCGCACACGGACGAGCCCCCGCACGCGTACGCGATCGACCTCGGCCGCGACAACTACCCGCACCAGCCCAACCGCATCAGCCTGCCCACGACGCTGCCCGCCGCCCTCTTCTCCGCGCGGGACTTCGCGCGCCGGGACGTCGGCCCGTACACCGTGTTCGCCCGCAAGAAAGGGGCGTAGAAGGGGCGTAGAAGGAGCGCAGAAGGCAGCCGTCCGTCCGGAAGGGAGTGATCCATACGTAGGGGAAAGGTGACACCCGGTCCTGGGACCACAGGAGATGGGGCAACAATGGGGGAATGAGCGACAGCCCAGCCCCCCTCGCCGATCCGCATCTCGTCTTCGATCCCGTCTCCATCGAAGACGGAGCACGTGAGCTCGCGATCCTCGGCTCCACCGGCTCGATCGGCACGCAGGCCGTCGACCTCGTCCTGCGCAACCCGGACCGGTTCCAGGTCACGGCCCTGTCCGCGAACGGCGGCCGGGTCGGACTCCTCGCGGAGCAGGCGCACCGGCTGAAGGTGCGCACCGTCGCCGTGGCGCAGGAGGCCGCCGTACCCGCACTGCGCGAAGCGCTCGCCGCTCAGTACGAGGGCTCCGAGCCGCTCCCCGAGATTCTGGCCGGCCCCGACGCGGCCACCGAAGTCGCCGCGTCCGCCTGCCACACCGTGCTCAACGGCATCACGGGCTCCATCGGACTCGCCCCGACCCTCGCCGCCCTCGAAGCGGGCCGCACCCTCGCGCTCGCCAACAAGGAGTCGCTGATCGTCGGCGGCCCGCTGGTCAAGGCGCTCGCCAAGCCGGGGCAGATCATCCCGGTCGACTCCGAGCACGCGGCCCTGTTCCAGGCGCTCGCCGCCGGCACCCGCGCCGATGTGCGCAAGCTCGTGGTGACGGCGTCCGGGGGCCCGTTCCGAGGCCGTACGAAGGCGGAGCTCGCGGACGTCAAACCCGAGGACGCGCTCGCCCACCCGACCTGGGCCATGGGCCCGGTGATCACGGTCAACAGCGCGACACTCGTCAACAAGGGACTCGAAGTCATCGAGGCCCATCTGCTCTACGACATCCCCTTCGACCGCATCGAGGTCGTCGTCCACCCGCAGTCCTACGTGCACTCGATGGTCGAGTTCACCGACGGCTCGACCCTCGCCCAGGCCACCCCGCCCGACATGAGCGGACCGATCGCGATCGGCATCGGCTGGCCCGAGCGCATCCCCGACGCGGCGCCCGCCTTCGACTGGACCAAGGCGTCCAGCTGGGAGTTCTTCCCGCTCGACACCGAGGCCTTCCCGTCGGTGGGGCTCGCCCGGCATGTGGGGGAGCTCGCGGGCACGGCTCCGGCGGTGTTCAATGCCGCCAACGAGGAGTGCGTGGAGGCCTTTCTCAAGGGCTCACTGCCGTTCAACGGGATCATGGAGACCGTCACGGAGGTCGTCGCCGAACACGGCACACCCCGATCGGGAACTTCCCTGACCGTCGCGGACGTCCTCGATGCGGAGACCTGGGCACGCGCCCGGGCCCGTGAACTGGCGGGGCTCACCTCCCGTACGGAGAACAACCAGGCGACCGCGGAGGCTCGTGCATGACGACCTTGATGATGATCCTCGGCATAGTCGTCTTCGTGATCGGGCTGCTCTTCTCGATCGCCTGGCACGAGCTGGGGCACCTCTCCACGGCCAAGCTGTTCGGGATCCGCGTACCGCAGTACATGGTGGGCTTCGGGCCGACCATCTGGTCCCGCAACAAGGGCGAGACCGAGTACGGCATCAAGGCCATCCCGCTCGGCGGCTACATCCGCATGATCGGCATGTTCCCGCCGGGCCCCGACGGAAAGCTCGAGGCGCGGTCCACCTCGCCGTGGCGCGGAATGATCGAGGACGCGCGCTCGGCGGCCTTCGAGGAGCTGAAGCCGGGCGACGAGACGCGGCTCTTCTACACGCGCAAGCCCTGGAAGCGCGTCATCGTGATGTTCGCCGGGCCGTTCATGAACCTGATCCTGGCCGTCGCGATCTTCCTCGGCGTCCTGATGACCTTCGGGTGGAACGAGCAGACGACCACGGTCAGCAGGGTCTCCGACTGTGTGATCACGGCGAGCGAGAGCGTCAAGCGCGACACCTGCCGCAAGACCGACCAGGAGACCCCCGCCAAGGCTGCGGGCCTCAAGGCCGGTGACAAGATCGTCGCGTTCAACGGCGTTCCCGTGACCGAATGGTCGGCGCTCCAGTCCAAGATCCGCGACACGATCGGCCCGGCCACCATCACGGTCGAGCGGGACGGCGCGAAGAAGGAACTGCACGCCACCCTGATCAAGAACCAGGTCAGCAAGACCGACGGCGACGGCGGCTATGTCGAGGGCAAGTACGTGGACGCCGGCTTCCTCGGCTTCACGCCCGCGTCCGGCATCGTCGAGCAGTCCTTCGGTGAATCCGTGGACCGTATGGGCGAGATGATGCAGAACGGCGTCGAGTCGCTCATCGCCCTGCCCTCCAAGATCCCCGACCTGTGGGACGCCGCCTTCGGCGACGGGGAGCGCAAGCAGGACTCCCCGATGGGCGTGGTCGGCGCGGCCCGCGTCGGCGGCGAGGTGTTCACCCTGGACATCCCGCCGGAGAACCAGATCGCGATGATGCTGTTCCTGGTCGCGGGCTTCAACCTCTCCCTGTTCCTGTTCAACATGCTCCCGCTGCTGCCGCTCGACGGCGGCCATATCGCGGGTGCGCTCTGGGAGTCGCTGCGGCGGAAGCTGGCCAAGCTGTTCAAGCGGCCCGACCCGGGTCCGTTCGACGTCGCGAAGCTGATGCCCGTCGCCTATGTGGTGGCCGGAATCTTCATCTGCTTCACGCTCTTGGTCCTTGTGGCCGACATCGTCAACCCGGTCACCATCAGCTGATCACGTGCAGTTCACGGCGGCCGCCGAAGATGGTGGTGGGCCGGGCATCAAGAGGGCTGGGGTATCCCGGGGTGTCCGGGGGCTCCTATTCGTCGCCCCCGGCGGGTGGCCCGCCCCACGGCGATGTGCCCGGCCCACCGGCCGTGGCGTAATCTCGAACGCTGGAGCCCGCCCATCCCGGGACCATGATCCACACCTCCACACCTTGGGGTTGCACAGCAGATGACTGCGATTTCTCTGGGAATGCCGTCCGTGCCGGTCACTGTCGCCGAGCGCCGTCGCTCGCGGCAGATCCAGGTCGGCACCGTGGCAGTCGGCGGGGACGCCCCTGTCTCGGTGCAGTCGATGACCACGACGCGCACCTCGGACATCGGCGCCACGCTCCAGCAGATCGCCGAGCTCACCGCGTCCGGCTGCCAGATCGTGCGCGTCGCCTGCCCGACGCAGGACGACGCGGACGCGCTTGCCACGATCGCGCGCAAGTCGCAGATCCCGGTGATCGCGGACATCCACTTCCAGCCGAAGTACGTGTTCGCGGCGATCGAGGCGGGCTGCGCGGCGGTCCGTGTGAACCCGGGCAACATCAAGCAGTTCGACGACAAGGTCAAGGAAATCGCCCACGCGGCGAAGGACCACGGCACCCCGATCCGTATCGGCGTCAACGCCGGTTCGCTGGACGCGCGCCTGCTGAAGAAGTACGGCAAGGCGACCCCCGAGGCGCTCGTCGAGTCGGCCCTGTGGGAGGCGTCGCTCTTCGAGGAGCACGGCTTCCAGGACATCAAGATCTCGGTCAAGCACAACGACCCGGTCGTGATGATCAACGCCTACCGTCAGCTCGCCGCCCAGTGCGACTACCCGCTGCACCTCGGCGTCACCGAGGCGGGCCCCGCCTTCCAGGGCACCATCAAGTCGGCCGTGGCCTTCGGCGCGCTGCTCTCCGAGGGCATCGGCGACACCATCCGCGTCTCGTTGTCCGCTCCTCCGGCCGAGGAGGTCAAGGTCGGCCTCCAGATCCTGGAGTCCCTGAACCTCAAGCAGCGCCGCCTCGAGATCGTCTCCTGCCCGTCCTGCGGCCGCGCCCAGGTCGACGTCTACAAGCTCGCGGACGAGGTGACCGCCGGCCTCGAAGGCATGGAGGTCCCGCTGCGCGTCGCGGTCATGGGCTGCGTCGTCAACGGCCCGGGCGAGGCCCGCGAGGCCGACCTCGGCGTCGCCTCCGGCAACGGCAAGGGCCAGATCTTCGTCAAGGGCGAGGTCATCAAGACCGTCCCCGAGTCGAAGATCGTGGAGACCCTGATCGAGGAGGCGCTGAAGATCGCCGAACAGATGGAGAAGGACGGCATCCCCTCGGGCGAGCCGTCGGTCTCGATCGCGGGCTGAGTCTCGCGTTCTGCGTTCAGCGTCCGCTTTCCGCTTTCCGCTTTCCGCTTTCTGCTTTTTCGCTTACGCCCCGTGGGATGTGGTCCTGCGGGGCGTTGGTGTGTTGTGGGCGGTGGGAGCGGGCCGGCGGG
>NZ_JAAKZW010000262.1 GCF_011044995.1 Streptomyces mesophilus | reverse complement strand
GGCACCGTTCCCGTGAAGGGTTGCCGTCTCCGACGGGGGCGCCCGTGTAACTGGCACCCCTCCCCGTCCCTTCCGCCGGTTCCGCGGCTGCGGGCCGGTGGGGGATCCGCCCAGACGTCACGCTGCTGCGGGTGGGTGGGGGATCTGCCCAGACGTCACGCGGCTGCGGGCCGGTGAGGGTGTGCGTCGCATCCGCGCCCCGCGCGACGGCGGGCCCTGGCCCCCTACTCCCCGCGAGCACCGCGCTGTGAACGCCACACCAGGAACAGGGCCGAGGCGACCGCCGCCCCCCGCACCACCCAAGGCCAGGTCTCCGAGACCGCCTGGCCCATCGCCTCGTCCGCGACCGGCTCGCCCCAGCGGCCCTCGACGCGGCCCCACAGCCACACCATCCCGGACGCGAGGGCGAGCCCCGGCACCCAAAGGACCGCGAGCTTCGCCTCGTTCGGGGTGAGGCGGCGCGAGGCGTACGCGATGCCCCACCCCGCCACCAGCGGAATGATGCTGCCCATCACCGCACCCACCACGAGCAGCACGGCGGCGATCAGGAGCAGCGGATTGCTGAAGCTCAGCGAGCGTTCGGCCGGCGCACGCCGCAGCCGGGGCAGGCGGCGCCGGACGGGCACCTCGACGATGTCGTCGGCCTCGTCGTCTTCCTCGTCCTCCACCGGAACGGGGACCTTCTTCAGCCGTTCCTCCACCTTCGGAGGCGGCTTCAGTATTTCCGGGATCTCGATTCCGCCCGTGAAGCCGGGCACGCTGTCCGACGGCCCGAACGGGGTCGTGTCCACCCGCCACCAGTCCGGCTCCGAACCGCTCGGCCCCAACTCGTCCTCGCCCGCGAGATGCGGCGGCGAGGCGACGGGCCGCTGCGGTGCGTCGGCCTCCTCGGGCTCACGGGGGCGGGGGAGCGTCTTGCGCAGGCCGGGCCGACGCCCCGTACCGGACTCGTCGGACGCCGGGGGCGAGCCGCCGGCCGGCGCCGTTCGCCCGCCGAAGCGCCGTATGCGCGTCCGCTGGCTCGGCAACTCCACGTCCGGCGGCAGGTCGAGTCCCTCGCCGGCCGCCGCCTTGTCCACCAGATCCTCGGGTGCGCCGATCCGGTCGAGCATCCGGCGTACCGACGCGGGGGACTCGCCGCCGATGGCCCGGCCCCGCCGCTTCTCGATCTCCGCGCGCAACTCGGTGACCAGGCGCATCCGGGCGTTGGAGGACAGCTGTCGCTGCTGGGCCAGGTCGCCGACCCGGCTCAGATAGTCGAAGACGAGCTGATCGCTCTCGATCGCCACCGAACACCCCTGTCGCCACTCCCCGGAACCGCCGCTCTCCGGAACCCGCCGCCTTCCGGAACCGGGCACTCCACTTAGGGGCCCAAGTCCCTTCCGGATCCGCCCTCTTGCCGCGATCCGGAGCTTCGACGGTACCGCGCGGTAAGCGCGGGCGCGGCCAAGTGTCAGGCGGACGCGGCGTTCAGGACGGTCTCGGCCGCGGCGGTGCGCGCGTAGAGGACGGAGCGCCCCGCGCGATGCGTGCTGACCAGGCCGGCGTCGCGCAGGGCGGTGAGGCACTGGGAGACCCCGGCCGGTGACAGACCGGTGCGCAGGGCCAGCTGTGTCGTGGAGGCCGGGGCCTCCAACTCGGTCAGGAGCAGGGCCCGCGAGCGGCCGAACACCGCGGCGAGCGCATCCGCCCGGGTGGCGCGCCGCGCCTGCCACAACGTGCCGACGCCGCGCGCCGGATAGGAGATCTGCGGCGGATCGGGCCATGTGACGCGGGTGTGCAGCCTGGGCCCGGTGAACACCGAGGGGATCAACAGCAGCCCGTTGCCCGCCGTCTCGCGGGTCAGCGGCTGCTTGCGGCCGGCGAGCCGCAGCTCTCCGGGACTCCAAGTCAGCGAAGGATGCAGGGCGTTGAAGAGGTGGCTCGCGCCGTGCTCGGCGACCGTACGGGCCCGGTGGAAGACGTCGGCGTCGAGGACGGCCCGGATCCTCGCCCAGTACGGGGCCAACGCCAGCTCCCAGTACGCCTCGAGCTCGTCCGTGACTTTCGCGAGGCGGGCCTCGGGATCGGCGTACAGGAGGCGAAGGCGGGGGCCGAGTCCGCCCTGGTGACGGGCCAGATGGTCCAGGTCCGCGCGTACCCGCTCGGCGGACGAGGCCCGTATCGCCGCCCACTCCGTCTCCGGGGCGGGACAGGGCCCGGTCGGGGCGGGGTTGAGGAAGTCGGGGACGTAACCGGTGGGCGGAATCAGCTCGCCGAGCCAGCCGCGATGCAGCCCGGCGGCCTCCAGGCGCGGCCGCACCTGTTCGGCCCAGGAGCGGTGCAGCGGATGTGCCGCGCCGGAGCGCAGCAGCCGGAAGCCGGGCGTCACCTCCCACATCGGCGAGACGGCGAACCGCACCTGCGCCAGATCACTCGCCGAGAACGCCAGCTCTGCCAAGAGGACCGCCCGTCCGCGGGTTCTCGAAGATCCCGATCGATCAGAAGATCCCGATCGATTAAGGGATACATGAATCAATGGCGGCCCAGCCTACGGGGCGGACACCATCCCGCCATGACCTCACCCACGATCGACGCCGCGGCAGCGGGTACCTGGAAGCTCGGCGACCTCACGGTCAACCGGATCGGCTTCGGCACGATGCGCCTGGCCCAGACCGGCGCGGCGTTCGCACCCGGCGCGGCCCCGCGTGACCGCGACCAGGCGCTCGCCGTGCTGCGCCGCGCGGTGGAGCTCGGCGTGAACCACCTGGACACCGCCGCTTTCTACTTCTCCTCCCTGCGCAGCGCCAACGAGTTGATCAACCGGGCGCTCGCCCCCTACCCCGACGGCCTCGTCATCGCCACCAAGGTCGGCCCGGGCCGCGACCCCTCGGGCCGGTGGCTGCCGCACGCCACTCCCGAACAGCTCCGCGGCCAGGTCGAGGAGAACCTGCGCCAGCTCGGCCGCGACCACCTCGATGTGGTGAACCTCCGTATCGTCGGCACCGACTCGATCGCCGAACGCTTCGGCGCACTCGCCGAGTTGCGCGAGGCCGGCCTCATCCGGCACCTGGGCCTGTCCAACATCCACCGGCACCAGCTCGCCGAGGCGCAGGCCATCGCGCCCGTGGTCTGTGTGCAGAACATGTACGGCATCGGCGCCTCACCGCAGGAGAGGGAGCTGGTGGATCTCTGCGGTGAACAGGGCATCGCCTTCGTGCCGTTCTACTCGATCGCCGGCAGCGCCCGCGAGGCCGGAGCGAGCGTCGCCGACAGCGGCGAGTCCGGAGCCAGTGCCGCCGACAGCGGCGAGGTGCACGCCGTCGCCCGCGCCCGGCAGGTGAGCGCGGCACAGATCCGGCTGGCGTGGACCCTTCACCAAGGCGCCCACGTCCTCGCCATCCCCGGCACCGGCGATCCGGACCACCTCGCCGAGAACGTGGCCGCCGGCTCCCTGCGGTTGTCCGGGGACGAACTCGCCGCGCTGGACTCCGTGGACCGGTGAGGTCCAGGGACCGGTCCGGCGCAGGGGGATTGTTCACGGGTCCTCAGGGCGGCGAGCACGGCCCGAGCCGCCCCGTACCCACTACCGTGGGTCGGATGAGTACCGAGAGCACGGCCGGCGCCACCCCGCGGACCCTGGCCGAAGAGCTGAGGCAGCGCGACGACGCGTCGCTCGGCGCCTTGCTGCGGGCGCGCGCCGACCTGCTCAATCCGGTGCCCAACGACCTGACCCAGCTCGCGACCCGGGCCGGCACCCGTGCCTCGGTCGTCCGGGCCCTGGAGCGGCTCGACACGTTCGCGCTGCAGACCGCCGAAGCACTGGCGGTCGCACCGGATCCGGCCACGTACGACCAGCTCAAGGCGCTGCTCACGGGGGACGGGGAGCGCCACGCGGACATCGAGAGCGCGCTGCCCGTGGCCCTGGGGACCCTGCGCGAACAGGCCGTCGTGTGGGGCGGCGACGACCGCCTCCGCCTGGTGCGCACCGCCCGTGAGCTGCTCGTGCCGAGCCCCGGCCACCCCTCGCCGACCGGTCTCGGTCCGACCGTCGGCGAGACGACGGCGGGGATGTCGCCGGGCCGGGTGCAGCAGCTGCTCACGGCGGCAGGTCTGCCGGCGACCCACGATCCGGTGTCGGCGGTCAGGGCTCTCACGGATCTCTTCCACGACCGTACGAGGATGAGCGCGCTGCTCGACGAAGCTCCCGTCGAGGCCCTCGAAGTCCTCGGCCGGCTGACGTGGGGGCCGCCGTACGGGCAGGTCACCGCACAGCCCGCGGCCCATGTGCGCTGGCTGCTCGACCGGGGACTGCTGCTGCCCACCGCGCCCGGCACGGTCGTACTGCCGCGTGAGGCGGCGCTGCATCTGCGCGGCGGGCGCGCGCACCGCGAGCCGAGGCCGCTGCCGCCGCCGGTCGAGGCGGCGTCGACGCACAGCGGCCGGGTGGTCGACGCGACGGCGGCCGGGCAGGCGTACACGGCGCTCGCCACCGTCGAGGAGCTGCTCAAGGACTGGGACGAGGGCGGTCCGACGGTGCTGCGGGCCGGCGGTCTGAGCGTGCGCGACCTCAAGCGCACCGCGGTCGCCCTCGACGTATCCGAACCCGTCGCGGCGTTCTGGGTCGAACTCGCCTACGCGGCGGGCCTGGTGGCCTCCGACGGAGCGGCGGACGAGCGGTACGCGGCGACCCCCGCGTACGACGCGTGGCTGGAGCGGCCCGCCGTCGAGCGCTGGAGCGTGCTGGCATCGGCCTGGCTGGTGGCGACCCGCACCGCCGGTGTGGCGGGCTCGCGGGACTCCAAGGACCGGGTCCTTTCCGTCCTCGGCCCGCATCTGGACCGCTCGGCCGCCCCCGAGGTGCGCCGCCGGGTCCTCGACCTGCTCGCCGCGCTGCCGGAGGGCGGGGCGCCGACGCAGGCGGCCATCCTGGAACGGCTGCGGTGGGAGCGCCCGTTGCGGGGCGCCGCGGGCGAGGGCGATCTGCGCTCACGGCTCGCCCAATGGACGCTCACCGAGGCCGAGTTGCTGGGCGTCACGGGACGGGGCGCGCTCTCCTCGCACGGCCGTGCGCTGCTCGCCGAGGACCCCTCCCTCGTCCAGGCCGGGCTCGCGCCGCTGCTGCCCGACCCGCTCGACCACGTCCTGCTCCAGGCCGACCTGACCGCCGTGGCCCCCGGCCCGCTCGAGCGCCCGCTCGCCGACATGCTCAGCGTGCTCGCGGACGTGGAGTCCAAGGGCGGCGCGACGGTCTACCGGTTCACGGCGGGTTCGGTCCGCCGTGCGCTCGACGCGGGCAAGTCCGCCTCCGACCTCCAGGCCTTCCTCACGGCCCACAGTCGTACGCCGGTCCCGCAGCCGCTCTCGTATCTGATCGACGATGTGGCCCGTAAACACGGCCACTTGAGGATCGGCGCCGCCTCCGCCTACGTCCGCTGCGACGACGAGTCCGTACTCGGCGAGATCCTCGCCGACAAACGCTCCCAGGGCCTCAGACTCCGCCGCCTGTCCCCCACGGTCCTCGCCGCGCAGGCGGACCCGGGCACGCTGCTCGAAGGCCTGCGCTCGATGGGTTTCGCACCGGCCGCCGAATCGGCCGACGGCGACGTCCTGATCACCCGCGCCCACTCCCACCGCACCCCGCCCCGCACGGCACCCGACCCTGTCCCGGACGGCCCTCCGTCCCCGGACGCCACGCTGCTCGGCGCGGCGGTACGGGCGATCCGCGCGGGGGACACCGCCTCGACGACCCCGCGCAAGACGGCCCCGGCCGCGGCGGACAACGGCCAACTCCCGCGTACGACAGCGGCGGAGACGCTGGCCACGATGCAGGCGGCGGTGATGACGGGTGACGCCCTGTGGATCGGCTACGTGAACGCGGAGGGCGCCGCGAGCCAGCGCGTGATCGCCCCGGTCCGCGTCGAGGGCGGCTTCGTGACGGGCTACGACCACACGGCGGACGAGGTCCGCACGTATCCACTGCACCGCATCACCGGGGTGGCGGAGCTGGCGGAGGACTGAGCCCCGGTCCTACGCCGCCTTCCAGGGCGCCCCCGGCACCACCAGCGGTGACCCCGTCACCGGGTCCGGGACGATCACGCAGTCCAGGCCGAAGACCTCGCGTACGAGCGAGGCCGTGACGACCTCCGACGGAGGGCCCGCGGCGACCACCCTGCCCGCCTTCATGGCCACCAGGTGGTCGGCGTAGCGGGCGGCCTGGTTGAGGTCGTGCAGGACGACCACGACCGTGCGGCCCTTGTCGTGGTTCAACTGGCGGACCAGGTCCAGGACTTCCACCTGGTGGGAGATGTCCAGATACGTGGTCGGCTCGTCGAGGAGCAGCAGCTCCGTCTCCTGGGCGAGCGCCATCGCGATCCACACCCGCTGGCGCTGGCCGCCGGAGAGCTCGTCCACGGAGCGTTCCGCGAGGTCGGCGACGTCGGTGCGGGCCATCGCCTCCGACACGGCCCGCTCGTCCTCGTCGGACCACTGCTGCCACCAGTGCTGATGCGGCTGGCGGCCGCGCGAGACCAGGTCGGCGACCGTGATCGCCTCGGGAGCGACCGGCGTCTGCGGAAGCAGGCCGATCTGCTGGGCGATGCGCTTGGTGGGCAGCTTCGCCAGCTCCGCGCCGTCCAGGAGCACCGAGCCCGACTTGGGCTTCAGAAGCCGCCCGAGGGCCCGCAGCGTCGTCGACTTGCCGCAGGCGTTCGGTCCGACGATCACCGTGACCTCGCCGTCGGGGACCGCGAGGTCGAGCTCCTCGACGACCGTACGGTCCTCGTAGGCGAGGGTGAGCGCCTGGGTGCTGAGCCGGCTCACGAGGTTCCTCCACAAGCGTTCAGGGCGGTCACGACGTTCCTCCGACGCTACGGCTGCGGATGATCAGCCAGATCAGGTACGGGGCACCGACCGCCGCGGTCAGGACGCCCACGGGCAGTTCGGTCGGCGAGAAGAGCCGGCGCGCGAGCAGATCCGCGAGGACCACGATCACCGCGCCCGTCAACGCGCTGCTCAGCAGCGGGATCTGCGCGGTACGGGTCATCCGGCGGGCGATCTGCGGAGCGAGCAGCGCTACGAAGTCCACCGGCCCCGCGGCCCCCGTCGCCACCGCCGCGAGCACCACTCCGAGCGCGACCAGACCAAGCCGTACGCGTCCCAGACGAACCCCCAGAGCGGTCGCCGTGTCGTCGTCGAGCGAGACCGTGCGCTGGGCCCGCGCGGCCCACGCGAGCGCCGGGACGAGCACCAGCAGGATCGGTGCGAGCACCTCCGCCTCGGGCCAGCCGCGGCCGTTGAGGGAGCCCGTCATCCAGATCTGCGCCTGCTGGGCGACCAGATAGTCGCCCTTCGTCATGAAGAGCGTGGTGATCGAGCGCAGCGCGATCGCGAAGCCGATGCCGATGAGGACGAAGCGGGTCGCGTGCAGCCCGCCCCGCCACGCGAAGAGATAGACGAGCGCGGCGGCCAGCAGCCCACCGGCCACCGACAGATACGGCAGCACGCTGTACGAGGTGATGCCCAGCGTCATCGAGGCCACGGTGAGCGCGCTTGCGCCCTGGCTGATCCCGATCACGTCGGGGCTCGCGAGCGGATTGCGCGCGACGGTCTGGATCAGCGCGCCCGCGACGCCGAAGGCCAGGCCCACGAGCAGGCCCACGACGAGCCGTGGCAACCGCAGCTCCTCGACGACCAGTTCGTCCGGCGAGGACCGGCCGAGCAGCACCTTCACCACCTCGGCAGGAGAGACGAAGGCCTCACCGACACAGAGGTACGCGACACAGGACGCGGCCAGGAGCACGAGCAGCACCGACGCGACGGCGACCGCACGCCGGTGCACCAGGAAGCGGGCATGGCCGGCCCGCAGCACGCTGTAGCCCGCGGGACGCACCGCCACAGAGGCCGGCACACGGTCCTTGACCGTACTCACGCAGCCACCGTCTTCCGCCGCACGAGCGCCACCAGGAACGGCACCCCGATCAACGCGGTCATCACACCCGCCGGCACCTCCGACGGCGGGAAGACCACCCGCCCGATCACATCCGACACAAGCAGCATCACGGGCCCGATCAGCGCCGCCATCGGCAGCACCCAGCGATGGTCCGAGCCCACGACCGCCCGGGCGATATGCGGCACCGCGAGCCCGATGAACGCGATCGGCCCGGCCGCCGCGACCCCGACCCCGGTCAGCACGGTCGCCCCGACCCCGCCGACGATCCGTACCGTCGCGACCCGCTGCCCGAGCCCCTTGGCGACGTCCTCGCCGAGCGCGAGCGCGTCCAGACCGCGGGCCACCGAGAAGACGAGCACCACGCCGACGAGCAGGAACGGCCACACTTGACCGACCACATCCGAGCCGCGCCCCGCGATCGACCCGACCTGCCAGAACCGGAACTCGTCGAGCGCCGACGCCTTGGTGGTGAGCACCGCCATCGTCACCGACACCAGCAGCGCGTTGATCGCCGCACCCCCGAGCGCCAGCTTCACCGGCGTCGCGCCCCCGCGCCCGCTGGACGCGATCGCGTACACGGCGACCGAGGCGATCCCGGCGCCCGCGAACGCGAACCAGACATATCCGGTGAGCGTGTGGATCCCCGCGTACGCGATGGCGATCACCACCGCGACCGAGGCGCCCTGACTGATCCCGAGGATCCCGGGGTCGGCGATCGGATTGCGCGTGATGCCCTGAAGCGCGGTGCCGGCCAGGGCGAGCGCGGCGCCCACCATCAGGCCGATCATCGTGCGCGGCACCCGCAACTCCCGTACGACCTCGGCGGCGTCGCTGTGCCCGCCGTTGAAGAGCGCGTCGATGACGGCGGACGGGGCGATCGGCCGGGCACCGACGGCGAGCGAGAGCAGCACGGCGAGCAGCAGGGCGACGAGCGCCGCCCCGGTCAGGGCGAGACGTCTGACCGCGAACGTGCGGTGCGCCGTGGAGGCGGGGGCGGCGGTCGGCATCGGACCCTTTTCTGCGGTACGGGCGTGATGCCGCGTGATCGTCGGAGCTCAGGTTGCCCTAAGTCTAGGACCGGGGCCCGGGCCATCCGCCTCTGCCGTCATCGCAGCCGTCCGTCCACACTGGTCACATGATCTCGAACGCGCCTCACAAGACCCTGACCGTCGGCTTCGACCTCGACATGACCCTGATCGACTCCCGGCCCGGGATCAAGGCCTGCTATGAGGCGCTCTCCGCCGAGACGGGCGTACCCATCGACGCCGATCTCGCGGTCACCCGGCTCGGTCCGCCCCTCGACCAGGAGCTGGCGCACTGGTTCCCGGCGGACGAGATCCCCGCGGTCGCCGATCGCTACCGTGAGATGTACCCCACATACGCCATCGCCCCGACCCCCGCGATGCCGGGCGCCCGTGAGGCCGTCGCCGCGGTCCGCGCCGCCGGCGGCCGCGCGATCGTCGTCACGGCCAAGCACGAGCCCAACGCCAAGCTCCACCTCGAGCACCTCGGCATCGAACCGGACGCGGTGATCGGCTGGCTCTGGGCGGAGGCCAAGGCCGAGGCGCTCAAGGAGTACGGCGCCTCGGTGTACGTGGGCGACCACCTGGGCGACGTCCGGGGTGCGCGCACGGCGGGCGCGCTGTCGGTGGCCGTGCCGACGGGACCGTGCTCGGCGGACGAGCTGCGCGCCGAGGGCGCCGACGTGGTGCTCGACGACCTGACCGCGTTCCCGGCCTGGCTGGCGTCCTACTCGGCGACCGCGCGCGCCTGACGACGCTGCACCGCGATCGATTTCAGGACACCCGCACCGGCGATCGCGAACCCCACGCCCATCAGCATGCAGACGGCATACGCGACCGGCGGGAACGGATCCGTACCCAGGAACAAGGGGGCGACTGTGGCCAAAGTGGCCACCGTCCCGATGAGGAAGACGATGGCACCGATGCGTACGAGCCGGTCGCCGGGCCCGGAAGGTGTGTTGCTCACCCGACCAGGGTAGTTCCCTGCGGACAGGGGCCGTCGGGTGCTGCGTAAAGCAGGGTTGTCAGGCGCGCGGTTGCCCATAGTCTTGGTGTCGGCGGGTCACACGGCCCGCCGCAGTGCTATCCGGATCCGTTTCATGCGGGCGAGAGTAAGAGGACGAGGGCGGACAGGCATGCCTACCGGCAAGGTCAAGTGGTTCAACAGCGAGAAGGGCTTCGGCTTCCTCTCCCGCGATGACGGCGGCGACGTCTTCGTTCACTCTTCCGTGCTGCCTGCCGGAGTCGACGCCCTGAAGCCCGGCCAGCGCGTGGAGTTCGGCGTGGTCGCCGGACAGCGCGGTGACCAGGCCCTTTCCGTGACCCTGCTCGACCCGACACCATCGGTCGCCGCGGCCACCCGCCGCAAGCCCGATGAGCTCGCGTCGATCGTGCAGGATCTGACGACGCTGCTCGAGAACGTCACGCAGCAGCTGGAGCGCGGCCGTTACCCCGACAAGGCGCACGGCGGGAAGATCGCCGGGATGCTGCGGGCGGTGGCGGACCAGCTGGACGTCTGAGACGTACGACGAGCTAGACGAGTAGTTCCGATTTCGGGGTTCTCAGACGAGGGGAGGGTGTCCAACATCGGGTTGTGACGACCGATTTAGACACCCTCTTGACGGCACTGTACGTGCATGTCGATGACCGTTTGAAGACC
>NZ_JAAKZW010000261.1 GCF_011044995.1 Streptomyces mesophilus | reverse complement strand
ACTCCGTATCCGTCCTGCTCACGGTGGCCGGGCACGGATCCGAGGGGGAGTGGGTGCTCGGCTCGGAGGACGAGCCGGTGCGCGGCCGATCTCGTCCGTGTGGATCCAGGTCTCGAAGCCGCGCACCACGTAGTGGTCGGCGATCGGAAGGCGTACCCCGAGCAAGGTCGTGGCCTGCGCGGCGAGTTCGGGGTCGGTCGCCTGCGGGGCGCCGAGCAGCGCGGCGGACTGTTCGCGCCAGGCAGCGACGGTCCGTGCCGGGCTGTGGGTCCGCTCGTGTGCGATCACCTCGGCCGTACGGTGCGCCCAGATGTCGCGCCAGGACACGTCGTCCTGCGGCTGTTCACCGCGCGGCGCCCGTGCCGGGAGCCCGAGCCGCAGCGCCAGGGATTCGTCGGCGGCGAGGAGGTGCGCGACCGTCGCGTGCACATCCCAGTCGTGGACGACCGGGGTGCTCCAGGGCCCCTGCTCCCCCAACTCCCGCAGCAGCGCCTGCAGTCCGGCCACGGCGGCGGCGTACGGCGCGGCATGACCGGCCGTACCCGACGCCGGGGGTCGCTGCGCCAGTACGGAGGCGAGCAGGCGTCCTCGTACCTCCTGACCGCCGTCCTCGTACGCGGCCGTCTCGCCGGTCGCGGCCCGGTCGATGCGCTCGTAGGCCAGGGCCGCGTCACCGCCGTCGAGCAGCCGGACGGTGTCGCGCAGCCGGCTCGCCTCCCCCGCGCACCATTCGCACTCGGCGAGATGGCCGAGAAGGCGCGGCTCGTCGGTGGGCAGCACCGCGCCCAGGGCCCATGCGCCAAGCATTTCCCGTACGCCTTCGTGGTCGGAGCCCATCGTGTGCCCTTCTCTTTCCGTGCTCACTTCACGCACCCGCTTCTTTGCGCACTTCGCGCACCCGCTTCCCTGCTCACGTCACGCACCCCGCTCCACCGCGCACGTCACGCCCCCCGCTCCACTGCCGTGTCCGGCGGTTCGGCGAGGGTCGCGGCGAGCCGGCGTAACGCGGTGCGCAGCCGGGTCTTCGCGGTGCCTTCGGGTATGCCGAGTTCGGCGGCCACCTGGCGGTAGCTGTGCCCGGCGAAATACGCCAGATGCACGGCCTGGCGCTGCGGCAGCGGGAGTTCGGCGAGCGCGGAGTGGAGCAGCAGCGCCCGCTCCATGTCGACGACCGCCTCGTCGGGCCCAGGCCCGGGCGCGGGGATGGCGTGCAGCGCCGCCTCGTCCGTGTGCGCGGCCTTGCGGTGCCGCTCCTCGGCGCGCACCCAGTCGACGGAGCGGCGGTGGGCGAGCATCGACAGCCAGGTGCGCAGGGTGCCGCGCTGCGGGTCGTAGGTGTACGGACGCGACCACAGGTGCGCGAACACCTCCTGCGCCACGTCGTCGGCGGCGCCCGGCGCATGCGTCACGCGCAGGGCGATGCGTCGGACGAGTCCGCCGTAGACGTCGTACACCGCGGCCAGCGCGGACTCGTCCCCGTACACCAGACGCCGGTGCAGTTCGGCATCGCTCGCCGCCTGACTGGTCTCCACCGGCACCGCCTCCTGGCCCCAAGGCATTCGTAGCGCCTGGGGGGAGTGGACGCCAGGGTGCGCAGGAAAAGGGCTACGTCAGGCTGTGCAGGAGGCGGTCGACGTCGTCCGAGGAGTTGTACAGATGGAAGGAGGCCCTCAAGTTCCCTGCCCGGTCCGAGACTTCGATGCCCGCCGCGCTGAGCTGCGGCTGGCGTGCGCCGAGCCCCGGTACGGACACGATCGCCGAGCCGGGCGCGTGGACCGGGGTGTGCCCGAGCTCGGCCAGGCCCGCGCGGAAGCGGTCGGCGAGGGCCGCGTCGTGGGCGCGGACCGCCGCGATGCCGAGGTGGTCGAGCAGTTCGAAGCCGGCCACGGCTCCCGCGTACGAGTACAGGCTCGGGCTGATGTCGAAGCGCCGTGCGGAGTGGGCGAGTTCGGCCACGGGGCCGTAGCAGCTGTCCCAGGGCTGCTCGCCGGCCACCCAGCCCGCGAGCAGCGGGGTGAGACCGCCGAGGTCCTCGGGGACCACGAGATAGGTGATCCCGCGCGGGCCCATCAGCCACTTGAAGCCGACGGCGACAAGGAAGTCCGCCTGCGGCAGCGGCAGCCAGCCCGCGGACTGCGAGGCGTCGACGAGGGTGCGGGCGCCGTGGGCGCGGGCCGCTTCCCGTACCGCGTCGACCGCGGCGATCCGGCCGTCGGCCGACTGGACCTGGCTGAAGGCGACCAGGTCGGTGCCGGGGCGGACGCTGTCCGCAAGGTCCTCCAGGGCGACCGTGCGCACCTTGAGGCCCGGGCGGCTGTGGAACGGGTTCACGAGTGAGCTGAAGTCGTCCTCGGAGAGCAGGACTTCGGCTCCATCGGGCAGCGAGGCCGCGATGAGCCCCGCGTACACCGCGACGGAGGCGCCCGTGGCGACCTGCCGCGCGGGGACGCCGGCGAGCCGCGCGAACGCGGCCCGCGCGGCCTCCACGTCACGGAAGTGGTCAAGGGGGCGGCCGGCCGCGGTGGCCTGCACGCCCTCATGCATCGCGGCGACCCCCGCGGCGGGGATCAGACCGGTGCTCGCGCTGTTCAGATACGTCGTCTGCGGCGCGAAGGCGTCGCCTCCCAGGCGCTTCATGGTGTCCATGGGAGCCATGCTGGTACGTGGCCAACTCCCCGTCCATTGCGCAGATGTACACGGTCGCCCTTAGCGATGCTTATACGTGGGGTCTGAGCAGCGCGTCTGTCAGGGTTCTGGGGTCTGCCGCGCGGGACAACTGCACCGTCGCTCAGCCCTGCGGCACCGCGCATCCGTCGGGACCGCACGCGTCCGCATCGCCCTGGTCGATCAGCTGGAGAGGCGAACGCTCACCCCAGGCCTGCTGAAGCGCCTGCGTGAACACCTCGGCGGGCTGGCCGCCGGAGACGCCGTACTTGCGGTCGAGGACGAAGAACGGCACGCCGGTGGCGCCGAGTTCGGCCGCCTCGCGCTCGTCGGCGCGTACGTCGTCGGCGTAGGCGTTCTCGTCGGCGAGCACCTCGCGGGCCTCGGTCCCGTCGAGTCCGGCCTCGACGGCGAGCGCGACGAGCACCTCCGGGTCGAAGACGGAGCGCTCCTCGGCGAAGTTGGCACGGTAGGCGAGGGAGAGGAGTTCGTCCTGCTTGCCGCGGGCCTTCGCGAGGTGCAGGAGGCGGTGGATGTCGAAGGTGCTGCCGTGGTCGCGGCCCTCGGTGCGGTAGCCGAGGCCCTCGGCGTGCGCGTTGGACGCGACGTGCTCCTCCATGGAGCGGGCCTCGTCGAGGGTGCGGCCGTACTTCTTGGCGAGCATGTCGATCACCGGGGCGGTGTCGCCCTTGGCCCGGTTCGGGTCGAGCTCGAACGAGCGGTGCACGATCTCGACGTCGTCGCGGTGCGCGAAGGCGGCGAGCCCGTCCTCGAAGCGCTTCTTGCCGATGTAGCACCAGGGGCAGGCGATGTCGCTCCAGATCTCGACGCGCATGGTGTTCTCCAGGTCAGGGGGCGTCCGGTCGGATAGGTGAACGTTGAACCGGACCGGTTCATTCCCTGGTCAGGCGGGGGCGAGCCGGCTGAACTGCGACCGGTACGCGCTCGGCGTGAGACCGGTCCTGCGGACCACGTGCTGGCGCAGGGAATCCGCCGTGCCCAACCCGCAGGCGCGGGCCACCTGGTCCATGGGGAGCGTGGTCGTCTCCAGGAGTTCCTTGGCGCGCTCGATGCGCTGGTGGAGGAGCCACTGGAGCGGGCTCATGCCCGACTCGGCGTGGAAGCGGCGGGTGAGGGTGCGCACGCTGACGCCCGCGTGCCGGGCGAGGTCGCTCAGGGTGAGCGGCTCGTCGAGGTGCCGCATCGCCCAGCCGCGGGTGTCCGCGCAGGCGATGCCGCGCTCGGGCGGCAGCGGGGTCTGGGTGAACTGGGTCTGCCCGCCCGGCCGCACCGGCGCGACCAGCGCGAGCCGGGCGACGGTGTTGGCCGCGGCCGCCCCGTAGTCGGTACGGATCATGTGCAGGCACAGGTCGATCCCGGCCGCGTACCCGGACGAGGTCATGACCTGGCCGTCCTGCACGTAGAGCACGTCGCCCTGGACGTCGAGCGCGGGATAGCGCAGCCGCAGCTCCTGGGTGAGCTGCCAGTAGGTGGTCGCCGAGCGGCCGTCGAGCAGTCCGGCCTCGGCGAGCACGAAGGCGCCGCTGCAGATCGAAGCGATGCGCAGGCCCTGGATCGCGGCCTCGCGTACCGCATCGACCGTGCGGGGGTCGGGCAGATAGCGGTGGCCGGTCCCGGCGATCAGCACGGTGTCGGCGCCTTCCAGGGCCTCCAGGCCGAGCGGCACCTCCAGGGTGAGGCCGCCGCTGGTGACGATCGGTCCCGGCTCGGGGGTGCAGACCACCACCTCGTATCCGGGAGCGCCGTCGATCTCGACCTTCTCGAAGAGCATCTCGGGGATTGCCAGATTGAACATCGACACAGGTGAGGGGGCGATGACGACGATCCGGTGCGGTCGCCGCGGCTGCATTGTCGTCGACATGGCCAGAACCTCCGGACGTATGGCAATCAAGCCACTACTGTACGCCCCGGTAGATCGCCAAGGTAGGGGGCATGGCTCTCCCGACCGCAGACCGCAAGACCCGGACCCGGGTCCAACTGCCCACCGCCGCAAGCCCCGAGCGCGCCCACTCCCCCGCGCTCACCTTGCTCGCCGCCCTGCTCGGCTTCTTCCTGATCACCCTCGACGTGTCCGTCGTCAATGTGGCCCTGCCGTCGATAGCCGACTCGCTGGGCGCCGGCATGACCGGGCTCCAGTGGGTGGTGGACTCGTACACCTTGGCCCTGGCCGCGCTGATGCTCTCGACCGGCGCCTTCGCGGACCGGATCGGTGCGACGAAGGCGTACGGGATCGGTGTCGCGCTGTTCACCGCGGCGTCCGTGGCCTGCGGTCTGGCTCCGAACCTCGCCACCCTGACCGGCGCCCGGGTCGTGCAGGGCATCGGAGCCGCGATCGTGCTCCCCGCCTCGCTCGCGCTGGTGCGCCGCGCCTTCCCCGACCCCGCCAAGCGGGCCCGCGCCGTCGCGGCCTGGGCGGCGGGCGGTTCGGCGGCCACCGCGTTCGGACCGGTCGCGGGAGGTGCGCTGACCACCGCCTGGGACTGGCGCGGGATCTTCTTCATCAACGTGCCGTTCGGCCTGCTCGCCCTCGCGCTGCTGCTGCGGGCACCGCGCTTCGAACGCCGCCGTACGCCGCTCGACCTGCCCGGTCAGATCAGCGCGACGGCGGCCCTGACCGCTCTGGCCTTCGCGGTGATCGAGCGCGGGACGGTGGGGGTGCTCGCCGCGGTGGTGGCCGTGGTGTCGGCGGTGGTGTTCGTCCGCGTCGAGCGGCGCCATGAGCACCCGGTGGTCCCGCTCGCCCTGTTCCGCAATCGCACGGTCGCGGTGATGGTGGCGACGGGCGCGGCGGTGAGCGTCGCGTTCTACGGGATCGTCTTCGTCTTCAGCCTCTTCTTCCAGCAGGTGCAAGGGCGTTCGGCGCTGACGGCCGGGCTGATGTTCCTGCCGATGACGGGTCTGATCGCGGTGTCCAACATCGTCGCGGGCAAGCTGGCGGGGCGGTACGGGCCCCGGCTGCCGATGGTGATCGGTCAACCGCTCGCCGTGGTGGGCCTGTTGCTGCTCCTCTTCGTAGGCGAGAACAGCTCGACCACGATGCTGGCGCTGATCATGATGCCGCTGGCCATCGGCTCCGCACTGACCGTGCCGCCGCTCACGGCCGCGATCCTGGACGCCGTACCGGCCGAGCGCGCCGGCCTCGCGGCGGGCGTCCTCAACTCGGCGCGGCAGGTGGCCGGAGCGCTGAGCGTGGCCGGGTTCGGGGTGCTCATCTCGGGCTCGTTCGTGGTCGGCCTGCACGTCAGCGTGCTGATCGCGGCGGCACTCCTCGCGGCGACGGGTACGGCGACGGCTCTGCTGCCGCGGCGTGGGTGAGACGCTCGACGGTTAGGCAGACTTTCTTCCAGGTAGACTGTCGGCATGACTGCCGTGAAGCGCCGCCGTAGGCCGCACCTCGTCGCGACGCCCCTGCGCAAGAAGGGCGTCATCACCATCCCCCAGGACATAAGGGATCAGCTCGATCTCCGCGAGGGAGACCAGCTCGTCGTGGCCGTCGAAGACGGGCGCATCGTCCTCACGCCCGCCTCCGTCGTGCCGGATGACCAGGCCTGGTTCTGGTCGCCCGAGTGGCAGGCGAAGGAGCGCGAGGTGGAGGAGGCGTTGGCCGAGGGCGAGCGGGGTGAAGTCCACGAGGACGGCGCGTCCCTGCTGCGCACGCTGGCCGACGACGCGGGCCTCGACCTGGGGGAGATCGAGAAGCGTGCCGACGTATGAGACGCTCAGCCATTTCCTGCGCGACTGGAAGGGCCTGACGGCGGAGCAGAAGGCTGCGTTCCTGGTGGCCGTCGCCCAGTTCGTCGCCGATCTACGAGCCGGCACCGGCTTCCGGCGGGGCCTGCGGGTCAAGAAGATGCAGGGCTACGACGACGTCTGGGAGATGTCGTGGGCCCCGGACGGACGGGCCACGTTCCACTACGGCCCGTCCGTCACCGACGGTGAGCCGCACGTGGTCTGGCGCCGTATCGGGACCCACTCCATCTTCACGCGCCCCTGAACACTCAGTTCTCGCGCCGTCCGTCCACCACCCGCGGCAGCTCCAGCGGGTTGTCGTCGCGCAGTTCCGGCGGGAGCAGCGCCTCGGGGGTGGTCTGGTACGCGACCGGGCGCAGCCAGCGTTCGATCGCCGAGCCGCCCACGGACGTCGACGTCGAGGTGGTGGCCGGGTAGGGGCCGCCGTGCTGCTGGGCGGGGGCGACGGCCACGCCGGTGGGCCAGCCGCCCACGAGCACACGGCCGGCGAGCGCGGTGAGCTCGGCGAGCAGTGCGCCGCCGCGGCCCTGCGGGTCCCCGGCCTCCGTGTCGGACAGGTGCAGGGTCGCGGTCAGATTGCCGGGCAGCCGCGACAGTACGGCGGTGATCTCGGCCTCGTCGTCATAGCGGGCGACGACGGTGACCGGGCCGAAGCACTCCTCCAGGAGCAGGTCGTGCGCACCCTCCTCGGCCAGGCGCGCGGCGTCCACGGTCAGGAAGCCCGCGCCGACCGTGTGCTCACCGCCCGAGCCCGGGGTGACGGGCGCCTCGACGCCCTCCAGGGCGGCCCGCGCGGCGACGCCCTCGATGAAGGCGTCCCGCATCCGGTGGTCGAGCAGCACGCCGGCCTCGACCTCGCTGACGCCGTGCGTCAGTTCCTTGACGAGGGTGTCGCCGTTCGCACCGGCCGGTACGAGCACGAAGCCCGGCTTGGTGCAGAACTGGCCGACGCCCAGGGTCATCGAGCCCGCGAGTCCCGCGCCGAGCTGCTCACCGCGCTCGATCGCGGCGGCCTCGGTGATCACCACCGGGTTGAGCGAACCGAGTTCGCCGTGGAACGGGATGGGGTGCGGACGGGCGGCCGCCGCGTCGAAGAGCGCGCGTCCGCCGCGTACCGAACCGGTGAAGCCGGCCGCGGAGATCAGCGGGTGCTTGATGAGTTCGACGCCCGCCTCGAAGCCGTGCACCAACTGCACGACGTCCTCGGGCAGCCCGTTCTGCACGGCCGCGCGGCGCAGCACCGAGGCGCAGATCTCGGAGGTGGCCGGGTGGTCCGGGTGCGCCTTGACGACCACCGGGCAGCCCGCGGCGAGCGCGCTCGCGGTGTCGCCGCCGGGCACGGAGAAGGCGAGCGGGAAGTTGGAGGCGGCGTAGACGGCGACGACGCCGAGCGGCACCTTGTAGCGGCGCAGATCCGGCCACGGCGGGGTGCGGGTGTCGTCGGCATGGTTGATGACGATGTCGAGGAACGCGCCCTCGTCGACGAGCTCGGCGAAGGAGCGCAGCTGGAAACTGGTGCGCGCGAGCTCGCCGTTGAGGCGGCCGGGGCCGAGCGCGGTCTCCGCGTCGGCGGCCTCGACGACATGGGCGGCGGCCTCGTCGAGCAGATCGGCTGCGGTGCGCAGGAACGCGGCGCGTACGGCGCGGTCGGCCAGCGTCTCGCGTACGGCATGGGCCGCGCGCACCACGCGGTCGATCTCCTGAGCTGTGGCCTCGACCGCAACCTGCTCACGCGGCTTCCCGTTACGGGGGTCGACGCTCCAGACTTGTGCTGCTGCCACGGCCGGTCCTTCCCGAAGGCCCGAAGTGCACGGTTTCGCCCCGCTGTTCCCGGTGGTCCGCCACGAGAACCTGGGAAAACTCTGCCGCTCACCAGGGCCGTTCGATATGCTGAACGCTGTCTCCGAATGTGAATCGCTTTGGAGGCTATGCGTTGGCGAACGAAGGGGTCAAGGGCGATGTCTGCAGCCGACACCGGCGGTGGTGCGCAGGTCAAGTCCGCTGTGCGGACCGTGGAATTGCTCGAGTACTTCGCGGGCCGGCCCGGAATGCACTCGCTGGCGGCGGTGCAGGAAGCGGTCGGGTACCCCAAGTCCAGCCTCTACATGCTCCTTCGCACGCTCGTGGAGCTCGGCTGGGTCGAGACGGACGCGACGGGCACGCGCTACGGCATCGGCGTCCGCGCCCTGCTCGTGGGCACCTCGTACATCGACGGCGACGAGGTGGTGGCCGCGGCCCGCCCGACGCTCGACCGGCTCTCCGACGACACCACGGAGACCATCCACCTGGCGCGCCTGGACGGCGTCAACGTCGTCTATCTGGCCACCCGCCAGTCCCAGCACTATCTGCGCCCGTTCACCCGGGTGGGGCGCCGGCTGCCCGCGCACTCCACCTCGCTCGGCAAGGCGCTGCTCGCCACCCACACCGACGAGCAGGTCCGCAAGATGCTCCCGGAGACCCTCGCGCCGCTCACCGAGCACACGATCACCGACCGCGAGCAGCTGATCGAGGAGCTGCACCAGATCCGCGAACAGGGCATCTCGGTGGACCGCGAGGAGAACACCCTCGGGCTGCGCTGCTTCGGTGTCGCGATCCCCTACCGCACACCGGCCCGTGACGCGATCAGCTGCTCGGTGCCTGTGGCGCGTCTGACGCCCGCCCACGAGCAGATGATCAAGGACGCCCTGTTCGACGCGCGGGACCGTCTGACGCTCGCCACCCGGAGGCTCTGAATGTTCGACGCGGTACAGCCGGTGACCGACATCGCCCTGCGACCGGTCCACTCCAGCGATCTGCCGGTCTTCTTCCGGCAGATGAACGATCCGGAGTCGATGCGCACGGCCGCGTTCGTCTCACCGAAGTCGGCGGACTGGGACCTGTTCGCGGCGCACTGGGAGCGCATCTGCGCCGAGTACGTGGTCCGTACGGTGCTGCTCGACGGCGATGTGGTCGGCAGCGCGGCGGTCTTCGGCGAGCCGGGCGAGCTGGAGGTCACGTACTGGATCGACCGCGCGTACTGGGGCCGCGGTGTGGCCACGGCCGCCCTGCGCCTGCTCATCGCCGAGGTCACGGAGCGCCCGCTGCACGCCCGCGCGGCGGCGGACAACGCGGGCTCGGTCCGGGTGCTCGAGAAGTGCGGCTTCGTCGTGACGGGCCATGACTCCGGGTTCGCCGTGGCACGGGACGCCGAGATCGACGAGGTCGTCCTGACCTTGGCATGACACCGACGGGCCCGCCCCCGCCGCCTCCCGCGCCCCTCGGGAAGGCAACGCTTGGGTCACGGCGGAACATCGCGTGCAGCAAATCGGCCTCCGGCTACGTCAGTTGAGCAGGAAGCCAAGGCGGCTTCGTACAGGGGGCGGACATGCCGCAGAGACACGAGCCGGGGCCCGCGTATGCGGGCGGCTGACGTGCCGGCCTTCACGGCCTTCGTGCAGGCACGGTCGTCGGCGCTCTTCAGAACCGCGCTGCTGCTCACCGGCGAGCGCCATCTGGCCGACGATCTGGTGCAGTCCACGCTGGAGCAGGTGTGCCGGCACTGGCGGCGGGTGCGCTCCGCCGACGCTCCCGAGGCGTACGCGCGCCGGATCCTGGTGAATCTCGCGAACGACCGCTGGCGCAGGCTGCGCGGGCACGCGGAGATTCCCCTGGACGAGGGCATCGGGGGCGAACAGGCCGACCCGGCGTTCGATCCGTACCAAGGCCTCCATGTCCGCGACGAGTTGATCCGCGTCCTGCACACCCTGCCGATCGGCATGCGGACCGTGCTGGTGCTGCGGTACTTCGAGGAGCTCGGCGACGCGGAGATCGC
Organism: Streptomyces mesophilus; assembly: GCF_011044995.1. Lineage (GTDB taxonomy): Bacteria > Actinomycetota > Actinomycetes > Streptomycetales > Streptomycetaceae > Streptomyces > Streptomyces mesophilus. Next base: position 386 of record NZ_JAAKZW010000261.1, on the reverse strand, counting down.
CCGTCTGCTGGACATCTCGGAGAGCTCCGTCAGATCCCAGGCGGCCCGAGGGCTCGCGAAGCTCCGCTCGGCCATCAACGCACAGACGACGCGCGCGAGTTCAGGAGGGGCGGCATGACCCATCTCGACCTGGAGGAGGAGCTGGCCGCGGCCATGCTCGATCGTACGGAGCAGGTTCCTCCGCGGGCCTACGACGTGGACGCGGTCTTCGCGACCGTACAAAAGCGGCGTCGGCGGCTTCAGTGGGGCGCGGCTGCGGCCGTCGCGGCCGTGGCGCTAGGCGCCGGATTCGTGGCCCAGAACGGGCCCGGCCGGGTCGCCACACCTGCACAGGCCACCCCCACTCCGAGCGCGGCCACCCAGTCCACTTCCCCGCCCGCCCATGT
>NZ_JAAKZW010000260.1 GCF_011044995.1 Streptomyces mesophilus | reverse complement strand
CGCTCCACCCCATCGAAGATCCCCGCTCACCCCTTGAAAGGCACTCCCCATGCGACTCAACAGAACCCTCACCGCGCTCGCCGTCACCGTCGCCCTCTCCGCCGGCACGGTCGCCGTCGGCGCCGGCACCGCGTTCGCCGCCGAGGGCCGGACCGCGTCCGCGTCCGCGCCGATCGACACCGAGGCCGAGCGCCGCGTCGAGCGCAGCCTCGACAAGCTGTACGCGGCGATCGACGAGGCCGCGAAGAGCGGCGCCGAGGGCACGTACGACGAGAGCCACCGGACCCTGCTCGACACCGCGGTCAGGGAGCTGATCGCGGCGACCGAAGCGGTGGACCCGGAGCCGGTGGCCGAGGCCGAGGCGCCCGCCAAGGTCGACCCGAAGGAAGCGGTCGAGGACGCGACGAAGAAGCTCGAGGCCCAGGTCAAGGTGATCGTGGACGCCGCCGCCAAGGGCGACCTGGCGAAGCTGACCGCTTCGGTGGAGCTCTCGACCAAGGTGGTCGTGGACCTCCTGGTCAAGGTCGGGCTCGGCCCGATCCTGGAGAAGCTCGGCCTCGGCGACGTGACGAAGCTGCTGCCCGGGCTCACGGACCTGCTCCTGAAGCCCGCCACTCCGCCGGCCGGCCTGCCGACGGGCGCCGTGCCGCCGCTCCCGCTGCCGCTGCCCCTGCCGGTGCCGGGTCTGCCGACCGGACTTCCGACGGGTCTGCCGCTCGGGGGGCTGCCGACGGGTGGTCTGCCGCTGCCGTTCGGCAAGTGACACCTGCCTGACGACACCTGCCTTACGCACAGCGCACCCCGTTCCGCCGATGGAGGCGGGGCGGGGTGCGTCGCGTTCGCACTCGGCTTCAGGCCGTACGGAACCCCACCACGTCCAGGCCGCCCGCCGCCTCGCGGTCGAGCAGCACGACCGAGGCGCATCCCGGCGGCAGCTCGCCCTTCTCGGCGTCGCGGACGAGGCGGCCCACCGCGCCGCGGTGGCGGGTGAACGCATAGCGGGACACCCCGCGGCCGCGGTCGCGCTGGCCGGCCAGAGCCATGTCGGGGTCGACGTCGAGCAGCAGCAGGTGCAGCGAGGTGCCGCGGCGGTGGGCCTCGCGCGACAGCCAGCGGCGCACCCAGGCCTGGGTGCCGCAGTCGTGCACGACGGCCTCGGCGCCCGAGCGCAGGGTGCGGCGCAGCCGGGCGTAGTGGGCGATCCTGACCAGCGGCCGGTAGACCGCGTACGGAAGGAAGCGCGGCATGAAGGCGGCCCAGCGGTCGCGGGAGTCCTGGGAGTCGAGGCGGGGTGCGCGCACCGCGCGCTGGATCAGGGTGGTCTTGCCGCTGCCGGGCAGCCCGGAGACGACGACGAGATCACCGGGGCCGAAGAGCAGACGGCCGGGTGCGGTGCGGCCGCGCAGATCGCGCACGACCGCCGGTTCCGTATCGCGGACGACCGCAAGCCGTCTGGCCGGTCCTGCCTGCTGCGGAATCGCCACGCCATTGCTGACGTATGCGCTGCTGTGCTGCACGGTGATCGTCCTCCCCCTCGGTCGACTGGGGCCTGCCCTCCACGGATCCGGTTATCCCTTCTCAGCCGACTCCATCGGGACCGAGAGGCAGTCCTCGCACTCTGCCCTCCCGAGTGTAAAGAGTCGGTAATGCGTGTGAACCGGGTTTGCCACGACCGCATTCCGCATCCGCCCGCGAGCCCGTCCGCAGGCCTCCCGAACGCCCGGCCGCATCCCGTCCGGGAGCCGCTCCCGCGCACCCGTCGTACGGGTGCCCAGGGACGTGCAATGATGTGCGCGCCAACTGCATACCGGCCGTTCGAAGCCACGCGGGAGAGTCCTGGATGCCCAGCATCCGGGCGCCGAAGGAGCAAGCCCCTCCCTTGAATCTCTCAGGCCCCGTACCGCGTGGACGAGGCAACTCTGAAAAGCGAGCCGCTCCTTTGATGTGCGGCTCCACCCAAGGTGCAAGCCACTTCCGGCGTTACGCGGGAGCGTGGTGAACCTCTCAGGTTTATGACAGATGGGGAGGATCATCCTCACCAGTCATGCCCTGGGAGCCCTTCTGATGAGCAACGCCCCCCGCCTCACCGCCCTCGACGCCCTTCACCGGTCGCTCGGCGCCACGATGACCGACTTCGCCGGCTGGGACATGCCGCTGCGGTACGGCAGTGAGCGTGACGAGCACAACGCCGTGCGCACCAAGGCCGGTCTCTTCGACCTCTCGCACATGGGCGAGATCGCCGTGACCGGCCCGGAGGCCGCCAAGCTGCTCGACTACGCGCTTGTCGGCAACATGGGCTCGATCGGTGTCGGCCGCGCCCGCTACACCATGATCTGCCAGGCCGACGGCGGCATTCTCGACGACCTGATCGTCTACCGCCTCGAGGACCAGGCGTACATGGTCGTCGCCAACGCCTCCAACGCCCAGGTCGTGCTCGACGCGCTGACCGAGCGCCAGGCCGGCTTCGACGCCGAGGTGCGCGACGACCGCGACGCCTACGCGCTGCTCGCCGTGCAGGGACCGCACTCCCCCGCGATCCTCAAGGCCGTCACCGACGCCGACCTCGACGGCCTCAAGTACTACGCCGGTCTGCCCGGCACGGTCGCCGGCGTACCCGCGCTGATCGCCCGCACCGGCTACACCGGCGAGGACGGCTTCGAGCTCTTCCTCAAGCCCGAGCACGCCGAGACGGTCTGGCAGGCGCTGACCGAGGCCGGTCAGGAGTACGGCCTTGTCCCGGCCGGTCTGTCCTGCCGCGACACCCTGCGCCTCGAGGCCGGTATGCCGCTGTACGGGCATGAGCTGTCCACCTCGCTCACGCCGTTCGACGCGGGTCTGGGCCGGGTCGTGAAGTTCGAGAAGGAGGGCGACTTCGTGGGCCGCGAGGCCCTCACGGCCGCCGCCGAGCGCGCCGAGCAGAACCCGCCGCGCAAGCTCGTCGGTCTGATCGCCGAGGGCCGCCGTGTGCCGCGCGCCGAGATGCAGGTCGTCGCGGACGGCGAGGTCATCGGCTCCATCACCTCCGGCGCCCCGTCCCCGACGCTCGGCAAGCCGATCGCGATGGCATACGTGGACGCCGCGCACGCCGAGGCCGGTACAAAGGGCGTGGGCGTGGACATCCGCGGCACGCACGAGCCGTACGAGGTCGTCGCCCTGCCGTTCTACAAGCGCCAGAAGTGAACCCCGTAAGCCCCAGCAAGCAACTGCATCTCACTGAGATCAGCACTCCCTCGCGTACAGGAGAATTCAGGCCATGAGCAACCCCAAGGAACTGCGGTACAGCAAGGAGCACGAGTGGCTGTCGGCCGCCGCGGACGGCGTCTCGACGGTCGGCATCACCGAGCACGCGGCGAACGCGCTCGGCGATGTGGTCTTCGTGCAGCTCCCCGAGGTCGGCGACACCGTGACCGCCGGTGAGACCTGTGGCGAGCTGGAGTCGACCAAGTCGGTCAGCGACCTGTACGCGCCCGTCACCGGCGAGGTCGTCGAGGCCAACCAGGACGTGGTGGACGACCCGTCGCTCGTCAACTCGGCCCCGTTCGAGGGCGGTTGGCTGTTCAAGGTGCGCATCAGCGCCGAGCCGGGCGACCTGATGTCCGCGGACGAGTACACCGCGCTCACCACCGGAAGCTGAGGCGCTGCACGTATGTCTTCTCTCAACCAGTCGCTGCATGAGCTCGACCCGGACGTGGCCGCCGCGGTCGACGCCGAGCTGAAGCGCCAGCAGTCCACGCTCGAGATGATCGCCTCGGAGAACTTCGCTCCGGTCGCCGTCATGGAGGCGCAGGGCTCGGTCCTCACCAACAAGTACGCCGAGGGCTACCCGGGCCGTCGTTACTACGGCGGCTGCGAGCACGTGGACGTCGCCGAGCAGATCGCGATCGACCGTGTGAAGGAGCTGTTCGGCGCCGAGTACGCCAACGTGCAGCCGCACTCGGGTGCTTCGGCGAACCAGGCCGCGCTGTTCGCGATCGCCTCGCCCGGCGACACGATCCTGGGCCTGGACCTGGCGCACGGCGGTCACCTCACCCACGGCATGCGCCTGAACTTCTCGGGCAAGCAGTTCAACGTGGTCCCGTACCACGTGGACGACTCCGGCCTGGTGGACATGGCCGAGGTCGAGCGGCTCGCCAAGGAGCACCGCCCGAAGGTGATCATCGCCGGCTGGTCGGCGTACCCGCGTCACCTGGACTTCGCCGAGTTCCGCCGGATCGCGGACGAGGTCGAGGCGCTGCTCTGGGTCGACATGGCGCACTTCGCCGGTCTGGTGGCCGCGGGCCTGCACCCGAACCCCGTTCCGTTCGCGGACGTGGTCACGTCCACCACGCACAAGACCCTCGGCGGTCCGCGCGGCGGCATCATCCTGTCCCGTGACAAGACCTTCGCGAAGAAGCTCAACTCGGCGGTCTTCCCGGGCTTCCAGGGCGGTCCCCTTGAGCACGTGATCGCGGCCAAGGCGGTCTCCTTCAAGGTCGCGGCCTCGCCGGAGTTCAAGGAGCGCCAGGAGCGCACGATCGAGGGTGCCCGCATCCTCGCCGAGCGTCTGACCTCCGAGGACGCCCGCGCGGGCGGTGTGAACGTGCTGTCCGGCGGTACGGACGTCCACCTGGTCCTCGTCGACCTGCGCGACTCCGAGCTCGACGGCCAGCAGGCCGAGGACCGTCTCCACGAGGTCGGCATCACGGTCAACCGCAACGCGGTCCCGAACGACCCGCGGCCGCCGATGGTGACGTCCGGCCTGCGGATCGGTACGCCGGCGCTCGCGACGCGCGGCTTCGACGCCGAGGACTTCCGTGAGGTCGCGGATGTCATCGCCGAGGCGCTGAAGCCTTCGTACGATGCCTCAGCTCTGAAGGCGCGTGTGGTGGCTCTGGCCGATAAGCACCCGCTGTATCCGTCGCTGTAGGACTCGGGGCTCCGCCCCGGGCCCCGCGCCTCAAACGCCGGCGGGGCTGATTTCTGGGCCCGTCCCGTGGAGTTATCCACAGGGCGGGCCCTTCGTCGTGACCTACGGCCCGCCCATACCTGCCGAAGCGCGGAGCTTTGCGCACGTCAGCGCACATACGTTCTGGATAAGGACATCCACCGACCGACCAGAACGGCACGCACCCCATGGATATGAGCGCGGCGAACAGGAAAGGCCTCAGTCTTTTCGCCCTGATCATGATCGGCCTCGGCTCGATCTTCGGCTCCGGCTGGCTCTTCGGCGCGGGCCAGGCCGCCGCGGTCGCGGGCCCCGCCGCGATCATCGCCTGGGTGATCGGGGCCGTGTTCATCGGCATGATCGCCATGTCGTACGCGGAGGTCGGTGCCGCCTATCCGCTGCCGGGCTCCATGGCGCGCTTCGGCTCGATCTCGCACGGTCCCGTGCTCGGCTTCATGACGGGCTGGGCCTGCTGGATCGCCATCGCGGCCCTGATCCCGATCGAGTCGATCGCCTCCACGCAGTACATGTCCTCGTGGAACTTCGGCTGGGCGCGCGGGCTCGTCGAGAACGGGGGCCTGACCACCTCCGGCATGGTGATGGCCTTCGCCCTGACCGTCCTGCTCTGGCTGGCCTGCTACTGGTCGGTGGCGCTGCTCGCCAAGGCGAACAACCTGCTCACGCTGGTCAAGTTCGCCATCCCGGTGCTCGCCGTGGTGGCGCTCATCGCCTCCGGCTTCCACACCGGCAACTTCACCAACCATGGCGGCTTCGCGCCCAACGGCTGGTCCGCGGTGATGACCGCGGTGACCACCTCCGGTGTGGTCTTCGCGTTCAACGGCTTCCAGGCCGTGGTGAACCTCGGCGGCGCCGCCAAGAACCCGGGCCGCGCGATTCCGCTGGCCCTGGTGGGCGCGCTCTCCCTCGGTCTCGTCATCTATCTGGCGCTGCAGATCGCCTTCATCGGCTCCGTACCGCCCGAGCAGCTCGCCTCGGCCGGCGGCTGGCACGGGATCAACTTCGCCTCGCCGTTCGCCGACCTGGCCAAGATCCTTGCGCTGCACTGGGTCGTGATGACGCTGCAGTTCGGCGCGTTCATCTCGCCGTCCGGCGCGAACATCGGCAACGTCGCCTCCGCCTCGTTCATGGCGCAGAACCTCGCCGACACCGGCTTCTTCCCGAAGAAGATCCGCGAGGTGCACCCGAAGTACGGCACCGCGCGTCCCGCGATGTGGCTGAACCTGGGCTTCTCGCTGATCCTGCTCTTCACCGTCGGGCACAGCTGGGAGGCGCTGGCCGCGGTCGTCTCCGCCGCGATGGTGGTCTCGTATCTGATCGGCCCGATCGCCGTCGGCGTCTTCCGCGAGACCAAGCCCGAGCTGCCGCGCCCGTTCCGCCTGCCGGCCGCGCGGATCCTGTGCCCGCTGACCTTCGCCTTCGCGGCCTGCGCCCTGTACTGGACGAAGTGGCCGGACACCGGCAAGGTCGTGCTGCTCACGCTGGTCGCCGCCCCGATCGCGGCGGTGGTCCTCAAGCGCAAGGGCGAGCAGAATCTGCGGGCGCAGTTCGCCCCGGCCTGGTGGCTGATCTCCTTCCTGCTTTGGCTGGGCACGCTCTCGGCGATCGGCGGCGAGGAGTTCGGCGGCGCCGGGTACATCCCGGGCGGTGTGGCCATCGCGCTGGTCGGCGTCTCGGCCCTCGGCTTCTACTTCTGGGCCGTACGCTCCGGCATCAAGGCCCACATGGCGGGGCTGCCGGGTCCGGACCCGGTGTTGGACGCACCTTCCGAGGAACCCGTGACGGAAGCGTCCGTCGAGCGCGAGCTCGTCAAGGCCTGACAGCAGCTGTGACCCGATGGTCACCTCCGGCAGACGAGTCCGCCGCCATGGCGCGTTAGGCTCGTCTGTCGGACACAATCCGCACATACGCACCTCGTACGCACCCGCATACGCACCGCCCTCGTACACCCCACGAGCAGACAAGGGAGTCCGCCACCGTGGCAATCTCCGTCTTCGACCTCTTCTCCATCGGCATCGGCCCGTCCTCCTCGCACACGGTCGGCCCGATGCGGGCGGCCCGTATGTTCGTGGGCCGGCTGAAGAAGGACGGTCTGCTCGCCCAGACCACCTCGGTGCGCGCCGAGCTCTTCGGCTCGCTCGGCGCCACGGGGCACGGGCACGGCACCCCGAAGGCGGTCCTGCTCGGTCTCGAGGGCCACTCCCCTCGTACGGTCGACGTGGAGAGCGCCGACGACGAGGTCGAGCGGATCCGTACGACCGGCAAGCTGCGGCTGATGGGCGCCGAGATAGGCGATGCCCATGTCATCGACTTCGACGAGCCGAACCAGCTGATCCTGCACCGCCGCCGCTCGCTGCCGTACCACGCGAACGGCATGACGCTCTTCGCGTACGACGCGACCGGTGCGCCGCTCCTCGAGAAGACCTACTACTCGGTCGGCGGCGGCTTCGTCGTGGACGAGGACGCGGTCGGCGAGGACCGGATCAAGCTGGACGACACCGTTCTGAAGTACCCGTTCCGCTCCGGCGACGAGATGCTGCGTCTCGCCGGCGAGACGGGCCTGTCGATCTCCTCGCTCATGCTGGAGAACGAGAAGGCCTGGCGTACGGAGGAGGAGATCCGCGAGGGCCTCCTGGAGATCTGGCGCGTGATGCAGGCCTGTGTCTCGCGCGGCATGGCCCGCGAAGGCATCCTGCCGGGCGGTCTGCGCGTCAAGCGCCGCGCCGCGGCCCAGGCCCGCCAGCTGCGGGCCGAGGGCGACCCGATGCTGCACCGCGGCGAGTGGACGACGATCTACGCGATGGCCGTGAACGAGGAGAACGCGGCCGGCGGCCGCGTCGTCACCGCTCCCACCAACGGCGCCGCGGGCGTGCTCCCGGCCGTCCTGCACCACTACATGAACTTCGTGCCGGGCGCGGACGAGGACGGCGTGGTCCGCTTCCTGCTCGCCGCCGGTGCGATCGGCATGCTCTTCAAGGAGAACGCCTCGATCTCCGGCGCCGAGGTCGGCTGCCAGGGCGAGGTCGGCTCGGCCTGCTCGATGGCGGCGGGCGCGCTCGCCGAGGTCCTGGGCGGCAGCCCGGAGCAGGTGGAGAACGCGGCCGAGATCGGCATGGAGCACAACCTGGGCCTGACCTGCGACCCGGTCGGCGGCCTCGTCCAGATCCCGTGCATCGAGCGCAACGGCATGGCCGCGGTCAAGGCCGTCACGGCCGCGAAGATGGCGATGCGCGGCGACGGCTCGCACAAGGTCTCCCTCGACAAGGTCATCAAGACCATGAAGGAGACGGGCGCGGACATGAAGGTCAAGTACAAGGAGACGGCTCGCGGGGGGCTTGCGGTCAACGTGATCGAGTGCTGAACTGACCCGCTGACTTCGACGGCCGCCGTACGGGACTCCGTACGGCGGCCGTGTCAGTCGTCTCGCATATTCTTCCGGGCACCGCACGCCGACACGGAGGATCTAGAGAAGTGACTGGCCTGTCTGCTTTTCCGTTGCCTTTTCAAGCATCGCGTTTCCGATCGACCTCAAGTCCCCGGACGTTGCGGGAGCTTGAGATGATGCAGTGCAGTGCCCAGCTGCGGGCGAAGCCGGGGTGGTTCGACAAGATGAACGACCCGGGGATCGTCGCCAAGTGGACGCAGGAAGCGGTCGCCCAGGGTCTCACCGAGGCACAAGTGCGGTATGTGCTCGACGAGTTGGAGTACTACGCCGGGTTGCGCGACCGGCGGACCGGCGTCGAGGTGTCCGCCGTCGACGGGGTGTGGCAGTCGGACACCCTGGTCGACGACGCGCTCGGGTCCCAACTGCGCGAGGCGGTACGGGTTCTCGAAGAGGTCCCCGAGGACGAGCTCGACTGGCATCCCGGATCCGGGGGCCAGGTGCTCGATCTGGTGCATCCCTCGCTGTTCTGTCTGGTGCGCGAGGTGAGCGGCGCCCCTGAGCGGGCTTGGCGGAATCCGACGAACAGCTACTCGAAGCACGAGTTCTCGGAGCGGTTCCAGTGGCTGCCCACGGACGTCGAGATCGACGACGACGGCAAGGCCGCCTTCCTCTCGTACGTCAACAACGTCCATCCCGAGCGGCATCGCGAACTGGCCGCCGTACTGCCGGACTTGCTCACGCGGGTGCTCCCGCTCTTCGAGAACGTGCTCACCGACGCGTGCTACCCGCTGCCGCTGCGGATCGAGGCGGATCCTTATGCGTGGTACGACTCGGAGCCGGAGTACCCGGACAAGGACGACTACGGCGACGACGCCGCGTACGAAGAAGCCGTGCAGGCCCACGAAGCGGCCCAGGACGACTGGTGGGAGAACCGTCGCCCGGTCGTCCCGGACGCCCCGGAGTTCACCGCGCCCACGCTGCCGGACGACTTCGTCCCGATCGCCCTGCGCGGGCGCCGCCTCCAGGTCATCGTCAAGCTCGCCACCATCCATCTGACCCCGGACAAGCCCGAGTACAACGGGGGTTCGTGGCATGTCGAGGGGATGCTCAACGAGCGGATCGTCTCCACCGCCCTCTACTACTGGGACTGCGAGAACATCACCGAGAGCCGGCTCAGCTTCCGCGCGGCGGTCGACGACCCGGACTACGAGCAGAACGACGACAACGGCATACGCGAGGTCTACGGCCTGGAGAACGAGGAGGCGCTCAACCAGGTACTCGGCTCGGCGTCGACCCCGGCGGGCCGCTGCCTGGCGTTCCCGAACATCCTGCAGCACCGGGTCGGTTCGTTCCGGCTCGCGGACCCGACCCGGCCGGGGCATCGCAAGATTCTGGCGTTCTTCCTGGTCGACCCGTCGGAGACGATCGTCTCGACCTCCGACGTACCCCCGCAGCAGCCGTGGTCCGAGACCTCGACCATGACGCTGGAGCAGGCGCAGGGCTATCGCGAACAGCTCATGCAGGAGCGGAAGTTCTTCGTCGACGAGCACAACGAGCAGGTCTACGAGCGGGAGTTCTCCCTCTGCGAGCACTGAGTCGATGACCCGCCGGGTGCCGGGCGGCCGCGGCCGCCCGGCACCCGGCGCACACGGCTCAGGAAGTGGGCCAGTCCACCTGCCGCTCGACGCGGACCTCGGTGACGCTCACGCCGTCCGGAGCGCCGAAGGCCTCGACCATCACACCGTTGCCGATGTCGGTCACCTGCACGGCCAGGTGGTCGGCGCCCACCCGCAGGTCGATCCGTACCACCGGCTCACCCGAGAAGTCCGGCATGCGGTGGATCCGGGCGGCCGGGTAGCGCAGGGTCGTCAGCTTGTCGCGCAGTGCCTCGTACGACGGGGTGCCGGTCCCCGAGAAGGCCCTGCTGATCCGGGACTGGTGGCGCTGCGCGGCGCACTGCTCCTCCGCGGTCAGCGGCACCGGGACGACGGTGGCGGTGGCGGTCGCAGCCACGCCCGCCGAGCCGGTGGGGAAGGCGAGCGAGCAGCTCTGGGCGATGAGGTCCGCCAGTTCGAGGAACCGGGTCTCCGCAGGGTCGGTCACGACGGTCGTGCCGGTGACGGGGGCCGGAGCGGCGGTGGCGTGTGCCGCGCCGAGGCCGGTCAGGAGGATGCCGCCGAGCGCGGCCGCCGCGAGGGATCTCTTCGGGAAGCGTGTTGATCTCATGCCCGTACGATGCGGCCGACCGGCCACCGCCCACATGAGTACCCGTACTCAATGCGACCCGGCACCACCTGAGCACCAGCTCACCGAGCACCACACGCG
>NZ_JAAKZW010000025.1 GCF_011044995.1 Streptomyces mesophilus | reverse complement strand
GCCCTGTGCCCCCGCCGGCCGACGGACCCGAGGGCTGTATTGCGGCGGCGATCAGGATTCCCGTACGGATCGTCGTGCTCGTGCTCGTCGTGCCCGTGCGGATGGTGTGGGACGCGCTGGTCGTGGGTGGGAAGTTTGTGCAGCGGACGCTGCTGCTGCCTGTCGGGCGGGCGTTGGCCTGGCTGGGGCGGGTGCTGTTCGTCGTGCCCGTGGTGTTCCTCTGGGAGCAGGTGCTCGTTCCGCTCGGGCATGGGCTCGGCTGGCTGGGGCGGATGCTCGGGGTCGGGCTCGCCTGGGTCGGCAAGGCGGTGTTCGTGTGGCCGTGGGTGGCGCTGTGGCGCTATGTGGTCGTGCCGGTGGGTGCCGGTGTCGGCTGGCTGGGGCGGGTGCTGTTCGTCGTGCCCGCCGTCTGGCTGTATGCGTACGTTCTGACGCCGGTCGGGCATGGGCTCGCCTGGCTGGGGCGGATGCTCGGGGCCGGGCTCGGGTGGCTGGGCAAGGCGTTGTTCGTGTGGCCGTGGGTCGCTCTGTGGCGGTACGTGCTCGCCCCCGTCGGGCGGGGGCTGCTCTGGCTCGGGGCCGTGGTGCTTGCCGGGCTCGCGTGGATGGGGCGGGTGCTCGTCGTCGCGCCGGCCGTGTGGCTGTACGCGTACGTCCTGACGCCTGTCGGACACGGCATTCTCTGGGTGGGCCGGGGGATCGGGACGCTGTTGCGGTGGATTTTCGTCGTGCCCGTCGTCGCTCTGTGGCGCTGGGTGCTCGTGCCCGTCGGGAAGGGGCTCGGCGTCGTGGCGCGGGAGGTCGGCGACGCGCTCGGGCACGCCTGGCGTGTCGCCGGGCGGATCTCGCGGTCTGTGGGCCGGGCGATCGGGACGCTGCTGCGCTGGATCTTCGTGGAGCCCGTGCGGTGGGCGTACCGGACGGTTCTCACGCCCGTCGGTCATTTCGTACGGGATGCCGTCCTCAGGCCGGTCGGCCAGGCGGTGCGTGAGGCCGGACGCAGTGCGCGCAAGGCCCTTGCCGCGGCCCGCGAAAGCGCCCGGCAGACCCGGGCCGACGTACGGCGGATGCTGTTCGGCGCACCCGCTCGTGAGGCCGCCCCCATCCCCGTACAAAAGCACCGGCGGGAACCGGCCGTCGCTCAGGCACGTACTCTAGGTAGCAGTACGACCGCACCTACACACCAGCCGCTGCCGAACGCGGCGGCGGTGAAGTTCACGAAGGACTGACTGACACTGGGCAAGCGACAGCCCGAAGGCCCGCCGCCCGCACCCGCGGTGCAGCGCATCCGACTGCGTTACACCAAGCGCGGCCGCCTCCGGTTCACCAGCCACCGCGACTTCCAGCGCGCTTTCGAGCGCGCCCTGCGTCGCGCCGAGGTCCCCATGGCGTACTCGGCGGGCTTCACGCCGCATCCCAAGGTGTCCTACGCCAATGCCGCACCCACCGGCACGGGCAGTGAGGCCGAGTATCTGGAGATCGCTCTGACGGAGAAGCGCGACCCCGCGCAGCTCCGTGTCCTCCTCGACGAGTCGCTGCCTGACGGGCTCGACATCACCGAGGCGGTCGAGGCCCGGATCTCGGGTCTCGCGGACCGGCTGCAGGCTTCGGTCTGGGAGTTGAGGCTCGACGGTGTCGAGCTCGCGCAGGCCCAGGCCGCCGTGAAGGCGTTCCTCGATGCCGAGTCCGTCGAAGTCGGACGGCTCACGAAGAACGGCATGCGCACCTTCGACGCCCGCGGCGCCGTCGCTGATCTGCAGGCACTCGAATCCCGGGCTGATAGGCCGGGGGCTGAGCCCTGTGCGATACTGCGGCTGGTTGTAAGGCATGCATCGCCTGCCGTACGACCCGACGACGTCCTGTCCGGTCTCCGAGCCGTAGCCGACTTGGTGCCGCCGGTCCCCGCTGCGGTGACCAGGCTGGCCCAGGGGCCGTTCGACGAGGATTCCGGCACGGTGACCGACCCGCTCGCGCCCGACCGCGAGGCGGCCGCGCCCTCCACCCAAGAGGACGCAGAGCCGACCGCCGCGGCAGCGCAGGGCTAAGGAAGGTTCCGTAGGGACGGTCGCCGAACCGCGCAGCCCTTGTACTCGGGAGCCACCTGGGTCGGGCCGCGCACCGACCACCAGACTTTCGCCAGGCCGTGCGTACCGCGTATCGGAACCGGCGAGACAGACACATACAGCTCCCGTGCGGCGCCCGCGCCTGCCGGACGAGCGGCCTGGTTCAGTACTGCCGGCCGCGGACGTCATCGGCACCGGCGCGGCGCCCGGGAGCGTGACGGGAGAACCGCCCGCATGCTCGAGCCGACCGAACCCGGTACGTCCGGGGACGCCGAGAACAACACCGCACCTGGCGACAAGCTGCCGCCGCGCCGCCGGCGCCGCGCCGCGTCCCGCCCGGCGGGACCGCCCGTCGCGGCCACCGCGTCGGACGCGCCGGCCATACCGGCCGCCGAAGTAGCCGCCGAGCCCGCCACCGTCGAGCCCGTCGCCGCGGAGGACCCCGTCGCGGACGAGGCCGCCGTCGAGGCGCACGAGGCCTCCGTCGAGGCACAGGCCGAGGAGACCCCCGCGCCGCGCACCCGCCGTCGCGCCACGCGCCGCGCTTCGGCGCCCGCAGGGGCACCGAAGGCTCCGGAGCCGGCGCCTGTCGCCGAAGAGGCCGCCGACGAGGAGTCGGAGGCCGTCGAGGAGACCGCCGCCGTGGCCGAGCCGGTCGTCGAGGAGCCCGCGCCCCGCGCCCGCAGCCGCCGTCGCGCCACCCGCAAGGTGACCGCGCCCGAGGCCGCCGCCGAGGAGAGCGCCGAGGCCGCCCCGGTTCAGGCCGAGCAGGCCGCCGACGTACAGGAAGAGAAGACCGGGGCCGAGCAGGCGCCGGTCGCCGAAGAGGCCCCCGCGAAGGGCCGTACGCGCCGTCGCGCCACCCGCAAGGCGACCGCGCCGTCCGGTGCGCCCGCCGCGAGCGAGGAGCCGGAGGCCGCACCGGCCGTCGCCGCTGCTCCCGCGAAGGACGAGCCGGCCGCGGAAGCGTCTGCCCCCGTGGCCGAGGAGCCCAAGGCCGCCAAGGCCACCCAGTCCGCCAAGGCCACCCAGTCCGCCAAGGACGAGGCCGAGGAGACGCCCCGCCGGGGCCGTCGTCGCGCCGGCCGTAAGTCCGGCGCGCTCTTCTCGGAGCCGGCCGCCGCCGACAAGTCCGGCCAGGACGAGAGCGCCGACGAGGCGCCCGCGCGGTCCGCGCGCCGGCCCGCCGTCGCCGTGTTCCAGGCGCCGGTGTTCACCGAGCCGATGTTCCAGACGCCCGAGCGCGCCGCGGCCGCCGCTGCCGCGGAGGCTGCGGAAGCAGACGAGGAAGAGGTCGCCGAGCCCGCCGAGGTCGCCGAGCGCGCCCCGCAGGCCGAGGAGCAGACCGAGGCACCCGCCGGCTCGCGCCGTCGCCGGCGCCGCCGCGGTGAGCCGGCCGAGCCGGTCGCCGAGCCGGTGCAGGAGACCACGCAGGCGTCCGACGAGGACGTCGCCGCCGACGAGCAGGACGATGTCGAGAGCGCCGAGGGCGAGTCCGCCGAGGGCGACGACTCCGAGGACCAGGGCGGCCGTTCGGGCCGTCGCCGCCGTCGTGGCGGCCGTCGCCGCCGTCGCGGTGAGGCCTCCGACCAGGACGGTGGCGAGGACGAGGACGCCTCGGACTCCGCCGATGAGCAGGACGGCGCCGAGGCCTCCGACGAATCCGACGAGTCCGATGAGGACGACGCGGAGCACGGGGACCGCGACGCGGGCGGTTCGAGCAGCAGCCGTCGCCGTCGCCGGCGCCGGCGTCGCACCGGTGACAGCCCGGCGGACAGCGAGCCGGGCGACGGTGACCCGGAGCGCACGGTCGTCAAGGTGCGCGAGCCGCGCGCCAAGAAGTCCGAGAGCGAGCAGGCCAGCGACGAGGTCCAGTCCATCAAGGGCTCGACCCGCCTGGAGGCCAAGAAGCAGCGCCGCCGCGAAGGCCGTGAGCAGGGCCGCCGTCGCGTCCCGATCATCACCGAGGCCGAGTTCCTGGCGCGCCGCGAGGCCGTCGAGCGCGTGATGGTCGTGCGTCAGCACGGCGAGCGCACGCAGATCGGCGTCCTCGAGGACAACGTGCTCGTGGAGCACTACGTCAACAAGGAGCAGGCCACCTCGTACGTCGGCAACGTCTACCTGGGCAAGGTCCAGAACGTGCTGCCGTCGATGGAGGCCGCGTTCATCGACATCGGCAAGGGCCGCAACGCGGTCCTGTACGCCGGTGAGGTCAACTTCGAGGCGCTCGGCATGGCCAACGGGCCGCGCCGTATCGAACAGGCCCTGAAGTCGGGCCAGTCGGTCCTCGTGCAGGTCACCAAGGACCCGATCGGTCACAAGGGTGCCCGTCTGACCAGCCAGGTCTCGCTGCCCGGCCGCTACCTCGTGTACGTGCCCGAGGGTTCGATGACCGGTATCAGCCGCAAGCTCCCGGACACCGAGCGCGCGCGTCTGAAGACCATCCTCAAGAAGATCGTCCCCGAGGACGCGGGCGTCATCGTGCGCACCGCCGCCGAGGGCGCGAGCGAGGACGAGCTGCGCCGCGATGTCGAGCGGCTCCAGGCGCAGTGGGAGGACATCCAGAAGAAGGCGAAGCAGATCTCGACCTCGTCGCCGAGTCTGCTGTACGGCGAGCCGGACATGACCGTCCGCGTCGTGCGCGACATCTTCAACGAGGACTTCTCGAAGGTCATCGTCAGCGGTGACGAGGCCTGGGAGACCATCCACGGATACGTGTCCCATGTCGCCCCCGACCTGGCGGACCGGCTGTCGAAGTGGACCTCCGAGGTCGACGTCTTCGCCACGTACCGGATCGACGAGCAGCTCGCGAAGGCGCTCGACCGCAAGGTCTGGCTGCCGTCCGGTGGTTCGCTGGTGATCGACAAGACCGAGGCGATGATCGTCGTCGACGTCAACACCGGCAAGTTCACCGGTCAGGGCGGCAACCTCGAAGAGACCGTGACGAGGAACAACCTCGAAGCGGCCGAGGAGATCGTGCGCCAGCTGCGGCTGCGCGACCTCGGCGGCATCGTCGTCATCGACTTCATCGACATGGTCCTCGAGTCCAACCGGGACCTGGTCCTGCGCCGGCTGCTCGAATGCCTGGGCCGTGACCGTACGAAGCACCAGGTCGCCGAGGTCACCTCGCTGGGTCTGGTCCAGATGACGCGTAAGCGCGTCGGACAGGGCCTGTTGGAGTCCTTCTCCGAGACCTGCGTGCACTGCAACGGCCGTGGCGTCATCGTGCACATGGAGCAGGCCACCTCCGCCGGTGGCGGCGGCAAGCGCAGCAAGAAGCGCGGCAAGGGCGGCACGGACCAGCACGAGCACACGCACGAGGCCGTCGAGCCGGTCGAGCCCATCGAGTCCGCTGCCGAGGTCGCCGCCGAGGTGGCGGCGCCGGTGAAGCTCGACGAGCCTGAGTTCCGTCCGGACGAGGAGCTGTACTCCAGCGCCGCCGAGGCCGAGGCCGCGGCGTCCAGGGGCCGTTCGCGGCGCCGGGCCACGCGCAAGGCGACGGCTCCGGCGGGTTCGCCGAAGGCGTCCGAGGCGAAGGCCGAGCAGGCCAAGGTCTCCGAACCTGAGGTCTCTCAGCCCAAGGCGGATGAGCCCAAGGTCGAGCAGCCGAAGGCCGAGCAGCCCAAGGCCGAGGAGCCGAAGGCGGTCGAGGCGGAGCAGGCGCAGGCCGAAGAGGCCAAGCCGGTCACCGAGGACGCCGCGCCCAAGGGCCGTACCCGTCGTCGGGCCACCCGGAAGGCGACGGCTCCCGCGGGGGCGCCCAAGTCCGCCGAGGAGGCGCCCGCGGCTGTCGTGGTCGCCGAGCCGGAGCCTGCTCCCGTGGCGGCCGAGCCCGAGCCCGTACAGGAGAAGCCCGCCGAGGAGCCCGTGCAGGAGAAGGCCGCGAGCGCTGCCCCGGCCCGTCCGCGGCGTCGCGCCGTGCGCAAGGCGTCCGCGCCGACGACGTCCGAGGACGCCGCCGTGGTGGTCGTGCCCGCGACCGGCGGCGAGCCCGAGGCCGCGTCCGCGGCGGAGGCCGAGGAGGCGGCGCCGGCCAAGAAGGCCGCGCGCAAGACGGCCAAGAAGGCCACCGCCAAGAAGGCCGCGACGAAGAAGACCGCGGCGGCCAAGAAGACGGTGGCCAAGAAGACCGCGGCGAAGAAGTCGACCACGAAGAAGGCGACGGCGAAGAAGACCTCGGCGGCCGAGCAGCAGACGCTGCCGTCGGTGTCGGCTCCGACCGACTGACTTCAGGCTCCTCCGTGCAACTAGGCGGCCTGCCCCGGTTCATCCGGGGCAGGCCGCTTTGCTGTGTGGCCGGAGTGACATTTCTTGCTGGTTACGAACTTAAAGACCGTGTGAAAACTCCTGGTACCCTGGCGCCCGTTGAGACTGAGTTACTCCGCCAGATGTTCACATCTGCGCGATCAGTCGCCTTCCATGAACGGCCGGCGGGGGCTTGGGCGTTTGTGTGCGAAAGAAAAGCCTTGAGGTCGGCCACGTGCCGGGGGACTGGTCTGTCCGAACCGACATCCACTTCCCCTCACCTCGAACAGTGCGCCCACGAGGTGCTGAAGGGGAGGGTGGCCATGTCTGGCGCCAACAATCAACCGATACCCGCCGCGAAGCCTGTCATCGGTGAGGACGAGATCGAGGCGGCGGTACGCGTGCTCCGCAGCGGGCGCGTCGTTCAGGGCCCCGAAGTCGCCGGTTTCGAGGAGGAGTTCTCGGAGCTGGTCGAGGGGCGGCACTGCGTCGCCGTCAACTCGGGCACCTCGGCGCTTCACCTGACCCTGCTCGCCCTCGGTATCGGACCGGGCGACGAGGTCATCGTCCCGTCGTTCTCCTTCGCCGCCTCCGCGAACGCCGTCCGTCTGGTCGGCGCCGACGTGGTCTTCGCCGACATCGAGCCGGGCAGCTTCGGGCTCGACCCGGCAGCGGTCGAGGCCGCCATCACGCCGCGCACCGCGGCCGTCATGCCGGTGCACCTGTACGGCCACCCGGCCGCCATGGACCGCTTGATGCCCCTCGCGCAGCGGCACGGTCTCGCGGTCGTCGAGGACGCCTGCCAGGCGCACGCCGCTGCTCTGAACGGCACCCCCGTCGGCGCCTTCGGCACGGCGGGCACCTTCAGCTTCTACCCGACGAAGAACATGCACGCCCTGGAGGGCGGCATGATCACCACGGCTGACGCCGAAGTCGCGCGCACGCTGCGCCTGCTGCGCAACCAGGGCATGGAGCAGCGGTACGCCAACGAGATCGTCGGCGCGAACATGCGGATGACCGACGTCGCGGCCGCCATCGGCAGGGTCCAGCTCGGCAAGCTGGGCGGCTGGACCGAGCGCCGCCGCGCCAACGCCGCCTACCTGGACGAGCACCTCACGGGGCTCGTCACGCCGCCGGTCGCCGAGGGCGCCCGGCACGTGTACCACCAGTACACCGTGCGCGTGGAAGGCGACCGGGACGCCGTACAGGAGAAGCTCACCGCCGCCGGTGTCGGCAACGCGGTCTACTACCCCACCCCCATCCACCGGCTCAAGCCGTACTGGGAGCCGGACCAGAAGGCCGGCCGTGCGTGGGACCTGCCGGAGACCGAGCGCGCGGCGGCCGAGGTCGTCTCGCTGCCGGTCCACCCCTCGCTGACCGAGGGTGAACTCGAGCGCATCGTCGCCGCTGTGAACGGTCTGGGGAACTGACGTGAACGCTGAGAAGTCGCTGCGGGCCGGACTCGTCGGCCTGGGATCGATGGGACGCCACCACGCGCGCGTCCTCGCCGGCCTCGACGGGGTGGAACTGGTCGGCGTCGTCGACCCGATGGGGGACAAGAACGGCTGGGCCCAGGGTGCTCCCGTCCTGTCCACCGTCGAGGAACTGCTGGAACTCGGCGTCGACTACGCCGTCGTGGCCTGCCCGACGGCCCTGCACGAGGAAGTCGGTCTCCAGCTCGCCGGGGCCGGTGTCGCCGCGCTGATCGAGAAACCGGTCGCCGACTCGGTCGAGGGCGCCCGCAAGCTGGTCGAGGCCTTCGAGTCGCGCGGCCTCGTGGCCGGCGTCGGTCATATCGAGCGCTGCAACCCGGCGCTGCGCAGCCTCCGTTCCCGTCTCGAGGCCGGTGAGCTGGGCGAGATCTTCCAGGTGGTCACGCGCCGCCAGGGCCCGTTCCCGCACCGCATCGCCGATGTCGGCGTGGTGAAGGACCTCGCCACCCACGACATCGACCTGACGGGCTGGGTGACCGGTCAGACGTACACCTCGATCGCCGCGCACACGATCCACAAGAGCGGCCGCCCGCACGAGGACATGGTCTCCGCCGTGGGCCGGCTGTCCGGCGGCGCGATGGTCAGCCACCTGGTCAACTGGCTGAGCCCGCTCAAGGAGCGCTTCACCTCGGTCACGGGCGAGCGCGGCACGTTCATCGCCGACACCCTCACCGCGGACCTGACGTTCTACTCGAACGCCGCCGTGACCACCGAGTGGGAAGCGCTGCAGGCCTTCCGCGGTGTTTCCGAGGGCGACATGATCCGGTACGCGATCCCGAAGCGGGAGCCGCTCCTTGTGGAGCACGAGCTGTTCAGGGACGCCGTTCTGGGCGAGCCCGCGGACATCTGCACGCTGCGGCAGGGGATGCGGACGGTCGAGGTGGCCGCGGCCGTGCTCGAATCCGCTGCAACCGGACGGTCGATGGAGCTCAAGGCGGAGGAGTTCGCGGGTCATGGCGTCTGAGGTCACGCCGGTGCCGTCGCGGGGCCGGATCGTCATGCTGGTCGACAACGGCGTCAACGGCGATTCCCGAGTGCAGAAGGAAGCCCGTTCGGCCGCCGAGGCCGGCTGGGATGTCGTTCTGCTCGGCCGGTCGCCCGACAAGAAGGAACACACCTGGCAGATAGGCGACGCGCAGGTGCGCCTCGTGCGGGTGCCGGCACCGCTGAGGCGCCGTCGGCACGAGTACCGGCGTGCGATCCTGCGCGCTCCGCTCGCCTACAAGCCCGGCCCGCTCGCCGCGTATCGCAAGCAGAAGGTGAAGGCCTGGCGCGCCGATCTGAGTATCCGGCTCGTGCTCGCCCGGCGCAGCGGCGGACTTGGCGCGCTGCGTCTGCTGCCCGCGCGCCTCGCCGCCAGGCTGCTCAGCCGCTGGGTGGGGCTGCGTCATCGGCAGACGCGGCGGCTCGACGAGCGGCGCAAGGCGATGACCTCGCCTCTCGACCGCTTCACCACGGCCTTCTGGCAGCGCACCATGGGCGACCGCGCCTGGCGCCGGCTCGACCCCGGTCTGTGGGACTACGAGTTGGCGTTCGGCAAGGAGATCGACGCGCTCAAGCCGGACGTGATCCACGCCAACGACTTCCGGATGCTCGGAGTCGGCGCACGGGCGAAGCTGCGGGCGTCGGCCAAGGGCCGCACCATCCCGCTGGTCTGGGACGCGCACGAGTTCCTGCCCGGCCTCAAGCCGTGGGACCCGCATCCCCGTTGGCATGTCGCGCAGTGCGCCCATGAGAAGGAGTACGCGCGCCACGCGGACGCCGTGACCACCGTCTCGGAGACGCTTGCCACGATGCTGGCCGAGCGGCACGGGCTCTCCGAGCAGCCCGCCGTGGTCCTGAACGCTCCCGACGGCGAGATCTCGCCCGAGCAGGCGGCCGAACCGGTCCCCGACCTGCGGGAGCAGTGCGGGATCGGCCCTGACGTCCCGCTCTCCGTGTACAGCGGTGCGGCCGCGCCCCAGCGAGGGCTCGACATCATGGTCGAATCGCTGCCCCGGCTCGAGGGTCTGCACGTGGCGTTCGTCGTGCTGCGGCCGAACTCCGACTACATGCGGAGCCTGCGGACGCGCGCCGAGGAACTCGGGGTGTCGGACCGGGTGCACATCCTGCCGTACGTCCCGCACTATCAGGTCGTGCCGTTCCTCTCGTCCGCGGATATCGGCGTCATCCCCATCCACCACTGGCCGAACCACGAGATCGCCCTGATCACCAAGTACTTCGAGTACTCGCACGCGCGTCTGCCGCTGGTGGTCAGCGACGTGAAGACGATGGGCGACATGACCGTCAAGACGGGTCAGGGCGAGGTCTTCGAGGCGGAGAACGTGGACGCCTACGTCCGGGCGGTCGAGGCCGTGCTCAAGGACCCCAAGAAGTACCGGGACGTATACGAGACTTCGGGCCTGCTCGAGCAGTGGACCTGGGAGCACCAGGCGGCGGAGCTGGACGCGGTGTATACGAAGCTGGTGACGGGATCTTCCAGGGGAGAGAGATGAGCCGAACCCCCGATGTCACCGTGGTGGTGGCGGTCTACAACACCATGCCGTACCTCACGGAGTGCCTGAACTCCCTGGTGGAACAGAGCATCGGTCTCGACCGCCTGGAGGTCGTCGCCGTCGATGACGGCTCCACAGATGACAGCGGTAAGGAGCTCGACCGCTTCGCCGAGCGGTACCCGGAGACCTTCAAGGTCATCCACCAGGCCAACTCCGGTGGCCCGGCTGCCCCCAGCAACCGTGCCCTCGACGTGGCGACCGGACGGTACGTCTATTTCATCGGTGCGGACGACTACCTCGGGAACGAGGCGCTCGAGCGCCTGGTCGCCAGTGCCGACGAGAACGGCTCCGACGTCGTCGCCGGCAAGATGGTCGGCACGAACGGCCGTTACGTACGCCAGAAGCTCTACGAGGCCAACGCGTCGTCGCTCTCGCTGTTCGACTCGGATCTGCCGTTCGCGCTGGCCAACACCAAGTTGTTCCGCCGTGAACTGGTCGAGAAGCACGAGCTGCGCTTCCCCGAGGACCTGCCGGTCGGAAGCGACCAGCCGTTCACCATCGAGGCATGCTTCCGGGCCCGCAACATCTCGGTCGTCGCCGACTACACGTGCTACTACGCCGTGAAGCGCGGCGACGCCAGCAACATCACGTACCGGGCGAACCACCTGGCACGGCTGAAGTGCACCGCGGAGATCATGCACTTCACGGCCCGGCTCATCGAAGCCGGACCGCGCCGTGACGCCGTGTTCGAGCGGCACTTCGTCTGGGAGCTCGCCAAGCTGATCCAGGACGACTTCCTGGAGCTCGACCGCGAGACCCAGCAGGAGGTGTGCGCCGGCATCGCCGAGCTCGCCGACGCGTACTTCACCGAGGAACTGCGCGACTCCATGGACGTCAAGCGCCGTGCCCGCATCTGCCTCGCGCAGGGGGGAGCGGTGGACGAGCTGACCGAGGCGATCAGGGACGAGGCGCGCCGTGGCACGCCGACCTTCCACGTCGAGGGCCCCAGGGCGTACGCCGCCTACCCGGGCTTCCGCGATACACGGCTCGCGTTGCCGGACCGCTCCTTCGAGCTGATGGAGGAGAAGGTGCCGGGGCGGCTCGCCAAGGGCACCAAGCTGCTTGCCGCCGCCTGGGAGCAGGA
The DNA here is from genome assembly GCF_011044995.1 of Streptomyces mesophilus. Taxonomy (GTDB): domain Bacteria; phylum Actinomycetota; class Actinomycetes; order Streptomycetales; family Streptomycetaceae; genus Streptomyces; species Streptomyces mesophilus. Next base: position 39,815 of record NZ_JAAKZW010000025.1, on the reverse strand, counting down.
GGGCGACGGCCTGCACGTAGCGCTCTCCGTACGCATTCCCGTCACCGGTGACACCGAGGGCGCCGTGATCCGGCTGGCCGATGGCGCCATGCCCAAGAGTGCGGACAAGCCCGGGGCGATGGTGGTGCCCGATGACCGTGAACTGCCGGATCCGGTGGGCGAGTTCCGCACCGAGGCGGACCCCGAGGGTACGGTGCTGCACGCCCGTATACCGGTCGGCGCGATCCACGCCACCCGAGGTGTTCGCGTATACCTGCGCCTGGCCGGGCGTACGTACGAGATACCGGTCAGGGGCAAGGGCGAACCGATGCCGCTGGCCAGACGGTGGCGGCGCGCGGATCCGTACCGGGTGTCCGCCACGGTGAACAAGAAGGGCCGCATGGTGATCACCACAGGTCCGCTGTTCCCGGTCCAGAAGTCACTGGGATCGCGGCTGCGCTCCCGGCTGTTCGGCTCCAAGAGGAAGTAACCACCACTCATGAACATCTGCGTAGTCGCCCTCGGCAAGATCGGGCTGCCGCTCGCCGTGCAGTTCGCCGCCAAGGGGCACCGGGTGATCGGCGCCGACGTCAACGAGAAGGTCGTCGAGCTGGTCAACGCGGGGACCGAGCCCTTCCCCGGCGAGTTCGACCTCGACCGGCTGCTCAAGGAGACCGTCGGCGCGGGCCTGCTCACCGCCACGACGGACACGGCCGCCGCGGTCGCCGAGTCCGACGCCGTGGTCGTCGTGGTGCCGCTGTTCGTGGATTCCGAAGGCGTGCCGGACTTCGGCTGGATGGACGCCGCGACCAAGGCGATCGCGGCCGGTCTCAAGCCGGGGACCCTGGTCTCCTACGAGACCACGCTGCCCGTCGGCACCACCCGTGACCGCTGGGCGCCCATGCTCGCGGAGGGCTCCGGTCTGACCCCGGGCGAGGACTTCCACCTGGTCTTCAGCCCCGAACGCGTCCTGACCGGGCGGGTCTTCGCCGATCTGCGCCGCTACCCGAAGCTCGTCGGCGGTATCGACGAGGCCTCGGCGCGCCGTGGTGTGGAGTTCTACGAGGCCGTGCTCGACTTCGACGAGCGTGCGGACCTGCCGCGCCCCAACGGCGTCTGGGACCTGGGCACTTCGGAGGCCTCCGAGATGGCCAAGCTCGCCGAGACGACGTACCGCGACGTCAACATCGGTCTGGCGAACCAGTTCGCGCGCTTCGCCGACAAGACCGGCATCGACGTGAAGAAGGTCATCGAGGCCTGCAACTCGCAGCCCTACAGCCACATCCATCAGCCCGGTATCGCGGTCGGCGGCCACTGCATCCCGATCTACCCGCGGATGTACCTGTGGAACGACCCCGAGGCGACCGTCGTGCGCTCCGCGCGCGAGGCGAACGCGGCGATGCCCTCGTACGCCGTGGATCTGCTCGCGGCCGCGTACGGCGACCTGGCCGGCGTGAACGTCCTGGTTCTGGGCGCGGCCTACCGCGGCGGCGTCAAGGAGACGGCCTTCTCCGGCGTCTACGGCACCGTTGAGGCGCTCAAGGAGCGCGGCGCGGTCCCGTTCGTCTCCGACCCGATGTACACGGCGCAGGAGCTCACCGCCCACGGTCTGCCGCCGCACAACGGTGAGCAGGTCACCGCGGCGATCCTCCAGGCCGACCACGCCGAATACCGTGAGCTGGCCGCCGCCGACCTGCCGGACGTGCGCGTCCTGGTCGACGGCCGCCGCACCACGGACCCGGCCCGCTGGGAAGGTGTACGCCGCGTCGTCATCGGCGGCTGAAGTCCGTACCCCTGAACGCGAGGTGGGCCCGTACAGCGCTGCTGTACGGGCCCACCTCACGTTCGGCCGCGGCCAGGGCCTGTCTTGTTGATCAGGCCCTAGCTCTCGCCGCGGCCGCCGAGCAGGATCCGGTCGAAGTCCGCCAGCGGGGACCGCGGGTCCCAGGTGGCCGAGGCATGCGCGGAGGCCTCCTGGGTGAGGTCGAGCCAGGTCTCCTCGTCGGCTGTGGCGGCGAGGATCCGCTCGGCGGCCTCGGCCGGGGTCGTGACGATCCAGGACGCGGGGAAGAGCGTACGGGCGCCGTGCGGCTTGCCCGCGAAGTACGGCCAGTCGCGGACGACCGGCACCGCCCCGCTGGCCGCACCCTCGATCAGACCGGCGTGCCAGCTCTCGCGGACCGAGGTGCTCAGGATCACCCCCACCTCCTGAAGCGCGCCCGGCACATCGGCGGTCTGCCCGATCTGCCGTACCGCACCCTCGGCCTCCAGCGGACCGAGGTCCGCGAGGAAGGCCTCGTGATAGCGGGCGGTCGCGGCGGATCCCGCGGCGCCGAGCGGGCTGCCGACGGTGTGCAGCACGTAGCGGGGGTCCTTGTGGCGCAACAGTTTCAGGACCTCGAGCGCCCAGCGGGGGTCCTTGGCGACCTGGCTGGTGCCGACGAGCCCCAGAGTGAAGCGCGCGTCGGGCTTCTTGGGCCGGGCGAAACGGTCCAGGGGAACCACGTTGGAGACCACATGGAGCCGGGGCCCGTCCGGCTCGGCCAGGCGGGGTACCGCCGCCACGCACAGCTCGCGCAGATGCTCGCTGACGAAGACCAGGTCGTCGACGCGGGAGAAGTCGGCCACATGGGGCCAGTAGCCCAGGGCCTCGAAGCTGTGCAGCCGGACGACGATCCGGGTGGTGCCCGGGTCGACCCGGGTGAACAGGGTCGCGGCGGCCGTGCACCAGTCGACGAAGACGACATCGGCCCAGTCGAGATGCGGACGCAGCGCCGCCTCGGCGGCCCGCGTGTACGCGCCGTCCCCGGCCACCGCGTGCCGCACCAGACGGCCCACGCCTCCGGACAGGGGCTTGAGTTCGGGGTCGGCAGCGGTGTTGAGCAGCCGGAGCTCGACGTCCGGGTCCTGCTCGTAGCGCTGCAGGAGCGGGCCCAGGAAGTTCGCGTTGTTGCTGTGGGCGATCAGGAGCCGTACCGGCCGGCCCGCCTCGGGAGCGGCTGCCGGGCTCTTGCGGCCGCGCGCCTTGCGCAGCGCACGTGCGGTCCTGCTCCGGCGCAGCGGCCCCGTGAACGCGGCGGGGTCCTCGGCCAGCGGCGAGGCGCCGTTGTCGAGGTGGGCCACGCGGTGGAAGGCCAGCATCAGCGCCTTGGTGAGCGAGGCGGCGGCCTCCTTCTTGCGGCCGGCGGCGAACTCCGCGTCCGCCCAGGCCAGCTCGGCGGCGTAGGCCTGGCGCAGATGCCGCGGGACGTACCCCTGTGCCAGCCGGGCCTGGGCGGCCTCGGCGAGCAGATCGGCCTTGCGGCGGGCGTCCCGTTCGCGGTGGGCCACGACGCCGAGGATCCGTTCGGCGAGGAACGGGCGGGGGACCCGGCCCATGCGGGAGACGGCCCATCCGGCGATGCCTGTGAGCCCGCCATCAGAAACATCCGGTGTCGGCACGGTGAACTCCATGGTCGGCGCAGAGACTCGGACCGTACGGATTTTCGGAGCCGAGCGGAAGCCCTGGGTGGGCACGGGTTCGATCCTCGGGAGCGCTCATGGCGCGCCCCCGAGGCGGGGAGCGGCTGCTGGGACCTGTCTTGCGGATCGGGCCCTAGGCCGGCCGCTCCGTCAGCGTCCCGTCCTTCTCCTCGTACCGAGCCCCCGTCTGCGGGCACTCCCACACCCCCGCCGCACGCTCCACGAGCTTGACGCCGGAGCGGCCCACCCAGCCGGCCTGGCGTGCGGGGACGCCCATGACCAGGGCGAAGTCGGGCACGTCCTTGGTGACGACCGCGCCCGCCGCGACCATGGCCCAGCGGCCGATACGGACCGGGGCGACGCACACCGAGCGCGCGCCGATGGAGGCGCCCTCGGCGACCTTCACGCCGACGGCCTCCCAGTCGCCGCCGCGCTTCTGCTTGCCGTCGGGGTCGACGGAGCGCGGGTTGTGGTCGTTCGTGAAGACCACCGCCGGGCCGACGAAGACACCGTCGGCCAGCTCCGCGGGCTCGTAGACGAGGGCGTAGTTCTGCAACTTGACGTTGTCGCCGATCTGCACGCCGGTGCCCACATAGGCGCCGCGGCCGACCACACAGCCCTCACCGAGACGGGCTCCCTCGCGGATCTGGGCAAGCTCCCAGACGCTGCTCCCGGCGCCGATCTCTGCGGTGTCATCGACCTGGGCGGTGGGCTGGACCCGGTAGTTCACTGGCTTCTGCCTTTCCATATGCGCTCGACCGGCGAGCTTACGCGTGGGCCGACGAGCCTGGGGAAGGCGTCGAACCAAGTAATGAAGGGGCGAAGCTTGTGAATCTTCGACCATGGGTGAGGCTAAGGTAAGGGCCCGAGCCTGACTGTGAGTTCTGACACCATGGGGACAGGATCCCCGTCACTTGCGAAGTATGGGGGGCCATACGTGAAGGCGCTCGTGTTGTCCGGAGGTGCGGGCACCCGCCTGCGCCCCATCACGCACACCTCGGCCAAACAGCTTGTGCCGGTCGCCAACAAACCCGTGCTCTTCTACGGTCTCGAAGCGATCGCCGACGCGGGCGTCAGCGAGGTCGGCATCGTCGTCGGGGACACGGCGGACGAGATCAGAGAGGCCGTGGGGGACGGCTCGCGCTTCGGACTCGACGTCACGTACATCCCGCAGGACGCGCCGCTGGGCCTTGCCCACGCCGTGCTCATCGCCCAGGACTTCCTCGGCGACGACGACTTCGTCATGTACCTGGGCGACAACTTCATCGTCGGCGGCATCACCGCTCTGGTGGAGGAGTTCCGCGCCGAGCGGCCCGACGCGCAGATCCTGCTCACGAAGGTTCCCAACCCCACCTCCTTCGGCGTCGCGGAGCTCGACGAGGCCGGTGTGGTGGTGGGCCTCGAGGAGAAGCCGAAGAAGCCGAAGAGCGATCTCGCGCTCGTCGGTGTGTACCTGTTCACCCCGGCGATCCATGAGGCGGTGCGCTCCATCGAGCCGTCCTGGCGCGGCGAGTTGGAGATCACGCACGCCATCCAGTGGCTGATCGACGGCAAGCGCGACGTGCGCTCCACGACGATCTCCGGCTACTGGAAGGACACCGGAAACGTCACCGACATGCTGGAGGTGAACCGTTCCGTCCTGGAGACCCTGGAACCGCTCCAGGAGGGCACGGTCGACGAGCGCACCGAGATCATCGGCCGGGTGCGCATCGAGCAGGGCGCCAAGGTCTGCGGCAGCCGGATCGTCGGGCCCGTGGTCATCGGCGCGGGTTCCGTGATCAGTGACGCGTACATCGGCCCGTTCACCTCCGTCTCCGAGAACTGCCGCATAGAGGACAGCGAGATCGAGTACTCGATCGTCCTCTCCGGCTCCTCCGTGACCGGCGTGCGCCGGGTGGAGGCCTCGCTGATCGGCCGCGATGTCGAGGTGACACCGGCGCCCCGCAACCCTTCCGCCCACCGGCTCGTGCTCGGTGATCACAGCAAGGTGCAGATCTCTTCATGACCGAACGCTCCACACCCGCCAGGATTCTCGTGACCGGTGGCGCCGGCTTCATCGGCTCCCACTACGTCCGTACCGTCCTCGGCCCGGAAGGCCCCGGCGACGTCTCGATCACCGTCCTGGACAAGCTGACGTACGCGGGCAACCCGGCCAACCTCGACGAGGTGCGCGAGCACCCCGGCTTCGCCTTCGTGCAGGGCGACATCTGCGACCCGGAGCTCGTCGGCAAGCTGATGGCCGAGCACGACCAGGTGGTGCACTTCGCCGCCGAGTCGCACGTCGACCGTTCCATCGACGGCGGCGCCGAGTTCGTCCGTACGAACGTGGTGGGCACGCACACCCTGATCGATGCCGCCCACCGGACCGGCGTCAAGACCTTCGTGCACATCTCCACGGACGAGGTCTACGGGTCGATCGACGAGGGCTCCTGGCCCGAGACGCATCCGCTCGAGCCCAACTCCCCGTATTCGTCGGCCAAAGCGTCCAGCGACCTGATCGCGCTGTCGTACCACCGCACGCACGGCCTGGACGTGCGCGTCACGCGCTGCTCCAACAACTACGGGCACCACCACTTCCCCGAGAAGGTCATCCCGCTCTTCGTGACCAACCTGCTCGACGGCAAGAAGGTCCCGCTGTACGGCGACGGCGCCAACGTCCGCGACTGGCTGCACATCGACGACCACGTGCAGGGCATCGAGCTCGTACGGACGAAGGGCCGCCCGGGCGAGGTCTACAACATCGGCGGCGGCACCGAGCTCTCCAACAAGGAGCTCACCGGACTGCTGCTCGAAGCCTGCGGTGCCGACTGGGACGAGAGCGTCGAGTACGTCGAGGACCGCAAGGGACACGACCGGCGCTACTCGGTGGACTGCACCAAGATCCGCGAGGAGCTTGGCTACGTCCCCCGCAAGGACTTCGCCGACGGCCTGGCCGAGACCGTCCAGTGGTACCGCGACAACCGCGCCTGGTGGGAGCCGCTGAAGGAGCGTGCGGCCCTGTGAGCGGCATAGGCGGCTGGCTGGTGACCGGCGCGGGCGGCATGCTCGCCCAGGACGTCCTGGCCCGCCTCGCGACCGAGGGCATCCCCGCCGTCGCGGTCACCCGTGCCGACCTGGACATCACCGATCCCGCCGCGGTACGGGCCGTCCTGACCGAGCACCGTCCGGCCGTCGTGGTGAACTGCGCGGCCTGGACCGCCGTGGACGACGCGGAGACCCGGGAGGACGAGGCGCTGCGGATCAACGGGGACGGACCGCGCCATCTGGCCGAGTCCTGCCGGGAGTTGAACACTGTTCTCCTGCACGTCTCCACGGACTACGTCTTCCCTGGCGACGCCGACAAGCCGTACGCGGAGGACGCGCCGACGGGCCCGCGCGGCGCGTACGGCCGCACCAAGCTGGCCGGCGAACAGGCGGTCCTGACGACGCTCCCCGACACCGGATTCGTGGTCCGTACGGCGTGGCTGTACGGCGCGGGCGGCGGCAATTTCGTCCGTACGATGATCAAGCTCGAGTCCGTCAAGGAGACCCTGGACGTCGTCGACGACCAGCGCGGTCAGCCCACGTGGACCGTCGATCTGGCCGACCGCCTGGTGCGGCTGGGGCAGGGCGCACGGGCGGGCACCGCTCCGGCCGGGGTCTATCACGGCACCAGCAGCGGTGAGACGACCTGGTTCGGACTCACGCAGGAGATCTTCCGGCTCCTCGGCGCCGACCCCGGGCGGGTCCGCCCGACCACGAGCGAGGCGTTCGCCCGTCCGGCGCCGCGGCCGGCGTACAGCGTGCTGGGGCACGAGCGCTGGCGGCAGGCCGGCATCGAGCCGATACGCGACTGGTCCGAGCGGCTCGGCTCCGCGATGCCCGTGTTGGTCCCTGAGCCCCAGGAGGGGAATTCATGACCGTCAAGGTCAGCGTCGTCATCCCGGTGTACAACGCGGGCATCTACATCGAGCGCCCGGTCGACTCGATCCTGAAGCAGGCGCTGCCGCAGGACGAGATCGAGGTGATCTTCGTCAACGACGGATCGACCGACGATTCGGCGGAGCGGCTCCAGGCTCTGGTCGACAGGACCGAGAATTTCCGGGTGTTCTCGATACCGAACTCGGGCTGGCCGGGGCGCCCTCGTAATTTGGGTGTCTCGCACGCGCGCGGCGAGTACGTGCATTTTCTCGATCAGGACGACGCCTTGGGGCCGAAGGCGCTGCAGGTCATGTACGAACGTGCCGTGCAGAACGATTCCGACATCGTGGTCGGAAAGGTGAAGGGCAATATGCGCGGCCCCATTCGCCTTTTCCGGGAGTCGGTCGACCGCGCCGGTCCTGAGTTCGCCGAGCTGTACGAGACGCTCACTCCGCACAAGATGTTCCGCCGTCAGTTTCTGCTCGACAACGACATCACCTTCCAGGAAGGGCGCTGTCGTCTCGAGGACCAGATGTTCCTGGCGAAGGCGTTTCCGCTCGCCAAGAACATCACGGTGGTCGGCGATGTCGTCTGCTACGACTGGAGCAAGCGCGACGACGGCAGCAACAACAGCAAGGGCCGCACCGAGCCGTCGGACTACTATCCATGGCTTGCCACGACCGCGCAGATCGTCAAGGCCAACACGACACCGGGGCCGGTGCGCGACGCCTTCCTGAGGCGCAACTACCGGGTCGAGGTCCTGCGGAACTCGGCGACACCGGGCTTCCTGAGGGGCGACCCCTTCTACATGAAGCACTACGAAGCGGCACGGAAGGTGGCCGTCGAGGAGTACTCGGATTCCGTCCGCGAAGGTCTGCCGCCGCTGTGGCGGTTCCGCGCCGAACTGCTCGAGGCCAACAGGGTCGAGGATCTGCGCAAGGTGGCCAATCGCTACAAAGACGCCATCGGCGAGGTCGAGTTCAGCGAACCGCTGCGTTGGCACGAGGGCACGCTGGTGGCGCCGTTCCGCGCCCGGCTGCGGTACGCGGACGGCGCCACGGTGAAGGCCAGAAGGCTGGACGACGGCTACGGCCTCGACCTTGCCCTGGTCCAAGGGGTCGACGGCGGGCCCGACTGGTCCTTCAAGGACATCGAGAACCGGGCGGCGGTGGATTTCCAGCTCCGTCAGCGGGGCAGGGCGCAGGCCTGGTTCGCCGCGGTCGAATCCGATGTGGTGGTCGCCGCCGACGGGACGGTCGAGATCGAGGGAACCGTCCGTATCGACCCCGAGACCGCGGCCTGCGGCGGCCGGCTCCCCAAGGGGCTGTACGACGTGCACGTCAACGTCCAGTTGCTCGGGCTCGACCGGATGGTCCGCATCGAGGGCGGTCCGCCGAGCGCACTGCTGCCCTGCGGCGGGCGCCGGTCGCGACAGCACAAGATCCAGACCGTCCCCTACTGGACCCGCGACGGGCGGCTTGCCCTCGACGTCGGCGGGAACATGCACAGGGTGCTGGACAAGTGGGCGGGATCCAGGCCCTCTTGGCGCAGGCTCGCAAAGAGGGTCAAACGAGCTCTCACATCGTGACCCGGAGGTTTCCTACATCATGAAGTCCCTTTCCATCGAGGGTGCCTGGCTCCACGAACCCAGCGTCTTCCCGGACGAGCGCGGCAGCTTCCACGAGTGGTTCCGCGGGTCGGATTTCCGTGACAGCACCGGGCACGAGCTGTCGCTGGCACAGGCCAACTGCTCGGTGTCCGTCCGCGGCACCCTTCGCGGAGTCCACTTCGCCGACGTGCCACCGAGCCAGGCCAAGTACGTGAAGTGCGTGCGCGGCGCCGTGCTCGACGCCGTTGTCGACATACGCGTCGGCTCTCCCACGTACGGGCAGTGGGAGCTGGTCCGGCTCGACGACGAGACACACGCCTCCGTATATCTGTCCGAGGGCCTCGGACACGCCTTCCTGGCGCTGACAGACGACGCGACCGTTGTCTACCTCTGCTCCGAGGGCTATGCGCCGGCGCGGGAGCACGGCATCCATCCACTCGACCCCGAGCTGGGCATCGAATGGCCCGCGGACGTACGGCCGTTGCTGTCGGAGAAGGACGCCGCCGCTCCGACTCTGGCGGAGGCGGCGGCGCAGGGTCTGCTCCCCGAGTACGAGGACTGCATCGCGTTTCGTTCGGATCTCGGCAGGCAGTGAAGTTACCCAACGGTAAGTGTTTACTCGCCGGTCACCCGGCCGCTAGCTTCCGTGGATCGGTTTAATCGTCACCATCAGTGAAGGGCGCACTTTACGTGGATCGGCACGGTTTTCTCCGCCAGTTGCACAAGGTTTATCGCCCCCGTAATTACCTTGAGATAGGAGTCAATGACGGCCGCAGCCTCACGCTGTCGCGAGTTCCGTCCGTCGCCGTAGATCCGGCATTCAAGGTGACATCCGAGCTCAGTTGTGATGTGCACCTGGTGAAGTCCACGAGCGATGCCTTTTTCAACCGCCCGGATCCGTTGATCCACCTGCGCAACGGCCGCAACCCGTTCCGCGCGCTCGCCCGCCGCGATCCGCTGAACCTCGTCGGCGGCGACCCGCGGATCGACCTCGCGTTCATCGACGGCATGCACCTCTTCGAGTTCGCGCTGCGGGACTTCATGAACGTCGAGAAGCACTCGCGCTGGTCGAGCGTGATCGTCCTCGACGACATGCTGCCGCGCAACGTCGACGAGGCGGCTCGCGACCGGCACACGGGAATGTGGACCGGAGACGTGTTCAAGGTCGTGCAGGCGCTGCGGCGCCACCGTCCCGACCTCGTGGTGGTGGAGCTCGACACGAAGCCGACCGGTGTCGTCGCGGTCTTCGGAGCGGATCCCACGAGCACCGTACTCAAGGACAACTACGACAAGATCATCGAGGAGTTCCACTCCGAGGACCCGCAGGTGGTCCCGGAGGAGGTCCTGCTCCGCAAGAACGCCGTCCAGGGCGAGGCCCTGCTCACGGCGGACTTCTGGCCGGCCCTGACCCGGGCCCGCAACCTGCGCCGCCCCCGCTCGGCGTTCACGCCCATCCAGCGCAGCCTCAAGGCACTGACCGGCTGACGTCGGACGCCCTCGGGCCGGGAGCTCCCGGCCCGAGGGCGGGCCCCGTTGACACCCCATGCGCACTACTGTTCCCTTTCCTGTCATCCAAGCGATGCAGCGGATGACGCGGTCACCTGAAGTGGCCTGCGGAGGGGGAGTGTCATGCGAGGAAGACGGAACCATCGGCGTTGGGTGTTACCGGCGGCAGCGGCCTTGAGCATGGTGCTCGGCCTGCTGAGCCCCGGTGCTGCTCAGGCTGCGGACGTGCCCGACAACGTCAGGCCCCTGAACAGCTCCACCGAAGCCGCCGAACTCAGGCTGAAGGAACGCAGAGTCTCCGCCGCCACTCTCGCCGAACTCGACTCCCGGCTCCCCAATGTCGGCGTTGCCGAGGTGCTGGCCAGCGCCAACCACCCGATGCCGCGCACGAGTTCAGGAAACTGCCACTCCTCGGAGGTCCAAGCCCTTCCGGTGGACCCGAGCCCGGCCTCCGGCTACTGCTGGGACGACGGAGACGATTACACCCAGCGCTGGCTGCCGCAGGGCGTGACCTCTTCCGGCGATGCCGACAACGACGGCATGTGGGGCGACAGCAAGGTCATTCTGTCCGGTTGGAAGTCCAACGACTCGGTGTTCGTGCACCACCGGAACATGCTGGAGAGCGATCCCAACGGTCAGCATCTGGCCCGCGTCGCGTTCATCGACGCGGCCGATCCCGCGAACTTCAAGTACCGCTGGGTGCTCCTGGTGATCCCGACGGAAGGCGGCGCCAACTTCGACAAGGCCGGTGTGCAGGTCGGCGGCATGGTCTGGTTCGGGGACAAGCTGATTGTCACGGCCAAGAGCGGAGACCCCAGCACCAATGCGCTGTACGTCTTCTCCATGCGGCACATCCTCCAGGCCACCGTGAACAGCAACGCAATCGGCCGGGTGTCCGGCGGCTACTCGGCCCACGGATACCAGTACGTCATGCCCGCCATCGGCTCGTACGGCCTGAGCGCGAAATGCGGGACCGACTCGGGCATCACCTGTGCCGCCCATGTGTCCCTCGACCGCAGTGCCACGCCGGACAGCATCGTCCTGAACGAGTACCAGCCCTCCGGCACCCCTGCGCTCGGCAAGATGTGGAGCTACCACCTGGCCGCGCCCTCGGCCGACGGGATGCCACTGGTGACGGACGCCTCCGGGTACGCCAAGGTGACGGAGATGTTCGAGGCCGACATGGCGGGTGCACAGGGGAGCCTCTCGTACCTGGACCCGGCGTCGGGGAAGAGGTCCTGGTATCTGCCGAGGCATCGCGGCGGAATCGGGCAGTGGGGGGTCTATCAGCGTCGGGATGCGAACGGCGTGACGACCACGAGCTGTGTCAACCGCGAGACGCCGACGAATCCCGCTGCGTGCTGGGCCGCGAAATCCCAGGGGCTCACCCTTTGGTGGAGCACCAAGACCGTGTGGAGCCAGACCGAGTGGGCGGCCAACCGTGTGAAGGACAGCGATCCCACGAACGACTGGGTGGACGAGACCGTGAGCGGCTGGCGGGACAAGGTCCTTCCCGAACGCGTGCTGTTCTCGGTTCCGCTGTCACGGATGCCGTGAGGCCGGTTTGACCCCCTGAGCGGGGCCCCGTAACCTAGACCGTCGGCGTGTTCCTTCGCGCCATCACCTCGTAAACCCTTTTCCTTCCGGCCTTTCTGCAATGAATCGCCGGAAGCCTCCCGGTGGCATCGATCGCCAGGAGAGGCCGTCCGTCCTGCGGGCGGCTGGACTGCGAGGACCCGCTTCGAGTCAGAGAGTGAGATCCGCGTGTACGCCATCGTGCGCAGCGGTGGTCGCCAGCACAAGGTTGCTGTGGGCGACATCGTTGAGGTTGACAAGATTTCCACCGCCAAGGTTGGCGACACCGTAGAGCTCTCTACGCTGCTCGTTGTCGACGGCGAGTCCGTGACCAGCGACCCGTGGGTGCTGGCCGGCATCAAGGTCCAGGCTGAGATCGTGGACCACCACAAGGGTGTGAAGATCGACATCCTTCGCTACAAGAACAAGACCGGCTACCGCCGTCGTCAGGGCCACCGCCAGCAGTACACGGCGATCAAGGTCACTGAGATCCCCACGGCTGCGAAGTAAGGGACTGAGGAGAGATGGCACACAAGAAGGGCGCATCGTCCACTCGGAACGGTCGCGATTCCAATGCTCAGCGGCTCGGCGTGAAGCGCTTCGGCGGTCAGGTCGTCAACGCCGGTGAGATCCTGGTCCGCCAGCGCGGCACCCACTTCCACCCGGGCAACGGCGTCGGCCGCGGCAAGGACGACACCCTGTTCGCGCTGAACGCCGGTGCGGTGGAGTTCGGTACCCACCGTGGCCGCAAGGTCGTCAACATCGTTCCGGCTGCCTGAGTAATCAGGACTCCGTAGAGCGAAACTGTCGAAGGCGGACCTACTTCCCCTGGCGGGAAGAAGGTCCGCCTTTGCCGTGTTTCTAATTGAACACAGCAAGCTGAGACATTCCGTACGTATCTGGAGGCACCGAACCATGACCACCTTCGTGGACCGCGTCGAGCTGCATATCGCCGCGGGTAGCGGGGGCCACGGCTGTGCCTCCGTACACCGGGAGAAGTTCAAGCCGCTCGGCGGCCCGGACGGCGGCAACGGCGGCCGTGGCGGCGATGTGATCCTCACGGTCGACCAGTCCGTGACCACGCTGCTCGAGTACCACCACAGCCCGCACCGCAAGGCCACCAACGGCCAGCCGGGCGCCGGCGACCACCGGACCGGCAAGGAGGGCGAGGACCTGGTCCTGTCCGTGCCGGACGGAACCGTCGTCCTCGACAAGCAGGGCAATGTGCTCGCCGACCTGATCGGCCACGGCACCACCTACGTCGCCGCCCAGGGCGGCCGCGGCGGCCTCGGCAACGCGGCGCTCGCGTCGGCCCGGCGCAAGGCGCCCGGCTTCGCGCTGCTCGGTGAGCCCGGCGACTTCGGCGACATCGTGCTCGAGCTCAAGACGGTCGCGGACGTCGCGCTCGTCGGCTACCCGAGCGCCGGCAAGTCCTCGCTGATCTCGGTGCTCTCCGCCGCCAAGCCGAAGATCGCCGACTACCCCTTCACCACCCTGGTGCCCAACCTCGGTGTGGTGACGGCCGGTTCGACCGTCTACACCATCGCCGACGTGCCCGGTCTGATCCCGGGCGCCAGCCAGGGCAAGGGCCTGGGCCTGGAGTTCCTGCGGCACGTCGAGCGCTGCTCGGTGCTCGTGCACGTCCTGGACACGGCCACCCTCGAGTCCGAGCGCGACCCGGTCTCCGACCTCGACATCATCGAGGAGGAGCTGAAGCAGTACGGCGGTCTCGGCGACCGTCCCCGCATCGTCGTGCTCAACAAGATCGACGTTCCCGACGGCAAGGACCTCGCCGAGATGGTCCGCCCGGACCTGGAGGCCCGCGGCTACCGCGTCTTCGAGGTGTCCGCCGTCGCGCGTACGGGGCTCAAGGAGCTGTCGTTCGCGCTGGCCGGTGTGGTCGCCGAGGCACGGGCCGCCAAGCCCGTCGAGGAGGCCACGCGGATCGTGATCCGGCCGAAGGCCGTGGACGAGACGGGCTTCACCGTCAAGCTCGAGGACGTCGACGGCGAGCAGGTCTACCGCGTGCGCGGCGAGAAGCCGGAGCGCTGGGTGCGCCAGACCGACTTCAACAACGACGAGGCCGTCGGCTACCTGGCCGACCGGCTCAACCGCCTCGGTGTCGAGGACCAGCTGATGAAGGCGGGCGCCCGGACGGGCGACGCCGTGGCGATCGGTCCCGAGGACAACGCGGTCGTCTTCGACTTCGAGCCGTCCATGATGAGCGGTGCGGAGATGCTGGGGCGCCGCGGTGAGGACCACCGCTTCGACGCGCCGCGTCCCGCGGCGCAGCGGCGCTCGGACAAGCAGGCGGCCCGTGACGAGGCGCAGGCGGAGTTCGACGACTTCGAGGCGTTCTAGCGGTGAGAAGTGCGCTCCCTGAACCGAAACCGGTTCAGGGAGCGTCTTGCTTTCCGAAAGGGCTCCACCGCATGAGTCCGGCTCCCGCCTGTGGAGCGGGTCACAATCGCGAATGTCCGAAATGTGGAGTCAGTCACCCCGAGAGGGGGCCGAAAGTGCCAGAAACCTTGCAAACAAGGTGAACCAGGGGTTGCGGGCGACCGTGGGCCCAGTGGCCATCGCCTTGCACCGCGTAAACGCCGGGTGAGAGCATCTCTTGGTCTCCTGTCACCCCGAGGTAGGTAACCGTGTCCGAGCACATAGTTAAAACCCGTACCACCGCCGTGATCCTGGCCGGTGGCACGGGGCAGAGGGTGGGTCTCTCCATCCCGAAGCAGCTGCTGAAGGTTGCCGGCAAGGCGGTCATCGAGCACACCCTGTACATCTTTGAGCAGGCCGAATCCATCGACGACATCATTGTTCTGATGGCTCCCGGCTTCGTCCCGGACGTCGAGAAGATCGTCTCGAAGGCCGGGCTGACCAAGGTCTCGAAGATCATCGAGGGTGGGGAGACCCGTAACGAGACCACCGAGCGCGCCATCGCCGCGCTCGGCGAGGGCCTCGCGGAGGGCGAGGACCGCAATGTCCTCTTCCACGACGCCGTGCGCCCGCTGCTCTCGCAGCGCGTGATCGCCGACTGTGTGACCGCCCTCGAGCGGTACCAGGCCGTCGACGTGGCGATTCCTTCCGCGGACACCATCATCGTCACGCGCACCCACGGCGAGGACGGCGAGTTCATCACCGAGGTCCCGGACCGTTCGCGGCTGCGCCGCGGCCAGACGCCGCAGGCCTTCAAGCTCTCCACCATCCGCAGGGCCTACGAGATCGCGGCGGGTGACCCGAACTTCCAGGCCACCGACGACTGCTCGGTCGTACTGCGCTACCTGCCGGACGTGCCGATCCACGTTGTGGCGGGCGACGAGTACAACATGAAGGTGACCCAGCCGGTAGACGTCTTCATCGCGGACAAGCTGTTCCAGCTCGCCTCCACGGCAGCTCCGCAGCAGGCCGACGAGGAGGCCTACCGGGGTTTGCTGACCGGAAAGACCCTGGTGGTCTTCGGCGGCTCGTACGGCATCGGCGCGGACATCGCCAAGGTCGCCGAGGGCTACGGGGCGACGGTCTTCCCCTTCGGCCGCTCCAGCACGGGCACCCACGTGGAGAACCCGGAGCACGTCGACGACGCGCTCTCGCAGGCGTACGCGCAGACCGGCCGGATCGACTACGTGATCAACACGGCCGGCGTGCTGCGCATCGGCCGCCTCGACGAGGCCGACAACGCGACCATCGAGGAAGCGCTGAAGGTCAACTACCTCGCGCCGGTCCAGATCGCGCGCTCCTCGTACAAGTACCTGGCCGAGACCAACGGCCAGCTGCTGCTCTTCACCTCCAGCAGCTACACGCGCGGCCGCGCCGAGTACAGCCTCTACTCGTCCACCAAGGCGGCCATGGTCAACCTGACCCAGGCGCTCTCCGACGAGTGGGCCGGCGACGGCATCCGCGTGAACTGCATCAACCCCGAGCGCACGGCGACCCCGATGCGCACCCAGGCCTTCGGGCAGGAGCCGGCCGGCTCCCTGCTCACCTCGGACGCGGTGGCCCGCGCCTCTCTCGACGTCCTCGTCTCCGCCATGACGGGGCACGTCATCGATGTACGCCAGCAGGACCCGACGCGCGAGGCCGCGGCCGCCTCGGGCTTCGAGCAGGCACTCGCGGCCGTCCTCGACCGCCAGGAAGACATGTAGCGCACGGCCGGAACTGCGGCACGGCCCTTGAAGCGCATTGGCGGCCTTCAAGGGCCGTGCCCGTGCCCCACCGCGACAAGCAGCAGCAGGCCCTGTTCACGAGTCACATGAGTAGCCCCACAGGAGTACGTTCCGTGATTTCCACTGCCATCCGCCTAGCCCGGGTGGGCAGCCTCGCCGAGCTGATCGCCGCCGCCCTGATGGGACTCGGCCATGCCCTGCTGGTCGTGTTCGCGCTGGTGCCCAGCCTCGAGGGGTTCGCGGTCGTCGCCGCGGTCACCTATGTGGCGGACCACTACCTCCACGAGCGGGACAGCTACCTCATCAACCGTCTCGCCAAGGTGCGCGCGGGGCTCTCGATCCGGTTCCTGCTGCGCGAGCTCACGCTCGTGCTGCTGCTGACCAGGATGGATCTGGGTGACGGACCGGTCTACCTGGCCATCGCCTGCTTCCTGTTCTTCTACTCCTTCCAGGCCGCGCACGGAGCACTGGTCACCCTCATCCGCGCGCGCCGCAGGCTGCCCGTCGTCACCCGGAACGTGGACCTCGCGCGGATCCCGATCCCCGACGCCCCGCCCGAGTGGCTGCTCAGCTCCTCCGCGCGCAAGGTGCTCCACCTCGACCTCGCCGCCTTCATCGGTCTGCTCGTCTCGGCGAAGACCGGATCTCTCGTGTACGGGGTGATCGGTACGGCCGTCACCTTCGTCCTCGCCTTCGCGTACACGGCCGTCCTGGTGCCGTTCCTGCGCGGGTCGAAGACGCCGCCGCGCGCGGACGTCGTGCTCGCCGGAATCGACGAATGGCTGCGGGAGTACCGGCCGGAGACCGTGCTGTACTTCTCGGGCTCCAAGGAGTCCGCGTACCAGGTCAACATGTGGCTCGAGACCATGGAGAACCTTCGGACGCGGCCGATGATCATCCTCCGGGAGCAGGTCATCCTGCGGAATCTCGCGCCGACCTCCGTGCCGGTGGTGTGCGTGCCGGGCGGCGTGCACCTGATGAACCTCGACCTGTCCACCGTGCGGGTCGCTCTGTACGCGGCGAACGTCGGCAAGAACATCCACCTGCTGCGCGTACCGACGATGAAGCACGTGTTCATCGGCCACGGCGACAGCGACAAGATCGCCAGCGTCAACCCGTACAGCAAGGTGTACGACGAGGTGTGGACGGCCGGCCGGGCCGGCCGCGACCGCTACGCGATCGCCGACGTCGGTGTGCTCGACCAGGACATCGTCGAGGTGGGCCGCCCGCAGCTGGCGCCGATCCGGACCGCCGAGGGCGCCTGGCAGCCGGACTTCGACGGGGACTGCCCGACCGTGCTCTACGCCCCGACCTGGGAGGGCTGGGACGACAACCCGGGCAACACCTCGCTGATCCTCGCCGGCGAGAACATCGTGCGCGGACTGCTCACGGCCGAGCCGCCGGTACGCGTGGTCTACAAGCCGCACCCGTTCACCGGTACCCGCAGCCGCAAGGCGGCGGCGGCGCACGCGCGCATCTCCGCCATGATCGAGAAGGCTGCCGCCGCCCGCGCCGCGGACCCCAAGTGGGTCACCGACACGGCCGCCGTGCAGAGCGCCCGCGCCGAGCTCGCCCGTATCGAGGCGCGCCTGGCCTCGCTGGGCACCGCGTCCGACGGCGAGGGCGACGAGGCCGTCTCCTCCCGTGACGCCGTCGCCGACCCGCAGGGTGAGGCCGACGTCCGCCGCCTCAAGGAGGAGTGGAACGCCGCGTACTGGCGCTCCTTCCCGGTCTGGGAGCACAAGATCGTCACCGGCGCCGAGCCGCGTCTGTACGACTGCTTCAACGAGGCCGACGCCATGGTCTCGGACATCTCCAGCGTGGTCTCCGACTTCATCGCCAGCGGCAAGCCGTACGCGGTGACCGACTCCGCGGAGCTCGGCACCGAGGAGTTCAAGCGCCGCAACACCGCTGTCCGCGCCGCCGTGATCCTCGACAACAAGGCGGACCGGCTCGGCGAGCTCCTCGAGGCCGTACGGGACGCGGACGCCGATCCGCAGACCGAAGCGCGCCGTGATCTGCGGCAGTACCTGCTCGGCCCCGACGACGTGCCGTCCATCGACCGCTTCAACGCCGCGGTCGACGCCCTCGCGGCCGGCTCGCGGGCCCGTAACGAGGGGCAGGAGGCCGCCGCGCTCGAGCTGGCGGCCATCCCTCGGCAGCAGACCGGAGTGCAGGAGAAGGACGGACAGGTTCCGGCCTGACGAAGGCTCAAGCCGGTAGGAAGCAAAGGCATGTCAGGCAGCCGAAAGGCCCCCTGACATGCCTTTGTGCTGTGGCGCCGGATGTCCGCTGTGGTGTGGATCACTGGAAAAGTGCGGACGTCAGTACAACGCGCGGGCCGCAAAGGAGGTCTAGCTAGGCGACCGTAAGTTCAGTGAATAGGGGGACCTCTGTGTCGACTCCGGACGTCACCATCGTCATCGGCGCATATCAGGCAATGCCCTACTTGGTGGAGTGCCTGAAGTCCGTGGAGGCACAGACGCTGAGCGCGGACCGCATCGAGATCGTCGCCGTGAACGACGGGTCGACCGATGGAACCGGCGAGTACCTCGACACGTTCGCGGCGCGTTCCCCGATTCCGACCCGGGTCATCCACCAGGAGAACTCCGGCGGCCCGAGCGGCCCGCGCAACGTGGGCCTCGCCCAGGCGCGCGGCCGCTACGTCTTCTTCCTGGACGCCGACGACTATTTCGGCCCCGAAGCGCTGGAGCGCATGGTCGCCATGGGCGACCGGAACCGGACCGATGTGGTGCTCGGCAAGGTCGTGGGCGTCAATCGCGGTGCTCCCCAGTCGATGTGGGGCAAGTCCCTCGACCGCACGGACGTCTTCTCCTCGAACATCAAGTTCACGCTGAGCGCGCAGAAGCTCTTCCGGCGCGAGCTGCTCGTCCGCCACGGCATGCGCTTCGACGAGTCCCTGAAGACCGGTGAGGACGCGCTGTTCACGCTGGAGGCCTACCTCCGCGCCGACGGCGTCTCGGTCGTCGCCGACTACGTCTGCTACCACCTCGTGGGACGCGACGACGGTGTGCACGTGACCAAGAGCGGCAGCTACACCCTGCGCTTTGATTCGGCGCGCGCCCTGATGAAGCTGATCGAGGAGCACGTGCCCTCGGGTGCGAAGCGCGACTCGCTCATGATCCGCCCCTTCCTGATCACGCTGCTTCCGCAGTTCGGGCCGGGATTCCTGAAGCAGAGCGAGAAGGTGCGCCGGCACAAGTTGGAGCTGGCCAAGCCCCTGATGGACGCGTACTGGTCCACCGGTGTCGCGCGCCGGATGAAGGTCCACGAGCGGCTCCGGCTGCACTTCGTCGCCAAGGGGCGCGAGGACCTCCTGGACGGTCTGCTCGCATTCCTGCGGGACAAGAAGACCCCGCAGGTGTACGGCGGCAGCGACGGACGGACGTATCTGGGCTACCCGTACTTCCGCGACCGCGATGCCGGCATTCCCGACAGCGTCTACGCCGTGACGACGAGGGAAATGGTGTCCGCCGACCGGATCCAGTGGCCCATGAGCGGCCGCGCCCGTCTCGTACGGGGGCTGCGCCGCCGGGCCGGGGCCGTGCTGCGCCGGACCATACGCCGGCCCGCGCGCGCGGTGGTCGTCCCGGCGGTGCCGCCGGCCGCCCCGACCATGGACGAGGCGCCCAAGCAACTGGCGGCCTGAACCGCGCACGGCCCCGGCTCGAAACGCGAGCCGGGGCCGTGCGGCCTCACGGGTGGCAAGCCGAAGCCGAAGAGGGCGGCATCAGTCGGCCAGACTCTCCATCTGCTGCTCCTTAGCCGCGGGGCCGGCTTCCGCTGCCGCAAGCCTGACCTCCGGTGCCGCAGGCAGGGCCTGCGCCGCCACGAGCCCCGCTTGCGCGGGCCGTTGCTCCTCCGGGCCGGTGCGCTGTCCGGGGATCGCGTCCATCGTGCGCCGGGCCATCCGGGCGCGGTGTGCGTCGGCCTTGGTGCACAGAGCCTGGGCCGCCGCGTTGAAGCGGACCGCTGACGGCGGGTCCGAGGGGCCGAGCAGATGGGCCTTCAACTCGCCGCGCTCGGCCGCGAGTCCGTCCGTCTCCGGGTGGCGCACCGACTCAAGGAGCTCGGCGACCCCCGTACCGTCCGGGGCCAGGATCGCGGCTGCCCGTACCGTCGGGAACGCCGTGCGGAACGCAGCCTCGTCCAGTCCGGACGTATTGGCCACGGCGTAGGGCTTGCCGCTCGACAGGTAGTCGGAGACCACGCTGGACACATCGCTGACCAGGACGTCCGTGATGTCGAAGCAGGCGTACAGCGTGGGGCGCGCGTCGGTGATGATCTGGTGCTCGCCCGCGGGCAGCGAAGCCCAGTACGCGGCGTGCCAGGCCTCCTCGGCCACGGCGACGGCTGCCGCGCGTCCCGGCTCGGGAGCCCCCTGCAGCATCATGCGTTCCATCGCGTCGGAGCTGCTCCGCGGGATGTCGGTGCTCGCTGCCGTCAACTCCTGTGTCCGCAGCGCCAGTTCCTCCGAGGAGGTGGCGGCGAGGGCGCGCGAGCCCCGCCGCGACTGGTTGGCTTCGCGGATCAGCGCCTGGATGCGCTCGTTGGCCGTACGTGCCCGGGGGTCGACCGAGCCGGTCAGCGGGTGGGGCTTGTAGAGCAGGCGCACCCCCGGGTCGGCGAGCAGCTCGCGGACGATGTTCTCGCCGGCGAGCACCACCGAGGTGTTGCCCGGGTTGCCGTCCCAGCCCTCCCAGGTGGGCGCGTACAGGACCGTGGTGTGCGTCCCCGTGGGCGGCCCGGCGTAGGGCTTGATGGCGTCCAGCTGCGGGCGGCCGATCTCGACCACGTCGCGGTCGTCGACGCCCACGTCCGCTAGGGCGTAGCGCTCCCGCGCCGCGGGACCGGCGACCCACACCTCGTCGTACGCCTTCGCGTAAGGGTTGCAAGAGGACAGCTTGTCGCTCTCGCCGTGGTTGACGAACGCGTGCTTGATGGTCGGGATGCGCAGGATCTGCGAGGTCTTGCCGGAATTCGCCGGGTGGATCAGGACCTTGAGGGTCGAGTGCTCGAGCCGCATCAGGTCGGCGACCTTGGGCAGGCACACGATCGGGATGTCCGTGGCCCCGATCTTCTGCATCATGAAGCGCTCGCGCAGCACGATCAGCGGCCGGCCCTCGAGGCCGGCCAGCGGCTCCAGCCACATGTTCGCCTGATACGCGGACGAGCTGCCGCCCGAGAAGTACATGCCGACCGTGGGCCGGTACTCCGCCAGCCAGTTCTCGAACCATTCGAGGACCTCGTCGCCGCCCGCGGGCCGCCTGCGCCGGGGCAGGCGTACGAGGAGCTCGCCGAGGCCGACGGCCGCGATACCGACGGAAAGGGAAACTCCCCAGGCGGCGAACTCGGGGGAGCCGTCGGCCGCCGCGGTCATCAGACCGGCCGTCGCCGGGAGACCGAAGAGCAGCAGCCGCGTTCCGGGCCGGCGCAGCAGGAGCGAGGGCGGAGCCGCGGTCAGGCGCAGCCCCGAGGTGTCGATGTTGCGGGTGAGCACCGGGAGCGTGCGGCTGCGGCGGACCAGGATCGAGGCGGCCTGGGCGGCGAAGTGCAGACCGTAGAAGGCGAGCAGGCCGAACAGGAGCGGCAGATAGATCGCTTCGGGGCGCTGCAGATCCATGCTGAGCAGACCGGCGACGAGCAGGAAGTCACGCAGTACCTGGCGGACCGTGACGTTCGCATGCGTCCTGGCCACGGCATAGAGCACGTCCTTCTGCCACGTGTGCAGCACGGCCTCGGCCGCGAGGCCGGTGGCGGCTGCCGCGATGAGCAGCGGGACGTTGGGGAGCAGGGCGCCTATGACCTGAGCCGCGAGCGATGCCGCCACAACGGCGAGCGCGGCCAGTCTGGCGACCTTCTTGAGGGGGGTGAGTGAACGCAAGTGAACTCCAGTGCAGCTCGAAGATCCGCACCGACAGGAGTGGGGGGTCGGCATGGGGTCGGGCAGCTGGTCAACGCCGGTTGAGGGTCCGGGTTATGGCAGGACTGTCACCTTCACGCTATGGAATGGACATCCTTTGGTCATGACACAGCTGTGAAGGAGGTGTGAGAAGCCTGCAACCGGAATCCAGGTCGTCAGTTACACCGTTCTGTGAGGACCACCGCCGCAACCTGCGGAGACCGGGAGGAGTCTCACCCCCCGGAATTCGCAGGCGGTCCTGCGGCCGGCTCGCGTAGATTGCGGAAGGCAAGCAGGTCAACACGATGGGGTCGTACGCAGTGGGCGCAGCAGGATCGGCAGGCGCGAGGCAGCGAGTGGCTCAGGCGCACCGGATCGTGGTCAAGGTCGGCTCCTCGTCGCTCACCACGGCCTCCGGGGGCCTTGACGCGGACCGCGTCGACGCGCTCGTGGACGTCCTCGCCAAGGTCCGCAGCGGCGGGGAGAGGGAGATCGTCCTGGTCTCCTCGGGCGCCATCGCCGCGGGGCTCGCCCCGCTGGGCCTGCGCCGCCGCCCGCGCGATCTGGCCCGCCAGCAGGCCGCGGCCAGCGTCGGCCAGGGACTCCTGATGGCCCGCTACACGGCGTCCTTCGCGCGCTATGGCGTACGGGCCGGACAGGTCCTGCTCACCAGCGACGACATGGCCCGCCGCGCCCACCACCGCAACGCCTCGCGCACCCTCGACCAGCTGCTCACGATGGGCGCGCTGCCGATCGTCAACGAGAACGACACCATCGCCACCGACGAGATCCGCTTCGGCGACAACGACCGGCTCGCGGCCCTGGTCGCCCATCTCGTACGCGCGGATCTCCTCGTCCTCCTGTCGGACGTGGACGGTCTCTACGACGGCGACCCCAGCAAGCCCGGCACCGCGCGGGTCGAAGAGGTGCGCGGTCCCGAGGACATCGCGCATGTGCAGATCGGCAGCACGGGCAAGGCCGGGGTCGGCACCGGCGGCATGGTCACCAAGGTCGAGGCCGCCCGGATCGCCGCCGCCGCGGGCATCCCCGTCGTCCTCACCTCCGCCGTGCACGCGGCGGACGCCCTGGCCGGACGCGACACCGGGACCCTCTTCCACCGCACCGGCCGGCGCAGCGCCGACCGGCTGCTCTGGCTGCAGCACGCCTCGACCCCGCAGGGCTCGCTGATCCTGGACGACGGTGCGGTCCGCGCGGTCACCGAGCGGCGCACCTCGCTGCTGCCCGCCGGGATCAAGGACGTCGAGGGCGAGTTCTCCGCGGGCGACCCGGTCGAGCTCAAGGACACCGAGGGGCGCGCGGTCGCCCGGGGGCTGGTGAACTTCGACGCAAAGGAGATCCCCCAACTGCTCGGCCGCTCCACCCGCGAGCTGGCCAAGGAGCTCGGTCCCGCGTACGAGCGCGAGGTCGTGCACCGCGACGATCTGGTGCTGCTGCACAGCTGACCGCACAGCGGCTGCACAACTGCCGCACAGCTGACCCCACGCCGGCGGCGCCGGTGTACGAACGGTGACTCGAACCGGCCGAAATCGGATGCCCTGAGTGAGGGACCTTCCGTAAAACCGTCACGCGGCATGCGATTGCCTGGTCAACTTTGTTGCGAGCGGTTCGCACCACAGACACTTGACAGGAGGCCGTCCGGTGAGACGAGTGGCACTGACCAGTGTCGTGGCCGGAGAGAGCTTGGGGGAGCAGCACCAGCAGCCCGAGGACCAGCCTCGTCTCTGGCATGTCACGCTGAGCGTCTCCGGGCCCGACGCCCCGCTCGCGGACATCCGGCGTGCCCTTGAACAGCTCGCCCACGACCATCCTTTTCTGCTGACCAGCCGCTATGCCGCGGACCACGCCGAGATCCGCTACTGGGAAGAGGCCCGCGACCTGCACGATGCCGCGGCCGTCGCCCTGCGCCTGTGGGGCGAGCACCGCCAGAGCGCGCAGCTGCCGCCCTGGGAGATCGTGGGCCTCGAGGTCATCGACCGGGACACGTACCACCAGCGCGTCGCGGAGGGCTACGGTCCGCCGCCGGCCACCCCGGTCGGTGTGCACCCGTTTTGAGCCGTCTCGGGGACTGGAATACGGCACGGACAGGCCGCCGGCTCGCATTACCCTGCGAGACATGACCTCGCCGCTTTCCGCCCCGTATGACAACCTCTCGCCGGTCGTCCAGGCCGCCTACCGCGCCCGTGCCGCGGCCGCCGAGATCGCGCCGCTGCCGCGGGCCGTCAAGGACGATGCGCTGCTCGCCGTCGCGGACGCCCTCGAAGTCCGGACGAAGGACGTCGTCGAGGCCAATGCCGAGGACATCGCCAAGGCCCGCGCGGCCGGCACCAGCGAGTCGATCATCGACCGGCTCACGCTGACCCCCGAGCGGGTCCGCGCCATCGCCTCCGACGTCCGCGACGTCGTGGCCCTGCCCGACCCGGTCGGCGAGGTCGTGCGCGGCTCCACGCTGCCCAACGGGATCGACCTGCGCCAGGTCCGCGTCCCGCTCGGCGTCGTCGGCATCATCTACGAGGCCCGGCCGAATGTGACCGTCGACGCCGCCGCCCTGTGCCTCAAGTCCGGCAACGCGGTGCTGCTGCGCGGCTCGTCCTCCGCGTACGCCTCCAACACCGCGCTCGTCCGGGTGCTGCGCGACGCCGTCGGCGGAGCGGGCCTGCCGGCCGACGCCATCCAGCTCGTGCCCGGTGAATCCCGCGATTCCGTAAGGGAGTTGATGCGCGCCCGCGGTCTGGTCGACGTGCTCATCCCGCGCGGCGGCGCCTCGCTGATCAGGACCGTCGTCGAGGAGTCCACCGTCCCGGTGATCGAGACCGGCACCGGCAACTGCCATGTGTACGTGGACGCCCAGGCCGACCTCGACATGGCCGTCGAGATCCTGATCAACTCCAAGGCCCAGCGCCCCAGTGTCTGCAACGCCGCCGAGACCCTCCTCGTCCACCAGGACATCGCGGAGGCCTTCGTCCCGCGCGCCCTGGACGCGCTCGCCGAGGCCGGCGTGACCGTGCACGCCGATGAGCGGATCCTCGCCCACGCCGACGGGTCCAAGGCGACTGTGGTGCCCGCGACGGCCGAGGACTGGGAGACCGAGTACCTCTCGTACGACATCGCGGCCGCGGTCGTCGACTCGCTCGACAAGGCCGTCGAGCACATCCGGCTGTGGACCTCCGGGCACACCGAGGCCATCGTCACCACCTCGCAGCAGGCCGCCCGCCGCTTCACGCAGCTCGTGGACTCCACGACGGTCGCGGTGAACGCCTCGACGCGGTTCACCGACGGCGGCCAGTTCGGCTTCGGCGCCGAAATCGGCATCTCCACGCAGAAGTTGCACGCCCGGGGCCCGATGGGGCTGCCGGAGCTGACGTCGACGAAGTACATCGTGACGGGCGACGGGCACATCCGGGGCTGACCCGGCTCACGGTGGGGAACTGGTTGAATTTCCTTACCGTCTGCCCAAATTGACCCCCCAGGTCTACTCTGGATCCGTGCCGGAGGACGTGGGGGGCATGCCGTTTCCGGACGGCTGGGAGCCCGACGACGACCACGACCACGGGGGTGCGGACGAAGAGTTCGCCTCCGTGGTCTTCGACGAGGATTTCGTACGGGGCGCGCAGTTCCATGAGCCGACGGCGGTGGAGCGGCTGCTCGCCGCCGCCCAGGCGCGCGCCGAGGCCGAGGCGCACCGGGCGCGGGCCAGAGGTGCGGGGGCAGAGGACGACGGGGACGAGTTCTACGACGGGTACGAGACGCGTGCCCGCCGCGGCCGCTACGGCGACGAGACCTCGTACCGCCATGACGAGCCCCAACTGGCCGGATACGAGCCGGACTTGGTGGAGGACGGCCTCGCCCGCAAGGGGCAGTCGCGCTGGCACCGTCCGGTGGCCTGGCTGCTCGCGCTCCTGATGGGGATCGGCATGGTGGCGCTGGCGTTCAGCGCGGTCTACCGGGGCGCTTCCTCGCCCGGCCGCCAGGACCGCACCCCGCCGCCGGCGACGACCGGCGTGGAGCCCTCGGCGTCCGCGGACTACGAGGCTCCGGCGGTGTCGGCCAATCCGGTTACGCCGTGAGGCGGCGTCCGGGCGCCAACACCGGGGCCCTTGCGAAAAGTTGACGCGTACCAGGGCGTTTACCTGAGCCCCGGGAAACCTACTCTGAAAGTATGGCCGGGCCTGGAGACCCACCTGAGGGCACACCCGAGGGCGTTCCCGGTGGGAGCGAGGAAGAGTTCCGTTCCGTAGTCTTCGACGAGTCGTTCATTCGCGCTGCGCGCCTTGAGGAGTACTCCGCGCAGGAGCGGATCACCGACCACGCACCCGCGGTGCGCAAGCGGGTGGCCGCGCATGCCGCGGCGCACCGGCGTCTTTCCGTCCAGGCGCTGGTGATGGTCGTCCTGATCGCGATGGCGTTCGCCGTGGCGATCTACATGGGCGTACGCCAGCCCTACTCCGAGCCCGCGTCGCGGCCCGCCGATCCGCTGCGGATGACCGTGATCCCGCTGGTGCCGCAGGGGCCCGTGCCCGGGGCGAAGACGGCCGAGGAGCTCTTCGAGCACAGCCCGGCCGCCGAGTTCGGGGCGGGCGCCGCGGGCATGCCGTTCCCCGCCGTGTACCGCACCGCGCACTTCTCCGCCGACCAGGTCAGGTCGGCGCTCGACGTGGCGCGGAACTATCTCGTGGCCTCCTCGCTCGACCCGGCGGTCCTCACGGGCGAGGAGATACGGCCCGTGCGCCGGCTCATCGATCCGGACCAGCTCCACCAGTTCGACACCGGTTTCGACCGCCCCGCGGCCGACGGCCGGCACGCGCCCAGCGGCTGGCTGGTGCGCTTCGATCCGGCCAAGGCCACGCTGGCGGCCGACGAGGTGCGGGTGCACGGGACGCTCAAGGCCACCGAGACCGGCTCGGACACCCTCGAGGTGACCTCGAACCACACCTTCGTCTACGCCCTGCGTCCGGTCGCCGGGGACGATCCCCGCGCCTCCCTGTTCACCGTCCGGCGCGAGCTGCACTTCCGCTTCGACAAGGACAACCTGCGCGTCGGACAAGCGGAGTTGACCGTCTCGTACCTCCAGGCCGGTCCGCTCTCCTGCGGAGCCGACTCGGCGGACCGGCTGCGGCCGCTGCTCGCCGGACAGAGCGCCAAGTCCGGCGGCCCGGCGGGCACCGACCCGTATGCGACCAGCGGGCCGACGGCGCTGTGCGGAGCGCTCGCCGCGTCCGCACAGCCCTCACCGCCGCGTACCTGAGGGGCTACTTGCCGGCGCCGGTACCGCCGTCGCCGTCCTGCGCGGGGCGCTCAGGGCCGTCCGCGGGACCTGAGTTCGCGCCGTCCGCGGGACCCGAGTCCGGGCCGTCCGCGGGACGCGAGTTCCCGAAACCGCCGAAGCCCCTGCGCACCCTGCCGCCCAGATCGCCCGCGCCACCCGCGATGTCCGCGACCAGCTTCATCAGCGGGTCCTTGGAGTTGCGCACATCGCTCGCATACGTGGAGGCCGACTGACGGAAGGAGTCGGAGACCGAGGTGTCCTTGTCCTCGTCGCGCCGCGGGTAGTGGCCGTCCATGATCCGCTGGTAGTCGCGGGACTCGGCCCACTTCTTCAGCTCGGCGGCGCGCACGGTGGTGAAGGGGTGGGTGCGCGGCAGCACGTTCATGATCTTCAGTACGGAGTCGCGCAGATCGCCGCCCGCCTCGTACTCCTCGGCCTGCTCCAGGAACGCGTCCACGTTCATCTCGTGCAGATGGTTGCCGCCCGCGATCTTCATCAGACCGCGCATCGAGGCCTTGAGGTCCTGGCCGACGAGCAGGCCCGCGCGGTCCGCGGACAGCTCCGACTTGCGGAACCACTCGCGCAGCGCGGTCACGATCGCCATGATCGCGACATTGCCCAGCGGGATCCAGGCGACCTTGAGCGCGAGATTGGTCAGGAACAGCAGGATCGTGCGGTAGACCGCGTGGCCGGAGAGCGCATGGCCCACCTCGTGCCCGACGACCGCCCGCATCTCCTCCTCGTCGAGGAGCTCCACCAGACCGGTCGTGACCACGATGATCGGCTCGTCGAGACCGATGCACATCGCGTTCGGCACCGGGTTCTGCGTCACGTACATCGGCGGGACCTTCTCCAGGTCCAGGATGTAACAGGCGTCGCGCAGCATGACGTTGAGATGGGCGAACTGGGCGTCGCTCACCCGCACCGAGTCCGACAGGAACAGCAGCCTGAGGCTGCGCTCGGGCAGCAGCGCGCTGAGCGCCTTGAAGACGGTGTCGAACCCGCTCAGTTTGCGCAGGGCCACCAGGGCCGAGCGGTCCGCCGGGTGTTCGTAGGTCCGGGAGGAGATCCCGGGGAAGCGCCGGCGGTTGCGCCCCGGCAGATTCTCGTGGTTCTCGTTGCCGTCGTGGTTTCCGTTGTCCGTGCTCTCAGGCATCCGGCCCCCATAAGTTCCGCGCGCGACGCGCACGTTGCGAGTTCTCTCGCCCCCCTTAGGAACGTCAAGCCTACGGTCAGGGTTCCATCGCGCACCCGACCCGGACGAGGCGCCGTCAGGACCGGGGGATAGCTTGGGTGGCGTATCACCCGTTAAGGAGCAATGCACGCAATGGACCCCGTGAACTCGCTGCTCGCCGCCGCACACGCCGCCGAACAGGGCCCCGGCAACACCATGCGGATCGTGCTCGCGGTCTCGCTCGTCGGTGCGGTCCTCGTCGCCTGGTTCCTGCTGCGCGGCTACGGACGCGACGACCGCGACTGAGCCCGTGCCCGGGCGGCGCCCCGCACCCGTATGACCCCGTACCGACCCCGTACGCCTGAGTCGGCGTGAGCGCGGCCGAGGCACCCCCGTACGATGTGCGCGAAGTCTCAACCCCCGTTCCCACCCGGATTGGTCCTGTCGAGAATGAGCCTTACCGCCACCGCAGCCCAGCTGGCCACCCTCGCCGCCGAGGGCGGCGAGCACGGCGGCGGGCACACGAGCCTCAGCCCCTACATCACGGGCGGTGGCGCGCTGCTCGCGCTGCTGCTGCTGCTCTGGATCACCACGCGCTTCAACCGCGACCGCTGAGCTTCACCGGGGCCTGACCGCGGCGTCGGGCCCTGGAGTGGGGACAGGTCCGCTCGCACGGGCCGGTAGGGTCTGCTCGCATGGGAGAGCAGGACAGTCCTACCGGCCCCGCCCGTCGTGGTGCACACGGCGGCGGCAAGCGCCGTCTCGGCGTCATGGGCGGCACCTTCGACCCGATCCACCACGGGCACTTGGTGGCCGCCAGCGAGGTGGCCGCACGGTTCCAGCTGGACGAGGTCGTGTTCGTACCGACCGGGGAGC
This sequence comes from Streptomyces mesophilus, assembly GCF_011044995.1. Lineage (GTDB taxonomy): Bacteria > Actinomycetota > Actinomycetes > Streptomycetales > Streptomycetaceae > Streptomyces > Streptomyces mesophilus. Next base: position 10,361 of record NZ_JAAKZW010000025.1, on the reverse strand, counting down.
CGTGGCAGAAGAGCCACAAGCACGTCTCGCCGGCCGAGGACCGCTATCTGATGACGGTCATCGCCACGGCCGAGAACCCGCAGTTCTCCGTGAGCCGCATCGACATCGACCGCGGTGGTCCCACGTACACCAAGGACACACTGCGTGATCTGCGGGAGCTCAATCCCGGGACGGATCTCTTCTTCATCACCGGCGCCGACGCGCTGAGCCAGATCCTCACCTGGCAGGACGCCGAGGAGACCTTCTCCCTGGCCCACTTCATCGGGGTCACCCGTCCAGGGCATACCCTGGCGGACCCCGGCCTTCCGGATGGCTCCGTCTCCTTCGTGGAAGTCCCCGCACTGGCCATCTCCTCGACGGATTGCCGTGATCGGGTCGCCAAGGGGGATCCCGTCTGGTACCTGGTGCCGGACGGCGTGGTGCGATACATCGACAAGCGCGAGCTCTACCGCGGCGAATGAGCTAAGAGGGGCACCCGGTGAACGACCGACAGTACGACCCTTATGCGGGCCAGCAGCACGCCGGTCAGCAGCACGCGGGTCAGCAGTACGAGATCGTCGGCTACGACGAGTACGGCCAGCCGGTCTATCAGCCCGTCGCGCCCCCGAACCCTCCGCAGAGCGGCTACGACCAGTACGGCGGTTCGGTCCCGCAGCAGCAGGGATACGGCTACGACACGTACGGCGGTCAGTACGGCTCGGACGGTTCGTACCCGGACGGCTCCTCGCAGGGTTCGTATCAGGACACCCCCTCGAACGGCTCGTATCCGGACAACTCCTCGTACGGTACGGAGACTTACGGATCCGGCGCCTCGTACGGAAACGGCCAGGGTGCCCCGTACGACCCCTATGGGCAGAGCGCCGGGACCGGTCAGCAGCAGCGGATCTCCTCGGACACCGGCCAGTTCGCGGCCGTCGGCGACACCGGACAGTTCGCCCCGGTCGGCGACACCGGGCAGTACACGCGTGTCGAGGAGCCGACCGCCTGGGTGCCGCAGCAGCACACGCCCGAAGAGCCGCAGCGGGCGCCTCAGCGCGAGTTCCACACGGAGCAGTTCTCCTTCATCGAGGAACCCGATGAGGAGTCCGAGGACGTCATCGACTGGCTGAAGTTCACCGAGTCGCGCACCGAGCGCCGTGAGGAGGCCAAGCGCCGCGGCCGCAACCGGATCACCGCGCTCGTGGTCGCACTCGCGTTGGTCCTCGTCGGCGGTGTCGGCTACCTCTGGTACGAGGGCAAGCTGCCGTTCCTGTCGAACGCGGCCGAGGACGATCAGGCCGCGACCGGACCGCAGAAGCGCGATGTCATCGTCGTGCATCTGCACGACGTCAACGGCAAGAGCACCTCGACCGCGCTGCTCGTCGACAACACCACCACCGAGCGGGGCGCCACGGTGCTGCTGCCCAACTCGCTCGCGGTGACGAACGAGGACGGCCAGGCCACCACGCTCGGCAAGTCCGTGGACGACGACGGCTCCAGCGGTACGCGGGAGGCCGTGGACGGACTGCTCGGCACCCGGATCGAGGGCAGCTGGCGCCTGGACACCCCGTTCCTGAGCAACCTGGTGGACAGCGTCGGCAACATCGACATCGACACCAACGCGACGGTGCCGGACCCCAAGGCCAAGAAGAAGGGCCAGGCCCCGCTGGTCACCAAGGGCGAGGACCAGACCCTCAGCGGTCAGATGGCCGTCGCGTACGCCACCTACCGGGCCCCCGGCGAGAGCGAGACGGCGCAGCTGACCCGCTTCGGCGCGGTGCTCCAGGGGGCCCTGCGCAAGCTGTCGACGGATCCGAAGGCGGCCACCACCACCGTCGAGATGCTGGGCCAGATCATCGAGCCGCCGCTCACGGAGAAGGACCTGGGTGCTTTCCTCGCCCGGCTCTCCGAGCGCGCCAAGGGCGGCGACTACGACAGCGCCGTGCTGCCCGTGCAGCAGGACGGCACGCTCGGCAAGCAGGCCACGGACAGCGTGGTGGAGAAGCTGCTCGGCGGCACGGTCAAGAGCCCCGACCCGGACGCCGCGGTCCGTATCAACCTCTCCGGTGACAAGAAGGCCCTCGAGAGCGCCCGGGTCGACCTGGTCAACGGCGGCTGGACGGTCCTCTCCGGCAACACCAGCCCGGGCTCGGCCTCGCAGATCACCTACGCCGACGACACCCGCAAGGCCGAGGCGGCCGAGGTGGCCAAGACGCTGGGGCTGCCGGCGGGGGCGGTCAAGAAGGGGAAGGTCGCGGGGAACGCGGATATCGGGGTCGTGCTGGGGGCGGACTACAAGGGCCAGTAGGGCCCGCCAGGGGCGCCGCCCACGGGCGGCGCCCGGCTCCGGCCTTGGGGCGCGGGTAATCACTTGGGGCCAGGTCCGCGGTCCGTGAGACCCTTGGGGAAGTAACACGCCCGGGTTCCGGGTTTCACAAGACACAGCCCTGACCTCCGACGGAAAGCCACGCAGTGACCGCGACAGACCGTTCCATCGAGCTCATCCAGGTGGCCGCCCAGGCGGCCGCCGACAAGCTCGCGCACGACATCATCGCCTACGACGTCAGCGACGTGCTGTCGATCACGGACGCCTTCCTGCTGGCCTCGGCTCCCAACGACCGCCAGGTCAAGTCGATCTGTGACGAGATCGAGGAGAAGCTCAGCAAGGAGCTCGGCGCGAAGCCGGTACGCCGCGAGGGCGACCGCGACGCGCGCTGGATCCTGCTCGACTACGTCGACATCGTCGTGCACGTCCAGCACAGCGAGGAGCGGGTCTACTACGCGCTCGAGCGCCTGTGGAAGGACTGCCCCGAGCTCGACCTGCCCGAGGACGCCAAGGCCACCCGCGGCAAGGGCGCCCAGCACGCGGACGCCGAAGAGGCGGCCGGGGAGCTGCGATGACCGTCCCCTCGGTCCTCAACAACCCGGGCGGTCGCAACCGGCGGATCATCCTGTGGCGGCACGGCCAGACGTCCTGGAACCTGGAGCGCCGCTTCCAGGGCACCACGGACATCGGGCTCACCGCCGAGGGTGTCGCCCAGGCCGCCCGGGCCGCCCGGCTGCTCGCCTCCCTCAAGCCGGACGCGATCGTCGCCTCCGACCTGAGCCGCGCCGCCACCACGGCGGGTGAGCTGGCGAAGCTGACCGGGCTCGAGGTGACGTACGAGGAGGCCCTGCGGGAGACCTTCGCGGGCGCCTGGCAGGGGCTGACCCACGACGAGATCCTGGCCACGTACGGCGAGGAGTACGCCGCGTGGAAGCGCGGCGAGTCCGTGCGCCGCGGCGGCGGCGAGCTGGAGACCGAGGTCGCCGACCGTGCCGCGCCCGTGGTGCTGCGCCATGCCGACAAGCTGCCCGACGGCGGGACGCTCGTGGTGGTCAGTCACGGTGGCACGATCCGCACCACGATCGGCCGGCTGCTCGGCCTCGACTCGTATCTCTGGGAAGGCCTCGGCGGCCTCTCCAACTGCTGCTGGTCCGTCCTCGGCGAGGGCGCCCGCGGCTGGCGTCTGCTCGAGCACAATGCGGGCACGCTGCCGGAGCCGGTGCTCGGCGACGACACCTGAGCCTTGCTGGTCAGAGGGCCTGGGAAGCGGATTTCACTTTCCGGCTGGTCACCAGCTAAAGTTCTTCTTGTTCGCCCGCCGAGCGGGAAGAACGCAAGGGGCTATAGCTCAGTTGGTAGAGCGCCTGCATGGCATGCAGGAGGTCAGGAGTTCAATTCTCCTTAGCTCCACATCACGCGAATCCCGTCCTCGTCAGAGGGCGGGATTTCTGCGTTACGGGACTTGTCGTTCCGGGACTTCTCGTTCCGGGATACGAAGGCGACCTACGCAGGCGGGCAGCACTGGGCGCGGACCGCGGCGAGCCGCTGCGTACTCACCTCGTCCGCCGGTGAGTACGCCACGATGCGGCAGTCCGGCATGCCGTTGATGGAGAGCGAGACGGACGTCATACGTATCTCGCCCACCGCCCGGTGCCGGAAGGTCTTCACCCGCGGGCCCGGCGGGACCACGTCGCCGCTCGCCCACAGCCGCGTGAAGAACGGGCTGGCCGCCGACAGGTCGCCGATGAACGCCTCCCATACCGGCTCGCCCACATGCCGCCCGTACGCACTGCGCAACTGGGCCACCATCAGCGGCAGTTCGGTCTCGCGGAACACCACGGGACAGTCCTCGTCGCCGACCGTGAACAGCGCCCACAGCACATTGGGGCGCCCGGTCGCGTTCATCGCCGGGACGAAGAAGAGATCGCGGTACGCGGAGTTCGTCGCGAGCATGTCGTAGCGCGCGTTGTAGACCACCGCCGGCCGGGGGTCGAGGGCGTCGATGATGTCCTGGATCTCGGCGTCCACCTCGGGAAGGCCGGCCGCCAGGTCCTCGGCGTCGGGCGCGAGCGGCACCTCGGCCAGGTGGTACAGGTGCTCGCGCTCCGAGCGGTCCAGGCGCAGGGTGCGGGCGACCGCGTCGAGGACCTGGCCCGACGCGTTGATCGGGCGGCCCTGCTCCAGCCACGTGTACCAGGTCACACCGACTCCGGAGAGCTGCGCGACCTCCTCGCGGCGCAGCCCGGGCGTGCGGCGGCGCAGGCCTCCGGGCATGCCGACGTCGGCCGGTGTCACCCGCGCACGGCGGCTGCGCAGAAAGGCCGCCAGCTCCGGGCGTCTGCGGCCCGTCCTGTGTTCCGTCGCCAAAGTCGTCACGTCCCCCATGGTCGAGCCACTCCGCCGGGCCTGCCAGGTGCTGTCAGTACCCGTATCGGCGGGCTCTCGTTACCCGTACCGCCGCGCCGTCACGCTCGGTGGCATGACGACGACAACCGCACATCCCAGTAAACCGCCAGGGACCGACAACCACCCTGCCGTCCGTCCCGGACGGCTGCTCGCGGTGGTGCTCGCGGCCCAGTTCATGGCCCTGCTCGATGTCTTCATCGTCAATGTCGCCGCCCCCACGGTCCGTACCGAGCTCGGCGCGAGCGGCGCCGGGCTGCAGCTCGTGGTGGCCGGCTACACGATCGCGTACGCGGTACTCCTGATCACCGGGGCGCGGCTCGGTCACCGGTTCGGGCACCGGCGGATGTATCTGGCAGGGCTCGCCCTGTTCACGGTCGCCTCGCTGGCCTGCGGCCTGGCCCAGAGCACCGGCCAGCTCATCGGCTTCCGGCTCGCACAGGGCGCGGGCGCGGCCGTGATGATCCCGCAGGTGCTCAGCCTGATCCAGCGCACCTTCGCCGGTGAAGCGCGGGCGCGTGCCCTCGGTGTGTACGCGGCGGTCCTGGCGGGCGGTGCGGCGGCCGGGCAGGTGCTCGGCGGTGTGCTGGTCAGCGCGGACCTGTTCGGCGCGACGTGGCGGCCGGTGTTCCTCGTCAACGTGCCGGTGGGAATCGCCCTGTTGGTGCTCGGCCCGCGCGTCCTGCCCGCCGACGGACCCTCGTCCCGTACGCGCGGTTTCGATCTGCCCGGGCTGCTGCTGCTCGCCGGCGCCGTATCGCTGTTCACCGTCCCCCTGGTGCTCGGGCAGGAGCAGGACTGGCCGCTGTGGGCCTGGCTCTCGCTCGCCGCGAGCGCCGTGCTGCTCGCCCTCTTCGCCTCGTACGAGAAGAGGCTGGCCCGCCGCGGCGGCGCCCCGCTGATCGCGCCGCAGGTGCTGAGGGTGCCCGGGATGGGGCTCGCGGTGGTGCGGATCGCCCTGGTGATGGCGGGGAACGCCGGCCTGATGTTCGTGCTCGCGCTGCATCTGCAGGGCGGGCTCGGGCAGAGCGCGCTGCGCACGGGGCTCACCTTCGCGCCCGGTGCGGTGCTCTTCGGGGTGATCGGTCTCACCTGGCGCAAGTGGCCCGCTGCGCTCCAACGGGCGCTGGTTCCGGGCGGGTTCGCGCTGACCGCGGCCGGGACGCTCGCGCTCGGGCTCGCGCTGCGCGACGGGGGCAGCGGCGGAGTCGGGCTCTGGGCGGCGTTCGCCGCCGGCGGCGCCGGGATGTCGCTCGCGTACAGTCCGACCTTCACGCGCGCCCTGGCGACCGTACGGCCCGAGGACGCCGCGGACGCCAGCGGACTGCTCACCACGGTGCTGCAGCTCGGCCAGCTGTCCGGGGTGGCGGTGTTCGGCACCGTTTTCCTGAGCCGGCCCCTCGGCGGCGCCCAGGAATCCGCGGACGCCCTCCTCATCACCGCATACGCGCTGGCCGGGGCCGCCTTGATCGGCGCCGTGTCCGGACTGGTACGCGCGCGTCGCTGACCCATCCGGACGACCGTGGCACAATCGAGCGGGCCGGGATCGGGGGACGACGGCGGTCCCACGGGAGGGAGAAGCACGATGCCTGGGAGCAGCCTCGAGGAGGACGGCGACCTCCTCGACGTGGCCGAGACCCAGGGCTGCGAGCAGCTCCCCACCACCCCTGTACCGATCTCCCTCATCTGTCCGTCCTGCGGTTCCACCCATGTCGCCCAGGTGCTCGGCGACAACGGCGGGATCTCCTACGTGTGCACGGCCTGCGGCCACAGCTGGAGCTGATCGATGGGGGCACACAGGAGGAAGTGCGACTGGTGCGGCAGCGGTACGCCGATCGTCCGCGACATGGAACCGGTCAACCCCGACTACCAATACTGGTGCGAGGAGTGCGCGCGGGCGCTGATCATAAAGGGCGACCCCATCGAGACCTACCGTGAACTCGAGGGGGAGCCGATCTACGGACGGCTGCTCGACGAGCACTGCACCCTGAAGCGCTTCTACTCGTTCGCGACGGCCTGAGGCTCGCTGCTCCGAGGGCCGCTGCTCTGAGGTCCGGTGCTCTGAGGTCCGGTGCTCTGAGCGGGGACCTTCGGGGCGTTCTTCGCGGCGCCCCGTACCCGTAGAGCCGCCAGCGCGAGGAACCCCAGACCGGCCAGCGCATAGCCGGCCGAGAGCAGGAATTCCCCCGCGTTCTGGTCGAGTTCGGGCCGCACCGTGGCGCTGGTGCCGGCGTGCGGGACCCACCACAGCGAGTACGAGTAGAAGATCAGGGCCGTTGCCGCGGTCGCAGTCTTGAGTGCGCGTCCGCGGGCCTCGGTGGCCAGCAGCATCAGGACGGGCACGATCCACACCCAGTGATGCGACCAGGACACCGGACTGATCAGCAGAGCGGTCACGGCGCAGGCGGTGACCGCCCATGCCGTACGGCCTTCGACCAGCGAACTCACCGCCACCGCAAGGCCGAAGAGCGCCACCACGCCCGCCACGAGCACCCACCACAGGCCCGGGTCGGTGGTGCCCAGGAGACGGGCGAGCACGCCGCGCAGCGACTGGTTCGCGGTGTCCTCGGCCTGGCCCGGGCGGCTCGCGGAGAAGACCATCTCCGTCCAGAAGCGCTTCGAGTCGTACGGCAGCACGACCGCGGACGCCACGGTGACCGCTAGGAACGTGCAGGTGGCGGTGGCTGCCCGGCGCAGGTGCGGGTTCCACCACGGCTGCGCGGCCCGCACCCGGCGTACCGCCACGACGATGCCCGCGAGCGCCAGCAGCACGGCGAACAGCGCGGGCGTCAGCTTGATCGCGGCGGCGAGACCGATCCCGATGCCCGCCCAGCGGTTCTCCTTGCGGCGGGTGAGGTCCCACAGCACGAACACCGCGAGCAGCAGGTTGATCTGCCCGTAGCGCAGCGTGGTCCACACGGGTTCGCACCACACGAGGCCGGCGGCGATGAGCAGGGCCGGTGCGAGGCGCTTGGCGCGGTCCTCGATACCGATGAGCCGCAGCGCCAGATAGACGAGGGCCAGGACGAGCAGCAGGTTGAAGCCGGTCGCGAAGGTCCGCATCTCCGGTACGCCGAGCAGGGTGAGCGGCGTGAAGAGCAGGGCGGCGAAGGGCGGGTACGTGGTGGGGAGGTTGGAGACCGTGGCCTGCATCGCGTACAGGTCGCCGCCGTTGCGGACCGTCCAGCCCTCGGCGCGGTAGACCATCACGTCGAGGAGGGTCACGCCGGCCAGGCGCTGGGTGATCCAGAACGCCGTGAACGAGACCAGGCACACGAGCGCTGCGAGCAGCAGAGGGCGTCTTGCGTCCTTGTGCAGATCGTCATCGGCTCGCGCGGCGGTTCGTCCCAGGATGGTCACGCCGACCGACGTTACCGGCTGCGGAACCCTTCTCCCGGCGGACGATCATGGCCGCGACAAACGATTTGGTGGAGCACCGGGGTGACCGTGTACTGTTGTCGACGTCGCCACGGGAAACCGCAAGGAAAGCCGGGCGAACACCAAGCAAGGGGCTATAGCTCAGTTGGTAGAGCGCCTGCATGGCATGCAGGAGGTCAGGAGTTCAATTCTCCTTAGCTCCACACGAAGAAGGCGGGCCACCCGGATCGGGTGGCCCGCTTTCGTATGCCCGCGACTCCCAGCGGAGGGGCCGGCGCCCTCAACTCCAGCCGCTCCCCAGCGCCTTGCGTCCCGGTGCGCTCGGCAGGGCCGCGCGGCGGGGCGGGGCGGGGAGCTGGTCCCCTGTGCGTTCCAGGCGCAGGGCGAGGGCCGGGCAGCGGCGTACCGCGCGCTGGGCGCGGCCGCGCAGGGCCAGCGGGACGCCCGCGTCGGAGACCGTGGGGAAGCCGTCCGGGCCGAGGGTGATCAGTTCCGGTACGACATCGGCGCACAGGCCGTGGCCCTGGCACAGGGTCCAGTCGACGACCAGACGTTCACCGCTCGGTGCGCCCGGATCGGTCAGCCCCGGCACGGGCAGCGGCAGCACCCCGCGGGTCTCGCGGCCGCAGCCGCCGCTCAGGACGTGCATCGCGAGGTCGTCCTTGAACGCCGTGAGCGTCGAGGCGATGAAACGGGCCGAACCGTCGGGGTGCTTGCAGGCGCCACGTCCCTTCACGGCGCGGGTGATCTCGCGCAGCGCCTCCAGGGCCGTGGGGCCGCCGCCGTTCAGGACGTCCGCGAGACCGCCGGCCGCCGCCGGCAGGCCGAGACGGCAGGGACCGCACTGGCCCGCGCTCTCGTCGGCCAGCCACTGGGCGACGCGCAGTCCCTCGCCGAGCGCGCAGGTCTCCTGCCCGATCGGCAGGATCGCGCCCGCGCCGAGCGCTCCGCCGAGCGCCTCGAGGGACGCCCGCGACACCACCGCGTCGTGCGAGGCGATCGCGTTCAGCCAGCTGCCGTGATAGCCGCCGGTCAGCACGCCCTGGGGGAGCGGGGGAGCGCCGGCGAGCTGCAGGACGTAACGGAGCGGGACACCCGTCGGCACCTCGATCACCATCGGGCGCGCGACCGCTCCGGAGACGGTCAGGAGCACGGTGCCGGGCTCGTCGTACAGGCCCGTGCCCCGGTAGCGCGACGGGCCGATACGGGCGGCGATCGCGAGCTGCGCGAAGGTCTCGGCGTTGGACAGCAGGGTCGGCGCACCGCCGACACCCGACTCGGCGGCGCGCACCCGGCGGCCCGGCGGCAGCGCGGGTCCGCCGTCGATGGAGCGGATCAGGGCCGAGGCCTCGCCGGTGACCATGCGCTCGGGGTTGCGCTGGACGCGGGCGCGCAGAGCGGCGCTGCGGCGGTTGGACAGGCCGCGCTCGGCGAGCGCGGCGGTCATCGACGACTCGGTCGAGTCACGGGTCACGCCGACGACCAGGGTGCGGGCGCCGAGCGCCTCGGCCGCGAGCAGGGCGCCGTCGAGGATCAGATGCGGGGCGCGGTTGATCAGGACGGTGTCCTTGCGGCAGGCGGGCTCGTCCTCGCTGCCGTTGACGACCACCACCGGCCGTACACCCCGCTTGATCGCCGCGTCGGCGACGGCCCGCAGCTTTCTGGCGAAGGGGAAGCCCGCGCCGCCGCGGCCGCGCAGACAGACGTCGTCGGCGAGCTGGGCGAGGCGCTCGCCGCCGATGGGTTCCAGGGGCCCGTGCACCTTGAGGTGCATCGCCAGGTCGAGCCGTTCCACGAGGTCGAACCCCGAGGTGAGCTGGGGCAGTCCGACGACGCGGACCTCGGGGACGTCGGGCAGCGGTGCGTTCAACGACGGCCTCCCGCGGTACCGGGCGCGGACCAGGGCTCACCCGCGGCCGGGGCCTCGAAGGGGTTCGGGATCGGTTCGGTCGGTGCCTCGTACAAGGGCGTCTGGCCGGTGTCGTACGGGGAGATGGGGCCCGAGCCGTACGTGGGGGTCGAGCCCGTGTCGTAGGGGTCGCTGGTCACGTAGTACGGGGGGTCGCTGCTCTGGGCGGGCATGACCGGTGCGGCGGGGACGAAGGGCGCGGCGGGGTCCGTGCCGGGCTCGGCGAGACCCGGGTCGTACGTCGGGACCGGGCCGGTGTCGTACGTGGGGGGCGCGGCCGTGTCGTACGTGGAGCTCGCGGCCGTGTCGTACGGCGTCGAGCCACCGGGGTACGCGGGTGGTGCGGGGCGCGCGGGCTGGCTCTGA
>NZ_JAAKZW010000259.1 GCF_011044995.1 Streptomyces mesophilus | reverse complement strand
GAAGCCCCGCCCACCTCCGCTGCCCCTGCTCGAACCCCCTGCGGTCCGTCACGGTGCAACGCATCCACTTGACCAGCACGCGCGCCATAGTACGGCGCTATGCGTGGCATGGGTCACGCTCCGCGAAGGAGTACCCGCACGAGAGTCGCCGTGACAATGGCGGCCATGACCGCGCTGCATGATCACCCTCTGTTCGGCCGTCTGGAGACGGCGGAACGCATCCTGGTCGCGGGAGCGGGCGGCGGTTTCGACGTCTACTCCGGCCTGCCCATCGCCTTGTCCCTGCTCGCCCAGGGCCGCCAAGTGCACCTCGCCAACCTGACGTTCAGCTCGATCGGCGGGCTCCCGGCCGAGTCCTGGTTGGCGGAGAACGTGGCCCGCGTGGGCCCGGACTCCGCACCGCACCAGTGGTACTTCCCCGAACGCACCCTGGCCTGCTGGCTCGACCGGCACGACTTTCCCAGCACCGTGCTCGCCTTCGAGCGCACGGGAGTTCAGCCGCTGCGCGCCGCGTACCGCGCGGTCATCGAGGAGTACGGGATCGACACGGTCATCCTCGTCGACGGCGGTACGGACATCCTCATGCGCGGGGACGAAGCGGGGCTGGGCACCCCCGAGGAGGACATGGCAAGTGTGGCCGCCCTGGCGGGAATCGACACCATCGACCGCCTGGTCGTATCGGTCGGCTTCGGCGTGGACGCGTATCACGGGGTGAGCCATGGCTTGGTCCTCGAGAACATCGCGGCCCTGGAACGCGACGGCGCCTACCTCGGCGCGTTCTCGATTTCCCGTACGACACGGGAAAGCGCCCTCTTCGTCGACGCGGCGGTGCACGCCCATGACGACACCCCCGACCATCCCAGCATCGTCAACGGCTCGATAGCCGCCGCGGTCCAAGGCGTCTTCGGCGATGTGCACTTCACCGAACGCACGCACGGAAGCGAGCTGTTCATCAATCCCCTGATGGCCCTCTGCTTCACCTTCGAACTCGAGGGCCTGGCACGCCGCTGCCTCTATCTGGACCGTATCGAGAACACGCATCTGATCCGCCAGGTCCACTCGGAGATCGCCCGTTTCAGAGACGAGCTCTCCCACACCCGCCCGCCGCGCAGGATCCCGCACTGACCGCCCAACTCGGCCGACTGTTGCGCGAGTTGTCGTACCGACGACGTAGCGTGTCCTCAAGGAGACGTCCAGGGGAGATCTGATGAGCAGTTTCAGCAAGGGGCTGACCAAGGTGGAGGCCGGCCTCAAGTGGGATCCGGCAGCACCGGGCCGTCCGAAGCACGACCTGGACCTGGTGTGCGCGGTGTACGACGCGTCGGACCCGCACGGCAAGCCGGCGTACCTGGTCCACTTCGGCAGCCGCTCCCCCGACGGCACCATCACGCTGAACCGGGACAGCCAGACGGGCCAGGGCTTCGGCTACGACGAGGTGATGACGCTCGAGCTGAACCGGCTCAACGAGAGCTACGTCCGCGTGGTCCTCGGCGTCGCGATCCAGCAGTCCCAGGGCGACCTCACCTTCGGCGAGACCCTCAACGCCTCGGTCCGCCTGCGCGAATCCCACACGGATCTGGCCCATTTCGACTTCACGGCCGTCCCCCGCTGCACCGCGGCGGTCCTCGCCGAGTTCACCCGCGACGGCGGCAACCACACCTGGCAACTCCGCCCGGCTTTCAAGGGCTTCGAACTGGACCCGTCGGCGTTCGCGCTGGCCATGGGGGCGCCCGTCTGAGCGGCTGCGGGCCGAAGGGGGCCGTACGGGCATCCCTGGCAGGCTCGCCGGCCACAAGCCCCGCACACACCGAAGGGGACCGGCTCAACAGCCGGTCCCCTTCGGTCAGTTACCGCTCAGCGGTGGTGCCTCAGCTGCAGCCGCTGGTGGAGCCGCAGCCCTCGCAGATGTAGCACGAGCCGGCGCGCTGCATCTTCGTACCGCAGGAGAAGCAGAGCGGGGCGTCCGCCTGGATGCCCAGCTGCATCTCCACGAGCTCGGCACTGGTGTGCGCCTGCTGCGGAGCGGCCTTCTCGGCGGCGGCAGCGGCCTTCGGCGTCTCGACGGCCTTCAGCTCCTGGGCGCGCGGCGCCGACTGCGCCAGACCCTGGACGTCGAGCTCTTCCTCAGTGGGCTCGTACGAACCCGTCTCGAGGTGACGCTGACGCTCCTCGGCCGAGTGGATGCCGAGCGCCGAACGCGTCTCGAACGGCAGGAAGTCGAGCGCCAGGCGGCGGAAGATGTAGTCGACGATCGACTGCGCCATCCGCACGTCCGGGTCGTCCGTCATACCGGCCGGCTCGAAGCGCATGTTGGTGAACTTCGAGACGTACGTCTCGAGCGGCACGCCGTACTGCAGACCGACCGACACGGCGATCGAGAAGGCGTCCATCATGCCCGCGAGGGTCGAACCCTGCTTGGACATCTTCAGGAAGACCTCACCGAGACCGTCGTCCGGGTAGGAGTTGGCGGTCATGTAGCCCTCGGCGCCACCGACCGTGAAGGACGTGGTGATGCCGGGACGGCCCTTGGGCAGACGCTTGCGGACGGGACGGTACTCGACGACCTTCTCGACGGCCGTACGAATGGTGTCCTCGGCCTTGGCGGTGACCGCCTCCTTCTCCTTCTCCTTCTTCTGCACGGAGAGGGGCTGGCCGACCTTGCAGTTGTCGCGGTAGACGGCGAGCGCCTTGACGCCCATCTTCCACGCCTCGAAGTAGACCTCTTCGACGTCCTCGACGGTCGCCGTCTCCGGCAGGTTGACCGTCTTGGACAGCGCGCCCGAGATCCACGGCTGGATCGCCGCCATCATGCGGACGTGGCCCATCGCAGAGATGGAACGCTCGCCCATGGCGCAGTCGAAGACCTCGTAGTGCGCGGCCTTCAGACCGGGGGCGTCGATCACATTGCCGTGGTCGGCGATGTGGGCGACGATCGCCTCGATCTGCTCCTCCTGGTAACCCAGGCGGCGCAGGGCCTGCGGCACGGTGCCGTTGACGATCTGCATCGAGCCGCCGCCGACCAGCTTCTTGAACTTGACCAGGGCGAGGTCGGGCTCGAGACCGGTGGTGTCGCAGGACATCGCGAGACCGATGGTGCCGGTCGGGGCGATGACCGAGGCCTGCGAGTTGCGGAAGCCGTTCTTCTCGCCGAGGCGGATGACGTCCTGCCAGGCCTCCGTGGCCGCGGCCCAGACCGGGGTGTCCAGGTCGTCGACGCGGATGGCGTTGCCGTTGGCGTCGGCGTGCTGCTTCATGACGCGCTTGTGCGGCGTGGCGTTACGGGCGTAACCGTCGTACGGGCCGACGACCGCGGCCAGTTCGGCGGAGCGCTTGTACGAGGTGCCGGTCATCAGCGAGGTGATCGCGCCGGCGAGCGCACGGCCGCCGTCGCTGTCGTACGCGTGACCCGTGGCCATGAGCAGGGCGCCGAGGTTGGCGTAACCGATGCCCAGCTGACGGAAGGCGCGGGTGTTCTCGCCGATCTTCTGCGTCGGGAAGTCCGCGAAGCAGATCGAGATGTCCATCGCGGTGATGACCAGCTCGACGACCTTGGCGAAGCGCTCGGACTCGAAGGACTGGTTGCCCAGGCCGTCGTCCTTGAGGAACTTCATCAGGTTCAGCGAGGCGAGGTTGCACGAGGTGTTGTCCAGGTGCATGTACTCGGAGCACGGGTTCGAGCCGTTGATCCGGCCGGACTCCGGGCACGTGTGCCACGCGTTGATGGTGTCGTCGTACTGGATGCCGGGGTCGGCGCAGGCCCAGGCCGCCTCGGCCATCTTGCGGAAGAGCGACTTGGCGTCGACCTCCTCGATGACCTCGCCGGTCATACGCGAGGTGAGACCGAACTTGCCGCCCTCCTCGACCGCCTTCATGAACGTGTCGTTCACACGGACCGAGTTGTTGGCGTTCTGGTACTGGACGGACGTGATGTCGTCGCCGCCCAGGTCCATGTCGAAGCCCGCGTCACGCAGCGCGCGGATCTTCTCCTCTTCCTTCACCTTGGTCTCGATGAAGTTCTCGATGTCGGGGTGGTCGACGTCGAGGATGACCATCTTGGCCGCGCGGCGGGTGGCGCCACCGGACTTGATGGTTCCGGCCGAGGCGTCCGCACCGCGCATGAAGGAGACCGGCCCCGAGGCGTTGCCGCCCGAGGACAGGAGCTCCTTGGAGGAGCGGATACGGGAGAGGTTCAGGCCGGCGCCGGAGCCGCCCTTGAAGATCATGCCCTCTTCCTTGTACCAGTCGAGGATCGACTCCATGGAGTCGTCGACGGACAGGATGAAGCACGCGGAGACCTGCTGCGGCTGCGGCGTACCGACGTTGAACCACACCGGGGAGTTGAAGCTGAAGATCTGGTGCAGGAGGGCGTAGGCCAGCTCGTGCTCGAAGATCTCGGCGTCGGCGGGCGAGGCGAAGTAGCTGTAGTCCTCACCGGCCTTGCGGTAGGTCTTCACGATCCGGTCGATCAGCTGCTTCAGACCGGTCTCGCGCTGCGGGGTGCCGACGGCCCCGCGGAAGTACTTGCTGGTGACGATGTTGACCGCGTTCACCGACCAGAAGTCGGGGAACTCGACGCCACGCTGCTCGAAGTTGACCGAGCCGTCGCGCCAGTTGGTCATGACGACGTCACGGCGCTCCCACTGGACCTCGTCGTACGGGTGCACGCCGGGGGTGGTGTGAATGCGCTCGATACGCAGACCCTTGCTGGCCTTGGATCCCTTGGCGCGGGAACCTCGTGCCGGGCCGCTCGTCGTCTCGGTCATGCCGCCTCCCTATATCGGGCTAAAACGCCCCAGAGTGCCCCGCTCTTCCCGAGGCGTGATGTGTGTCTGATGCCGCGAGCGCCGCTATACCGCCCGCAACAGGTCTTCTGGCCGCCGATCGGCCGCAGAACCGGCCCCGCGAACACCCCGCCAAGGGGCCCGCAGGCCGGCCCGCCGGTCAGTCGGCGGCGGTGGCGGGAGCGGGGACGTCAGCCCCCGGGGGTCCCGCTTGCTCCGCTTCGGGTGCGTCCTCGGCGCCGGCGGCAAACTCCTGCACATGCCGCAGCTCGGTGATGGCCGCCTCGAAGTCCTCGAGTGAGTCGAACGCCCGGTAGACGGACGCGAAGCGCAGGTACGCGACGAGGTCGAGCTCCTGCAACGGGCCGAGTATGGCCAGGCCCACGTCGTGGGTGGTCAGCTCGGCACTGCCGGTGGCACGCACCGCCTCCTCGACCCGCTGGCCGAGCTGGGCGAGTGCGTCCTCCGTGACGGGCCGCCCCTGGCATGCCTTGCGCACACCATTGATGACCTTGGTACGGCTGAAGGGTTCGGTCACTCCGCTGCGCTTGACCACCATCAGCGAGCAGGTCTCGACGGTGGTGAAGCGACGGGTGCAGTCCGGACACTGCCGGCGCCTGCGGATCGACGTGCCGTCGTCGGTCGTACGAGAGTCGACGACCCGGCTGTCGGGGTGCCTGCAGAAGGGACAGTGCATTGCTCCCAACCCTCCTTCACAGCACGACTGAATGGCCTCTCACAAGGCGCGGTTTGTCACCGCTGCCCCGCCCGAAGCGACCCCCAGCATAGGCGATGACCGAGGCCCATAGGACCAGGGACCACAACTTCTGGGCGGCTACGCCAATCCAACCACTAGATCTGGGGTTTGGCCGCATTTTCGGCACCATCGCGTGTCGCTTGCGGAAGGCCATGAGCGTTGCCTGCGGGAGGCGTTGAAAAGGGTACGCGACGACTGGGCCCGCATCCCGCGCGACGGCCGATGGCAGACTGTGACGCTCACAGGAACGGACCTTGTTCGAGCTTCGGCAGTACACCCGAGCACATGATCACGTCAGGCAATACAAAGTTTTTCACTCGAACGTGTGTTTGGCGCAACCTTTCGAAAGCAACTACCGTTGTCCGACTAGGGAGACCATTCTCGGAAGGGGCCGCCGTGACCACCACCGCAGACAGTGCCAGCATCACCGCCCAGGAGCGCTCCCAGGGCCGACTCGAGGCGGTGCACGCCATGAATGACTCCGGCATGAACCCGGAGGGCCAGAAGCCCGCACGCTCGCTGCCCGGGCGACCTCCCGGGATCAGGGCGGACAGCTCGGGACTCACGGACCGGCAGCGCCGGGTGATCGAGGTGATCCGGGACTCCGTGCAGCGGCGTGGTTACCCGCCGTCGATGCGCGAGATCGGCCAGGCCGTGGGCCTGTCCAGCACGTCCTCCGTGGCCCATCAGCTGATGGCCCTGGAGCGCAAGGGCTTCCTGCGCCGCGACCCGCACCGCCCCCGGGCGTACGAGGTGCGCGGCTCCGACCAGGGCAGCAGCCAGCCCACGGACACCACCGGCAAGCCCGCGGCGTCCTATGTCCCGCTCGTCGGCCGGATCGCGGCCGGTGGCCCGATCCTCGCCGAGGAGTCGGTCGAGGACGTGTTCCCGCTGCCGCGCCAGCTCGTCGGTGACGGTGAGCTCTTCGTCCTCAAGGTCGTCGGTGACTCGATGATCGAGGCCGCGATCTGCGACGGGGACTGGGTGACGGTCCGCCGCCAGCCCGTCGCCGAGAACGGTGACATCGTCGCCGCCATGCTCGACGGCGAGGCCACGGTCAAGCGCTTCAAGCGCGAGGACGGCCATGTCTGGCTGCTCCCGCACAATGCGGCGTACCAGCCGATCCCCGGCGACGAAGCGACGATCCTCGGCAAGGTCGTGGCGGTGCTGCGCCGCGTCTGAGGTCCGCGACGGGACCTCCCGTCCGCCCCTGACCGGGCCCCGGAACCACCTGCGCCGGTTCCGGGGCCCTGTGCTGTTCGGCTGCGGGGCCCCGCGCTGTGCCGGTGACGGGCCCCGCTCCCTGCTTTCCGGCAACAGGGGCCCTCTCCGTACGCACGAGGCAGCGTTCTACTCGTCGTCCGCCTCGGCCGCGGCCTGCTCCTCCACGTCGACGTCCGCTGCCTTGGCGGCCACCTCGGCGTCCGCCGCTTTGGCCGCCGTATCGAGGTCCGCCGCCTTGGCCGCCGCGTCGATCGCCGACAGGGACCGACGGACCTGGTTGCGGTCGGTCGTGTACCAGAAGTCCGGCATCGAGGACTTCAGGTAGCTGCCGTAACGGGCCGTGGCCAGACGGGGATCGAGGACCGCCACCACGCCTTTGTCCCCCGACGCCCGTACGAGACGGCCCGCGCCCTGGGCCATCAGCAGCGCCGCGTGCGTGGCCGCGACGGCCATGAAGCCATTGCCGCCGTTCTCCTCGACCGCCTTCTGGCGCGCGCTCATCAGCGGATCATCGGGCCGGGGGAACGGGATCTTGTCCATCACCACCAACTGACAGCCCGTACCCGGCACATCCACGCCCTGCCAGAGGGAGAGCGTGCCGAAGAGACAGGTCTTCGGATCGGCCGCGAAGTTCTTGATGAGCTCGCCGAGGGTCTCCTCGCCCTGGAGGAGGATCGGGAACTCGGGGATCCGTGACCGCAGCTCCTCCGCCGCCTGCTGGGCACCCCGCATCGACGAGAACAGACCGAGCGTGCGGCCGCCGGCGGCCTGGATCAACTCGGTGAGCTCGTCGAGCATGTCCGCGCGGTCACCGTCCCGCGCCGGGCGCGAGAGATGCTTTGCCACGTACAGGATTCCCTGCTTGCGGTAGTCGAAGGGCGAGCCGACGTCGAGGCCCTTCCACACCGGCAGTTCCTCGGCCTCCGAGGTGCCGGCCGTACCTTCGGCTGCGAGGCCCAGTGACGCGCCCACCCCGTTGAAGTCGCCGCCGAGCTTCAGCGTCGCCGAAGTGAGCGTCACCGAGCGGTCGGTGAAGAGCTTCTCGCGCAGCAGGCCCGAGACGGACATCGGTGCGACGCGCAGTGACGCGCCGAAGCGATCGTGCCGCTCGTACCAGACAACGTCCCACTCCGACCCGTTGGTGATCCGCTCCGCGACATCGTGGACCGACTCCACCGAGGCCTGCGCCTGCTTGCGTACCGCGTCCTCGTCCTGCACCGATCGGTCGCGGGTCGAGCCGAGCGCGGAGATCACATTGCGGGCGGCGTCGCGCAGGGCGAGCAGCGCATAGCCGAGGTCTTCGGGGATCTCTTCCAGACGGCCGGGCAGGGCCAGTTCCATGACTCGTTCGAAGCCCTCGGCCGCGGTCTGCAGCTGGTCCGCGACCTTCTCGTTGACCAGCTTGGCGGCGCGCTTCACCGCACGGTTGACCTGGCCGGGCGTCAGCTCGCCGGTGGCGACACCCGTGACCCGGGAGACCAGCTCATGCGCCTCGTCGACGATCAGGACCTCGTGCTGCGGCAGCACGGGGGCGCCCTCGATGGCGTCGATGGCGAGCAGCGCGTGGTTGGTGACGACCACGTCGGCGAGCTTGGCGCGTTCGCGAGCGCTCTCCGCGAAGCACTCCGCGCCGTACGCGCACTTCGTGGCGCCCAGACACTCCCGCGAGGAGACCGAGATCTGCGACCAGGCCCGGTCGGAGACGCCCGGGGTCAGATCGTCCCGGTCGCCGGTCTCGGTCTCGTCCGCCCAGTCCCTCATCCGCAGCAGATCCTGGCCCAGCTTGCTGGTGGGCGCGGCCGCCTCGAACTGGTCGAAGAGCCCCTCCTCCTCTTCCTGCGGCACACCTTCATGGAGCCGGTGCAGACACAGATAGTTGGAGCGGCCCTTGAGCATCGCGTACTGCGGCTTGCGGCGCAGCAGCGGATGCAGCGCCTCCACCGTGCGCGGCAGGTCGCGCTCCACCAGCTGGCGCTGGAGTGCGAGCGTGGCCGTGGCGACGACCACGCGCTCCCCGTGGGCGAGGGCCGGGACCAGATAGCCCAGGGATTTTCCGGTGCCCGTGCCCGCCTGGACGAGGAGATGCGAGCCGCCGTCGATGGCTTCGGCGACCGCCTCGGCCATCGTCACCTGGCCAGGACGCTCCGTACCGCCGACGGATGTGACGGCAGCATGCAGGAGTTCGGGGAGTGAGGGTTTCGTCATAGGCCGACCACCCTAAACGGGTCCACTGACATTCCTTCGCTCGGAGGCTCCACAGCCGCTCTCACGGCCGGTGCAGAGGGTTCGGGACCGTGCCGTGCACCGCCGCGTGCGGGCGTTCGGGCCGGTCGCGGTAGCCGTCGAGGTGCAGACGGTTGCGGTTGAGACAGAGCCGGGCGATGCGCTCGCCGAGCAGGTCGAAGGTCTCGAAACGGTCCTTGAGCTCCGGAAAGCGCGCCTGGTAGCGCAGGATCTCCGCCCGTACCAAGGACCAGAAATCCCCCTCGGACACGCCCAGTTGCTGCTCGCACAGCGGCGCGAGATAGCGGAAGACACCGACGAAGAGCCCCGAGTGGATGAACTGGGTGAGGAAGTCCGGCGGCTCCGTCAGGAGCACCGCGCGGACGTCCTCGGGCATGGAGTCGTGCTCGGGCAGGGGCACGGCGCTGACGTTCATGTCGTCGACGAAGTCCTTGACCGCGAGACGGACCGGGATGTCCTGCTCGTCGAAGACGACGATCGTGTTCTCGCCGTGGGGTGAGAAGACCGTGCCGTACCGATAGAGGAAGTGGAGCAGGGGCGGCAGGAGCGCACCGAACAGACGGCGCAGCCAGGCCTCGGGGGCCAGGCCTGAGCGGGCGACGAGTTCGGCGGTGAAAGCCCTGCCGTGCGGGTCGACGTGCAGCAGGGAGGCGAGGGTGCGGGCGCGTTCGCCCCGGTCCAGGTAGCGGCCGAGCGGCTCGCGCCAGATCGCGCCGAGGAGTTCCTTGTATTGATACGGGACCTCCGCCAGGCCGTCGTAGACGGGATGCTCGACGGTGACCGAGGCGATCTCGCCAAGGAGGACGGCGCGGGTCTCGTCGCACAGGAACGGGTCGGCGTCGCGCAGCGCGTGCACCCAGGCGGTGACCGCGGGGGCGGCGGCGGTGCGTTCGGTGGGCAGTCCGCGCCAGACCAGGGTGTTGAGGATGGACAGGGGCAGTTTCACGGTGTGCCGCTCGGGGTGCGACAGATTGAGGAAGGTGCGGATGGACTGCTGCGGCAGGCGCAGATCCCCGTCGGGCGCCAGCGGAACGATGTCGCCGGCCGCGACGGACGACGCGAACAGGGGCAGCACGATCTCGTCCCACTGCCAGGGATGTACGGGCAGCAGCAGATAGCGCGCGGGGTCCAGGCCGCGCGTACGGAGCGTCTCACCGAAGGCGGCGCGAGTGGTCGCGTCCAGCTCGCGTGCGTACAGCTGCTCGGGGGTGTCCAGGCCGCGCACTCCGCGATACGAGGCCAGCTCGCGGCTGACCGCGATCCAGGGGAGCTGGGCCGGCCGGCGCGCTTCGGGAGCCCACCGGGCGCAGTCCTGGGCGGAGAAGCCGAGCCGTCCCTTGTTGAGTACGAGCCAGGGGTGGCCGGTCTGGTGGCCTTCGAGTGCGGCGTAGTCCAGGTCGGCGAGGGCCGCCGCGGGCAGGGCGGTGTGGTCGAGGCGGGTGTCGGCGGCGAGCGTGGCGTTCAGCTCGTGGATGAGGTGGCCGAGGGTGGAGCCGTCGAGGCCGAGGGTGCGGCGGGCGGCGGTGATGAAGCGGACGGGGTCGGTGCAGGGGACTGCGCGCTCTGGGGTGTCCGCATCGACGGTGATGCTGTCCGGGTCCACTCGCCAGGAGTCGTAGGCACCTCGGCTTGCGTGGAAGGCGAGGTGGCGGCCGTCGTCGAGGGAGATCGTGTAGCGGTGGTAGGC
>NZ_JAAKZW010000258.1 GCF_011044995.1 Streptomyces mesophilus | reverse complement strand
GGGTGAGGGGGAGGGCGGCGGCGTTCACAGTCCTCCCAGCCTAAGGAGGCAGGCGCCGACGGGCCTCCATCGAAAGTTACAACTCGCGTGGCGCCTTTCGGTCCGTGAAGTGACCTCGCCCGGCAGATGTCCCGGAAGCGGGCGGCGACGAGGGTGGAGTCACCACCGAGTCCGTTGCTCAGCCGACCGCTTGAGTCCCTGACCGAGTCCGTTGCTCAGCCGACCGCTTGAGTCCCTGACCGAGTCCGTTGCTCAGCCGACCGCTGAGTCCCTGAGCGACTCCGCCGCTCAGCCGACCGCTGAGTCCCTGGCCGAGCCCACCGCCGAAGGAGGCAGGCAAGTCCGTGTTCGTCGCCTGGAGAGATCTGAAGTTCGCCAAGGGGCGCTTCGCCCTGATGGGCGGCGTGATCGTGCTCATCACGCTCCTCGTCGGGCTGTTGTCCGGCCTGACCGCCGGTCTGGGACAGCAGAACATCTCCGCGATCACCGGGCTGCCCGCCGACCGGATCGCCTTCCAGGCCCCCGGCGCAGGACAGGACCTGTCGTACGCGAACTCCCGGGTCACCGCCGACCAGTGGCAGCACTGGGCGAAGGTCCCCGGCGTCACGGCCGCCGAGCCGCTGGGCATCACCACCACCAAAGCCACCGCCGGCCAGAAGAGCACGGGCGTCTCCGCCTTCGGGGTGCGGCCCGGCTCGACGCTGGCCCCCGACAGCGACAGGATCGACGCACGCTCGGCCGTACTGTCCACCACAGCCGCCGAGGAACTCGGCCTCGAACCCGGCGACACCTTCACCCTCGCCGGACAGGACCTGACGGCCGCCGCCGTACGAGGCGACGCCTCCTTCAGCCACACCCCGGTGATCTGGATCAGCCTCGACACCTGGCAGCACACCGCACCGCCCGCCGAGGGGGACGGAACAAGCGCCACGGTGATCGCGCTGGACACCCACGAAGGAGCCGACCTCGCGACCGCCGACCGCACCGCAGGCACCGAGACGGTCTCCAAGGACGCCTCTTTGTCCGCGATCGGCTCCTACACCTCGGAGAACGGCTCGCTCCAGCTGATGCGCGGATTCCTGTTCGCCATCTCGGCGCTGGTCATCGGCGCCTTCTTCACCGTCTGGACCATTCAGCGCAGCGGCGACATCGCCGTCCTCAAAGCGCTCGGTGCCTCCACCGCGCAGCTCCTCAAGGACGCACTCGGTCAGGCCTTCGTGCTGCTCACCGGCGGCACCCTGATCGGCACGGGCCTCGCCGCCGCCTTCGGCGCCGTGGCCGCCGAGGGGGCGGTGCCGTTCGTGCTCACGCCGACGACGGTCCTGCTCCCCGCCGCCGTGATGATCCTGCTCGGCGCACTCGGCGCCGCCCTGTCCGTCCGGCGCATCACCGCCGTCGACCCGCTGACCGCCTTGGGGAGCGCCCGATGAGCCTCGAACTGACCGACATCACCCTCACGTATCCCGACGGCGCATCCCGCCTGACCGCGCTCGACCGGGTCACCCTGCATGTGCCGGCGGGCAGCGTCACCGCCGTGGTTGGCCCGTCCGGCTCGGGAAAGTCCAGCCTGCTCGCTGTCGCCGCAACCCTGATCACCTCCGACCACGGCACGGTCACCATCGACGGGACGTCCACCACGGGTATGAAGCGGGCCGCTCTCACCGAGCTGCGGCGCCACCGGATCGGAATCGTCTTCCAGCAGCCGAATCTGCTGCCTTCCCTCACCGCCGCCGAACAACTCGAGGTCATGGCCCGGATCGACGGCCGCAGTCCGGTCAAGGCCCGCACCCGCGCCCTCGAACTCCTCGACGCGGTCGGCCTGGCCGACCAGGCGCGCCGCCGCCCCCACCAGCTCTCCGGCGGCCAGCGCCAACGCGTCAACATCGCCCGCGCCCTGATGAACGACCCGACCGTGCTCCTGGTCGACGAGCCCACCAGCGCCCTCGATCACGCACGCGGCGCCGCCGTCATCGACCTGATCACCGAACTGACCCACCGGCAGGCCACCGCCACCGTCCTGGTCACGCACGACCCGACGCATCTCACGGCGGTGGACCAGATCGCGGAAGTGCACGACGGGCGCCTGCGCGTGCCCTGCCGATGAGCCCCGAAGCCTTCCGTTGCGGCACGCGGAAGCCGTCAGATGGAGAAGCGCTCCTTCTCAAGCAGCGGACGCACCCGCGAGGCGAACCCGCCGGTACGGAAGGGGTGTTGCAGCAGTCCGGGCCGCAGTTCCTGGGCGAGGGCCGCGGCGACCATGCCCTGGTCCAGGGCGAGGACGAAGTCGCTGACCCGGCCGGTCGTGACATCGACCGAGTCACGGAAGCCATACGTGTCGTCGTAGGCCCCGAAGTCCCGGTCGAGCGCCCTGAGGTTGGCGAGCGCCTCGCCGCGCGCGTACGGGAGCGCGAGGAAGGAGGCGTGCGGGGTCACGACGCCGAGGGAGTTGTAGCCCTCCTCCTGCATGCCGATCGCGTCGACGCCGTACTCGCGGTAGCCGCCCTCGGGGATGTTGGCGGGGGAGAAGCCCCAGTAGCCGTACTCGGCCTCGTCCATGCCGTGCTCGATCTGGCTGCGGACGAACCGGGTGTGCGTCAGGCCCCACGAGCGCGGCGACCACTGAGGCTCCGGCACGAACAGCGGCACCATCAGCGCCTCGAACATCGACCCGCCCCAGGTGGGCACCAGCTTGCGGCCCCGGTAGGTGTAGTGCCCCTGCCACACACGGACGCCGTCGATGGTGACGTATGAGCCAGCAGGTTCCTGCTCCTGGCCCATGCCGGGCAGCAGCGTGCGGAACACATGCCAGTAGTGGTCGGGCGGCAGGGAGCCGTCGGCGATGCCGAGGTAACTGGCCATCCGGGGCTCGGTGTTGAGGGCGCCGTAATGATGGCCCGTCGGTTCACCCTTGCCCGGCTTGTCCGGCCAGTAGCCGCCGCGCAGCTGGCCGGGTCCGGCCACCGGGTCGGCGGGGTCGTAGGGCGTGTAGTAGTACGACCAGTCGGCGTCGGCGAGCAGCCGCGCGACACGGGAACGCAGCGAGGGAGCGGCATCGGCGGCGATACGCAGACCCGTCACCAGCCAGGCGTTGTCGACCGAGGAGAGGAACGGGCGGACGGTCTCACCGTTCTCCGGCCAGGTCGTCAGGAGTGAACCGTCGTGTGCGTCATACCAGTTGAACCAGAAACCGTGCGCGCGCTCCAGTTTCTCGACCGCGGCAACCGTCCGGGTGAGCCGGCGCTCCATCTCCTGACGGCCGATCACCCCGAGCCCGCCCGCCGCGGCCGTCGCCCAGAGCCCGCAGCCGATGTTCGTCGGGGAGGTCTGCACGGACGGTACGGGGGCACCGGCCCCGCTGACGTCGACCTTGTCGGTGACGAGACCGAAGTCCGTGGTCATCGCCTCGATCGAGCGGTACGTCGAGCGGAACCAGGTGCGCAGCAAGGCCGCTTCGGAGCGGGCCGGGGAGGCGGTGGCCGCATGGGCCGGGCCGAGCGTGAGGGCGGCGCCGCCGGCGCCGGCGGCCATGAGGAACGTACGACGATCCATGGAGTCCTCCGAAAGGGCGGATACGGAAGGGCAGTTCGTGGTGCTGGTGCTCGTGCGGGCAGCGGGCGGGGACCGGCGCCCATCGCGGCGTCGGCCCCCGCCCGTGTGCGGGCCTGCGGGGTCAGGTTGCGCAGGCCCTCGGGACCGGGACGGCGGGGTGTGTGCTCCCGGCCCCGTACGTCCCGGAGCGGCCTAGGGGCGTCGCTCCGGGACGGGTCGTGGTGCGGCGGATGCCCGGGTCAGGGGTGTGACAGCCGCAGATCGTCGGGATCAGAGGCGTGGCAGCCCCTGCTCGCGGCCCAGGCCGCCGAGCCAGTGGGCGGCCGGCTTGGGCGTGCGCTCGAATGTGTCCTTGTCCCAGCCGATCAGCCCGAAGGTCGCCTTGTAGGTGCCCCACTCGTAGTTGTCGAGCGCACTCCACGCGAGGTATCCGCGTACGTCGATGCCGTCGTCGAGGCAGGCGGCCACGGCGTCGAGCGCGCCGGCGTAGTAGTCGATGCGGCGCTGCTCGTCACCGGTGGCGATGCCGTTCTCGGTGACGATCAGCGGAGTGCCGGGGCCGATGAGTTCGGCGGTGTGCCGGATCGCGTGGCCGACCGCCTCGGGGTAGTACTCCCAGCTCGTCAGGGTCCGCTCGGCGTCGTCCGGCGCGGGTACCGGACCGTCGGTGCCGATCTTCGTACGGGTGTAGGACTGCACGCCGATCCAGTCGTCGCCGCGTGCCGCCTCGATGAAGACGTCCTCGCGCGGGGCGCGGTAGGCGGCGGTGATCTCCTCGGCGCCGGGCAGGGCCTGGTAGACCTGGTTGGCGATGGTCCAGCCGACCTGGATGTCGGGGTTGATGGCGCGCACGGCCTTCACGGCCGCGTGGTGCGCGGCGATGACGGCGTGCGTGGTCTCCTCGTCGGGGAAGGGCAGCCCGGCGGGCGGGAAGCCCTGGTCGCCGCGCTTGGCGAGACCGGCCATCACGGCGATCATGTTCGGCTCGTTGATGGTGCACACATGCCGTACGCCCTCGCCGATGATGGGCGCGCACTCCTCGACGTACCGCGCGAAGAGCTCTACCGCGCCGTCGGCGGTGAAGCCGCCGAGGTCCTCGAACCACTGCGGGATCGTGAAGTGGTGCAGCGTCACCATGGGGCGCAGGCCTCGGGCCAGGGCGCCGTCCACCATGCGCCGGTAGTGCGCGATCTCGGCGTTGGAGAAGTAGCCGCGGGCGGGCTCGATCCGCGCCCACTCGACGCTGAACCGGTAGTCGGTGAAGCCGAGTTCGGCCAGCAGGTCCATGTCCTGCTCCCAGCGGTGGTAGCTGTCGCAGGCGTCCAGGCTGGGCTCGGCGATCTTCGCGGCCGGGTCGTGTTCCTTGCGCCACCAGTCGCTGTTGACGTTGTTGCCCTCGATCTGGTGGGCGGCGGTGGAAGCGCCCCACAGGAAGCCGTCGGGGAAGGGCGTGCGGGCAGGGGTGGGCGTCATGGGGGTGCCTGTCTTTCTGCGTACGACGCGTACGAGGAGGTGCGAGGAGGTGCGAGGGGGGAAGGGGCCGGGCGCTACTTGAGGCCGGCGGTGGCGATGCCCTGCGTGAAGTGCCGCTGAAGGACGGCGAAGACGACGAGCACGGGCAGGACGACGAGCAGCGAGCCGGCCATGAGCATGCCGTTGGCGCCGCCGACCGTGCGGTTGGGATCGTTGGCGAAGGTCGCGAGGGCCACCGGGAGGGTGTACTTCTCCGGGTCGTTGGTCGCGATCAGCGGCCAGATGAAGTTGTTCCACGACCCGAGGAACGTGAAGATCGTCAGCGTGGCGAGGGCCGGCTTGACCAGCGGAATGACGATCCGCCAGAAGATGTACCACTCGCCGGCGCCGTCCATCCGTGCCGCTTCGAGCAGCTCGTCCGGGATGGCCTGCATGAACTGGCGCATCAGGAAGACACCGAAGGCGGCCGCCGCGAACGGCAGGACGAGCCCGGCGTAAGTGTCGAGCAGGTTCAGCTGGTTGATCAGCACGAACAGCGGCAGGACCATCAGGTTGGCCGGCACCATCAGGGCGGCGAGGACAATCCCGAAGACCTTCGAGCGCCCGGTGAAGTTCAGCTTTGCGAGCGCATAGCCGAGCATCGAGCAGAACAGGAGATTGCACACGGTCACGAGGACCGCGACGATCACCGAGTTCAGGAAGTACTGCGGCATGTCCAACTGGTCGAGCAGATCCCGGAAGTTCTGCAGCGTCCACTCGGACGGCAGCCACACCGGCGGGCTGGCCGTGAGGTCCTTCTTGGTCTTGAAGGCGCTCAGCGCCATCCACAGGAACGGTGTGGCCATCACGAGGAGGCCGAGCGAGGCGACCACGTACAGGGCCGGCTTGCTCATGCGGCGCTGACGTCGGCGGGCCGGGGCGGCCGCTTGTGCGGCGGGTGCGGCGCTCACTTGGTGTTGTCCTTCATCAGTCGCAGCTGCAGCACGGTGATGGCCATGATCACCACGAAGAGGACGTACGCCATGGCGCTCGCGTAGCCCATGTTGAAGAAGCTGAAGCCCTGCTTGTACATGTCGAGCGACACGGTCAGCGTGGCGTCCGAAGGGCCGCCCTGGGTCATCACGAAGGGCTCCTCGAAGACGTTGAGATAGCCGATCGTGGTGATGACCGTGGTGTACAGGAGGGTCGGGCGCAGCAGCGGCACCGTGATGCGGCGCAGTTCCTGCCAGGCGTTCGCCCCGTCCAGGCGGGCCGCTTCGCGGACCTCGGCCGGGATGGCCTGCAGGCCGGCGATCATCAGCACCATCACGGTGCCGAGGTTGCGCCATACGGCCATCGCGATCAGGGACGGCATGGCCCAGGTCTCCGAGCCGAGGAAGTCCGGTGCGGTGAAGCCGAGTTCGGCGCCGAGGCCGGCGATCAGGCCGTCGGAGGGGTCGAGGACGAAGCGCCACACGATCGCCACGGCGACGATCGTCGTGACCACGGGTGCGTAGAAGCCGACGCGGAAGAAGGTACGGGCCCGGTCGATGCCGTTGTTGAGCAGGATCGCGACGAGCAGGCCGAGGCCGATCGTCAGCGGCACTCCGACGACGACGAAGTAGGCCGTGTTGAACAGGGCCTTGAGGAACTGCTCGTCGCCGAAGAGCTTGACGTAGTTGTCGAAGCCGACGAACTCGGCCTCCAGCGGGCGTCTCACATGGCGCTGCCCGAAGTCGGTGAAGCTCATCAGGAGCGTCGCCACGATCGGGAAGAGCATGAAGACGCCGAACAGCACCAGGAACGGGGTGGAGAACAGCCAGCCGGCCAGGTTCTGCTTCCCCATCGAGCGTTTTCTGCGCCGCCCGCCGGGGCCGTCGGGCGCGCCGCCCGGGGCCTTGACGGCCCCGGACCGTGCGGGGGTGGGTGTCGTGGTGGACATGGTCCGTCCTTCGGGCTTCCGGCCTGCGGTCCCGCATGTGCCGGGGTGGAGTGTGACGTCGCGCGGCGGTGGTCCGCCTGCTGCGCCTACTTCGCTACGAGGCCCTCGATATCGCCCTGGGCGGCGTCGAGTGCGCTCTGGGCCGAGGCCTTGCCCTGGACGACCTTCTCGATCGCGCTGTCGATCTTCGAGGTGATCTCGGTCCACTTGGGCTGGGCCGGGGAGACCTTGGCCGACTCCATCTGGGTCTTCCAGATCTGCATGTTCGGATCCGTGGCGAGCTCGCCGGTCTCCCAGGCGTTCACGTTGGCCGGCAGGTCCTTGGTGCGCTTGTACCAGTCGGCCTGGCCCTTGGCGTCCGTGAGGTACTTGATGAACTCCTCGGCGGCCGCCTTGTGCTCGCTGTCCGCGGAGATCGTCAGGGCGGAGCCGCCCGCCATGGAGGCGGAGGTCTCGTCGGCGGGCACGTTTGCGACGGCCCACTTGCCCTTCAGGTCCGGGTAGTTCTCGTCGATCAGGCCCATGATCCAGGGACCGCCGAAGAACATCGGCACCGAGCCGTTGTTGAAGTCCTTCGTCACGTCGTAGCCGGGACGCACGGACTTCTCGCTGAGGCCCTTCTTGAAGTAACTGCCGTAGTTCTCCAGTGCCTTGACGGCGGCCGGGCTGTTGGCGACGGCCTTGCCGTCCTTGCTGACGATCTCGCCGCCGGCGGAGTACAGGAACTGGTAGAAGCTCTGCACGGTGTCGAGCCCGCCGGGCTGGATCGACAGGCCCCACTTGGTGTCGGCCTTCTCCTGGTACTTCTCGGCGGCCTGCTGCAGCTCGGCCATGGTGGCGGGCGCCTTGTCGACACCGGCCTTCTGCGCGAGGTCGGTGCGGTAGAAGAGCACGCGCGTGTCGACGTACCACGGCACGCCGTACGTCTCGCCCTTGTACTCGCCCTGCTGCCAGCCGGCCGGGAAGAAGTCCTTCTTCTGGAAGGTCTTGGTGTCGACGGGCTCGAGGGCGCCCATGTCCGCGAACTCGGTCATGTAGCTGCCGCCCATCTGCATCACGTCGGGCAGCTTGCCCGCCGCGGCGGCGGCGACCAGCTTCTGGTGGGCGACGTCCCAGCCGATCGGGGTCACCTTCACCGTGATGTTCGGGTTGGCCTTCTCGTAGACCTTCGCGACATCGGCGAGCTTCTCGCCCTCGGTGCCCATCGCCCACACGCTCAGCGTCTGCTTCGAGTCCGCGGAGGCTTGCGAACCGCTCGATCCGCCGCAGGCGGTGAGGGTCAGCGCAGCGGCCAACGTGACGGCCACGGCAGCTGTGGTGGCGGCGCGGTTCATGGACGGCTCCTCTTCGAGCGTTTCCGATGTATGCGCTGTCTGTAAGCGCATACATAACTCTGTGGCAACCACTCGGGATGTGACAAGAGGGGTCTTGGTCACACTCCCGTAACGGGAGCGTGATGCTGCTAGTTGTTTGCTAAACGAAACTACCTGGCGTCTGTCGGTTGAGGCGAACTGCCGGAGTTGCGGGCCGGGCGTGCGGCGTGACGAGCTGGGCTTCCGCGATGGCGGGCCGGGATTCCCCGGTGACTCGGGTCGGGCATCCGCGGTGACTAGGGTCTGGCGCGTGACCCGCACCC
This sequence comes from Streptomyces mesophilus, assembly GCF_011044995.1. GTDB lineage: Bacteria > Actinomycetota > Actinomycetes > Streptomycetales > Streptomycetaceae > Streptomyces > Streptomyces mesophilus. The sequence continues at coordinate 2,209 of NZ_JAAKZW010000258.1, read as the reverse complement.
CTATCGCCTTCACGCACGACTTCCCCTTCGACCCCGCCTACGGCAGCACGCTCGACGATCTGCTGGGCATATCGGCCCCCGCGGCGCCGACGGATTTCGACGAGTTCTGGCGCGACCGCTACGCCAGGGCGCTGCGCGTGCGGCCCGCACCAGAGGTGGGGCGCGTGGTGGAGGAGCGCGACGGCGTACGCATTCATGAGGTGACGTACACCTCTTTCGGAGAGGTGCGGTTGGGTGGCTGGCTCGCGCTGCCCACGGCCGGCCCGGTGGAGCACGGATTCGTCATCGGCCACGGTTACGGCGGCAGGGACGAACCCGGTCGCGACATCCCGCTGCCGCTGCCGCGGTCCGCGGCGATCCTGCCCTGCGTACGCGGCATGGGCACGCGCGGTCTGCTGCCCGGGGTGCCGTCCACGTCCGACGAGCATGTCCTGCACGGCATCGCCGCACGGGAGTCGTACGTCATCGGGGAGTGCGTCGCCGATCTCTGGTGCGCGGCGACGGCGCTCCTCGAACTCGTGCCCGGCCTGTCGCGTCTCGGCTACCTGGGGGAGAGCTTCGGCGGCGGGCTCGGCGCCCTGGCCCTGCCCTGGGACGAACGGTTCGCGGCGGGTCAGCTGACCGTTCCGACGTTCGGCAACCATCCGCTGCGGCTGACGCTGGACTGCGTGGGCAGCGGTGCCGCGGTGCGCCGTTACCACCAGGAGCACCCCGAAGTCGTCGACGTACTGTGGTACTTCGATGCGGCGACGGCTGCGACGCGTATCCGCAAGCCGGTCCTTACGGCTCCGGCGCTGTTCGATCCGTCCGTGCCGCCGCCCGGGCAGTTCGCCGTGTACAACGGCCTGCCCGAGGACTCCGGGCGTCAGCTGCACGTACTCGAGGCGGGGCACTTCGAGTGGCCGGGCGCGGAGCGCTCCGTGGCTGAACTGGCGTTGGCCAAGGCGGAGTTCTTCGGGCGGGTACTGGGCTGAGGGGCCGATTCGGGTGGGGCCCGGTCGGCGATGCGAGGGAGCGTCGGACGGTCAGCCGGCGGTCAAGCAGGCTTGCAGCCGCAGCTCGCGCGCCGCACCACGGAGACCGGCAGGGTCATGGAGACCGGCTCTGCGGCGTTCTGCGCCGGCTGGCCGCCGCTGAGGCGTCGGACGAGGAGCTCCACCGCTTCCTCGCCCATCCGCCGCATCGGCTGCCGCACCGTCGTGACCGCCGGCCGCACCAGGCGGCTCAGGGCGATTCCGTCGAACCCGGTCACGGCCACGTCCTGCGGTACCCGAAGGCCCCGCCGCTCCAGCGTGTGCAGAGCGCCCACGGCCATCTGGTCATTGGCGAACAGGAGCGCTTCAGGCCGGTCCCCGAGCCGGTCGAGGAGGGCGTCGGCCGCCCGCGCGCCCTCCGCCTGCGTCATCATCGGGACCCGCAGATCCGGTTCGGCGCCCACCTCGATGCCCGCGGCCCGGCACGCCTCGACATACCCCCGGAACCGCGCCTCGACGTCCGGTGACTCCTCGGCGAACCCGACGTACGCGAGCCGCCGCAAGCCGTGGTCCTCGATCAGGTGCCGGGTGAGCTCGCGCTGGCCGTCGGAGTTGGCGACCTCGATGTGGTCGAGGTGGTCCAGCTGGTTCGACTCCCGCGGTCCGGCCAGCATCACGACCGGCTGGCGGCGCGAGATGACCTCCAGGTCCTCCGTCGGTACGGTGCGGGCGAGCACCGCGAACCCGTCGACCCGTCCCGCGACCTTCGCGACGAGGCTCTCCGGTCCGCCCTTCAAGGAGGCCGCGATCAGCAGGGCGTACCCATGGCGGCGAGCGGCCCGTTCCATGCCGCGGATGATCTGGTCGGAGTAGAGCATGGCGGCTTCGTCGTCGGCCTCGTCCCCATGGCCGGCTTCGACTTCGGACTCGGCGTCCGGGTCGGAGTAGTCGGGGAAGCAGAGTCCGAGGACGCCGGTGGAACGGCTGGCGAGCCCGCGCGCATTGCCGCTCGGCACGTAGCCGAGATCACGGGCGACCGCGAGTACGCGCTCCCGGGTCTGGGCCCGGACCGAGTCGGGGTTGCGATAGACCCGGGACACGGTGGCGATGGAGACACCGGATCGCTCGGCGACGTCGTACACCGTGGGGGTTGTGCTCACTGAATCGGTCCCCCGAGTCGGTCGCATGGGCAGTATGTGAATGAAAGCGCATTCATACTAGGTGGGCCTTTGGCG
>NZ_JAAKZW010000257.1 GCF_011044995.1 Streptomyces mesophilus | reverse complement strand
CGCACCGCCCGCCCACCGGCCCACGTACCGGCAGATGGTCCGGCATCTGCGCGCGGAGGCGAACGCGGGCCGGATGCTGCCCTTCGTCATCGAGTACCAGGGCCGGCTCGTCGGCCAGCTCACGGTCGCCGGGATCACCTGGGGCTCGATGTGCTCGGGCCATATCGGCTACTGGGTGGACCAGTCGGTCGCCGGCCGCGGCGTCATGCCGACCTCGGTCGCGCTCGCGGTGGACCACTGCTTCCGTACGGTCGGTCTGCACCGGATCGAAGTCTGTATTCGCCCCGAGAACACCCCGAGCCGCAGAGTCGTCGAGAAACTCGGATTCCGTTCCGAAGGACTGCGTCCACGCTATCTCCACATTGATGGAGGCTGGCGCGATCACCTGGTGTTCGCGCTCACGGCGGAAGAGGTGCCCGAAGGGCTGCTCACGCGCTGGCACGCGAGCCGCAGGATCGCGGCGCTGCAGGACCGTGACCAGGCTCAGGACGGTCCGCGCAACGCTACCGACACCGCCTGAGCGGGCGCGCGCAAATAAAATACTTGTTCGAAAATGAGCGGCGCTTGACCGTGAATATGCCTGTAATCGAAGCCAGCTGATCGCATCAGTCACAAAAAAAGTTCGAGATATCAGCCAGATCGTGCGACACACCGGGCCAATTGGCAGATGGCCTCACCGAAACCCCTCTACCGTGTGAGGCGTGAGCAGCAGCGGCCTCATCTACGCAGTCATCGTCGGGGCCTGGGCCGCCTACTTGGTGCCGATGTGGCTCCGTAGGCAGGACGAGCTCAACGAAGCCCGTCCGACGGAACGCTTCTCCACCGCTATCCGTCTGCTGTCCGGACGGGCGGGGATGGAGCGCCGCTACGCCAAGGGCCTCAAGGACCGGGGCGAGAGCGACCAGCCCGGGCCGGAGCCGGCCGGCGCGGAATCCCTGACGGGATCCGTCGACGTCCGGTCCTTCGCCGCGCCCAAGGCGCCCAAGCCTGCGGAGGTCCCGGCCGAACCGGCCCAGGCGTCCGAGCGGCCCGAGCCCAAGGAGCGCCGCCGCCCCGACGCCGATGCCGCCGCGCGCGCCCGCCGATCCAAGGTGCTCGCACGCCGCCGGCGCACCACGATGATGCTCTTCCTCGCCTTCACCGTCGGCGCCATCGTCGCCGCGGTCGGCGGACTCGGACTGCTGTGGGCGCCCGCGCTGCCCGCCGCACTCCTGAGCGCGTACATCCTTCATCTGCGGGCCCAGGAACGCCGGCGCTTCGCCTACGTCATGGACCGCCGCCACGCCGAGGCCGCCGCGCGCCGCGTCCGTGAGCGCAGCGCCGCGCAGCGCCGCGAGGCGGCCGCCCGCGAAGGCGGCCCCGCCGGACCCGACCTCGCCGCGGACCGGCGTGCCCTGGTCGAGCAGACCGATCACGCCGAATGGGTCGACCAGCAGCGCGAGCGCGACCGCGGCGGTGCCCGCGGCGACAGCTGGGAGCCGGTCCCGGTCCCGCTGCCGACGTACGTCACCGCGCCGGTCGCCCCGCGCGCGCAGGGCGAGGTCGACCTCGGTGCCCCCGACACCTGGAGCTCGGCGCGGTCCTCGACGATCGGGCAGCAGTCCGCCCCGCAGCAAGCCGCACCGGCCGCAGAAGAGACCGAGAAGCCGGAGGCCCGGCCCGCCAAGCCTGCCGACCCGCAGGCCGCCGCACGCCGTGCCGCGTCCGGAAGGCGCTCGCGGGAGCGCGGACGGACCCCGCTGTTCGACCAGTACGCGGACCCCGAGCGCCCGCGTGCGGCCAACGAATGAGGCCTGTTCCGGGCCGCCTGTCTGACCAGCGCGGAACGGATTTCCAAGCACCCCGATCGGGGTGCTAAAGTTTCACTCGTTGCAAGGGCCTGTGGCGCAGTCTGGTAGCGCACCTCGTTCGCATCGAGGGGGTCTGGGGTTCAAATCCCCACAGGTCCACCGCAATTGAGAACCCCGCCGGAAAGCTCCGGCGGGGTTCTTGCTTTGCGTGCGCGACCGCGGGGGCCGCGTGCAAGGCCGCGGAAGCGGGGGCTGCGATCTGTGTCACGCCCGCTCCGGCGGATGGCATGGATACTTGGTTGGTATGTCCACTGTTGTCCGGTCTCGTCGTGTGCCGCGTGCCCTGAGTGCGGCCGTCGCCGCATGCGGTGTCGCGCTGCTCATGGCCTGCGGCCGGCCGGACGGGCTGCACGTACAGGGGCCGGCGATATCGCCCTCGCCGCAGAAGGGTCCGGTGTACGTCGCCGACGCCATGGGGCAGCCGCTGCGCCGGCCGACCTCCGTGGGCCTGAGCGAACTGGTCACCGTCAGCGACCTCAAGTGGAGCAGCTGGGGCGGGTCCACCGCCGTGGCCACCGGGAAACTGAGCGGGGCCTGGTGTCTGCCGGGGTGCGAGAAGGAGCCGTACGACGTGACCGTCACGCTCAGCGGGCTGCAGCAGCAGGAGCGCGTCGCCTACTACCGGCGCGCCAGTGTCGTACCCGACGATCCCGCGAAGCTGCCGCCCGAGGCCGTGAAGGTGCAGTTGCAGGCGATCCGGCTCACCGTCCCGGTGTACTGAGCGGCCCATGGGACTCCGTACGAAGATCGGTGCCGCGATCGCGGGCACGGCCGCCCTGGTGGCCGTCGTGATCGGCGTCCTCGTGCACCACCAGACGGTGGGCGCGCAGTACGACGCCGCCGTCCAGCAGATCGGCGACCGGCTGCAGACCGCCGTACAGGATCACGCGGCGGGCGTCGACGGCGGCAACTCCCTGATCAATCCGCCCGATCTGCCCGAACCGCTCGGCGAGGCCGTCGAGGACGGGAAGTGGGGCGTCTACCTCGACCGTGACGTCAAGGGGCCGCCGCTGCTGTGGGCGGCCAGCAAACAAGGGAACGCCGTCGTCGCGCTGCGGCGCTCGTACGACAGGGAGACCCGGACCCTGCGCGATCTGGACCGGGTCCTTTGGATCTCCGGAGCCATCGGCACCGCGCTCGGCGGCCTGGCCGGCCTCGCCGTCGCGACCCGGCTCGGCAGGCGGCTCACCGCCTCCGCCGACACCGCGCAGCGCATCGCCGACGGCGACCTCACCGCACGCCTCGAACCCCGCGGCAAGGACGAGGTCGCCAAGCTCACCACCGCCGTCAACACCATGGCCGACGCCCTCGCCCGCCGGATCCAGGCCGAACGCGAAGTGACCGCGAACATCGCGCACGAACTGCGCACCCCCGTCGCCGGCATGGTCACCTCCGCCGGGCTGCTGCCGCCAGGACGGCCCTCCGAGCTCGTCCAGGGCAGTGCGCAGCGACTGCGGGAACTCGTCGACGACGTCATCGAGGTGGCACGGCTCGATGTGTCGAGCGAGACCGCCGAGACCGAGCCGCTCGCCTGGGGCGACCTGGTGCGCAAGGCCGTACGGACCGTGGCGGCGCCCGCCGACGGAGTCGAGGTCGTCGTCGTGCGCGACGCCGAGGTCGAGACCGACCCCCGGCGCTTCGAACGCATCGTGGCCAACCTCGTCAGCAACGCACTGCGGCACGGCTCCGCGCCCGTACGCGTCGAAGCCGAGAGCGGAGTGCTCCGCGTGTACGACAGCGGCCCCGGGTTCCCCGAACAGATCCTGCGGGCCGGGCCCCAGCGCTTTCGTACCGGAGCGCGGGAGACGGGGCTCGGCCTCGGGCTCACCATCGCGCTCGGCCAGGCCCAAGTGCTCGGCGCGCGGCTGCGGTTCGCGAATCTCCCGGACTCGGGCGCCCTCGCCGTACTCGATCTGCGCAGTGCCGTCGTCGCCGAGGGTGCCGCCCGGGACGCGGATCGGGACGCTGGCCAGGATCAGGACAGCGGCTTGTCGTAGCAGCGGCTGCTGTCGTGGAAGCGGTAGTGGCCGACCTTGGCGCACGGCGCGTACCCGCTGGACGTGTACAGGGCGATCGCCTCGGGCTGCTCGATACCCGTCTCCAGGACCATCCGCGTACGCCCGCGGTCGCGCGCGTCCTCTTCGAGGAGCGCCAGGATCCGCCGCGCCAGACCCAGGCCCCGCGCCTCGGGCACCACATACATCCGCTTCAGCTCGGCGTCGCCGTCCGCATAGTCCTGGTCGTTCGCGTCCTGGCTGCGCCAGCCGCCGGTCGCGACCGGGCGGTCCTGCTCGTCGTACGCGATCAGATAGAGGCCGGCGGGCGGGACGAACATCCCGGCGTCGAGCGGGGTGACATCGCCTTCGGCGTCGCCATAGCGCTCCACGTACTCCAGCTGCACCTGGTCGTTGAGCTTGATCGCGTCGGGGTGGTCGTAGCGCACTGGCTGAATGTTCATGCGTCTCATCGTACTTCTATGCATCAGGTGGGATGGGTCCTGACCAGTGTGCCGGTATCGTGCCGGGGTGCTGACTGTGACTTCCGTGAACGTGAATGGCATCCGCGCCGCCGCCAAGAAGGGCTTCACCGAGTGGCTCGCGGAGACCGAAGCCGACGTCGTCTGCCTGCAGGAAGTGCGGGCCGAGGCCGACCAGATCCCCGAAGAGGTACGCGCCCCCGAGGGCTGGCACGTCGTCCTCGCCCCCTCCGTGGCCAAGGGCCGCGCCGGTGTCGCGCTCTACTCGCGGCGGGCGCCCGAGCGGGTGCGGATCGGGTTCGGGTCGGAGGAGTTCGACGCGAGCGGGCGCTACGTCGAGATCGATCTGCCGGGGGTCACGGTCGCCAGCCTGTATCTGCCCTCGGGGCAGGCGGGCACCGAGAAGCAGGACGAGAAGTACCGCTTCATGGGCGAGTTCCTGGCCTATCTGAAGGAACTCAAGACGCGCGCCGCCGCCGACGGGCGCGAGGTCGTGGTCTGCGGCGACTGGAACATCTGCCACCAGGAAGCGGACCTCAAGAACTGGAAGACCAACCGCAAGAACGCCGGCTTCCTGCCGGAGGAGCGGGAGTGGCTCGGGCGGGTCTACGAGGAGTACGTGGATGTGGTGCGGGCGCTGCACCCGGGAGTTGAGGGGCCGTACAGCTGGTGGTCGTACCGGGGGCGGGCGTTCGACAATGACGCAGGATGGCGCATTGATCTCCATGTCTCGACGCCGGGGCTCGCGGAGCGGGCGGTGAAGGCGTTCGTGGAGCGGGCCGCCACGCACCCCGAGCGGTGGTCGGATCATGCGCCGGTGACGGTCGTCTACGGGAGCTGACGCCGGTGGCTGTGCGCTGTGTCTTCAACGCCAGGGGTCGAGCGCCTGTTTGCCCTGGGTCCGGCCTGAGGCGAGCTCCCGCAGTACGGAGCTGCCGTCGGACAGGGCGTGGATCCGCGGGGTGCCCGGTGGGTAGACGCCCTCGGCGATGAGGTCGGTGAGTTCGGCGAGCAGCGAGCGGTAGAGGGCTGGGGCCGCGCTTGCGAGCGCGCCGATGTGCAGGCCCTTGAGCTGGACCTGGTGCGTGAACACCAGCTCGTGGGTGCTCACGGTCGCGTCGCCGGAGGCCGCGCCGTAGACGACGACGCGGCCGGTGAAGGGCTTGGTGACCGCCAGGCTGGTGGCGAACGTGGCGCGGCCCACCGATTCGAGGACCAGGTCGACTCCGCCGCTCAGACGGTCGATCTCCGCTGCCAGGTCGGAGCGGCCGCTGTCCAGGACGTGGTCGGCGCCGAGTGCTGTGAGCGTCGCGTGCTTGCCCGGTGAGGCCGTGGCGATCACGCGCGCTCCGTAGCGGCGGGCGAGGCGGACGGCCGCCTGGCCCACGCCTCCGGCCGCGGCGTGGATCAGGACCGTCTCGTCCTTCTCGATCCGGCCCAGCGGTCTCAACGCCGCAAGGGCGGTGGCCCAGTTGAGCACCAGGCCGAGCGCCTGCGCGTCGGACCAGCCGGCGGGCACCGGAAGGGCCTGCGCAGCCGGCATCGTCATGTACCGCGCGAAGGCGCCCGGTCCGGTGCCGACGACATGGGTGCCGGGCACAAGAGGGTGCTCGATGTCCGGCCCTGCTGCCAGGATCTCGCCCGCGGCCTCGAAGCCGGCCGCATAGGGGGCCTCGGGGCCGCCGGCGTAGGTGCCGTGCGTCTGCATCACGTCCGCGAAGTTCACGCCCGCGGCGCCCACGCGGATCAGATACTCGCCGGGGCCCGGGACGGGCAGCGGCTGATCCGTGACGAGGGTCAGGTCCTGCGGCCCGCGGTGGGAGGTCTGGACGAGGCGGCGCTGGGTGAGGTGCCCGGTGCTCTCCGGGCTCTCTGCGTTTTCCGTGCTCTTCGTGTTCTTCGTGTTCTTCGTGTTCTTCATGCCGGGAACGTACGAGCTTCACGCAGGTGTCAAGGTCAAGTCCCGCTCAGCGAGGGCCCGGACGGGCGGCGGCCTCGCGGAGGTACGCGTCGAGGGCTTCCTGCTGCTCGACGAGTCCGGCGATCCGGGCGGCTACACGGTCGCGATAGCGCTCCACCTCACGCAGGAACTCCGCGTCCGCCCCGCTCGCATCCGTGCCGGACGGTGGCAGCAGCTCCCGGATGAGCCGCACGGGAAGGCCGGACTCCAGGAGCGAGCGGATGGTGCCGACGCGGTCGAGCGTGGAGCGGCAGTAGTCGCGGTATCCGTTTCCGCAGCGGCCCGGGACGATCAGTCCCTCGTCCTCGTAATGCCGCAGCGATCTGGCGCTCACACCGCTGACCCTGGCGGCCTCACCGATCTTCATGTTCCGCCGCCAAGCGCCGGTCCAGGGCCAGCGACAGCTCCGCCTCCACCACGGCCTTCGCCAGGGGGCGGAGTTTCTCCATGTTCTCGTCCTGGGTGTACGTGCGGATCGTGGTGAGGAACAACTCGGCCAGGGCGTCCGCGTGTTCGCGCACCCGGGCGCCCGCCTGCATGACCTCCGCGAGCGGGACCCCGGCGCGTACGAGCGCGGTCGAGGCGTCCAGGAGGCGGCGGCTGATGTGGACGATCTCGTCGCCGTCGGGGGCGAGATAGCCGAGGTCGAGGGCGGCGGCGAGGTTCTCGGGGGTGACCTCGCCGGCGAAGGCGTCGGCCAGTTCCTCGGGGCTGAGCCGGACCGGGGTCTCCTCGGTGGGCTGGATGCCGAGGATCTCGCCGACGTCGCGGCCGGACTCCAGGGCCTCGTTCAACTCGGCGATGACGGACAGGGTGTGGCCGCGCTCCAGCATCGCCGCGATGGTGTGCAGGCGCGCCAGGTGGTGCTCGTCGTACCAGGCCAGACGCCCTTCGCGGCGCGGTGGCGGGATCAGTCCGCGCTCGCGGTAGAAGCGCAGGGTGCGCACGGTGATGCCGGCCGCTTCGGCGAGTTCCGTCATGCGGTACTCGCGGACCGCTGCCCGGCCGTCCCGCGCCTTCGGTTCGTCAGCCTTCTCCGCCACGTCAAGCACCCTATGTTGTACCGCCGGTAACTTGTCCCTCCCAGCCCCTACCCATGAGTACGGAGCTGCTCTACTCTCCCCACTATGCCAGTGGTTACTGGCACAGTCGTGTACTTCGGGAGGCGGGCTGCATGGCCGGGCGTCAGGGCGAGCACGAACACGAACATGTACGGGTGGCGGTGATCGGGTCCGGCTTCGGCGGGCTCGGGGCCGCCGTGCGGCTGCGCCGTGAGGGCGTCACGGACTTCGTGGTCCTCGAGCGGGCCGGTTCCGTGGGCGGTACCTGGCGGGACAACAGCTATCCGGGCTGCGCGTGCGATGTGCCGAGCCATCTGTACTCGTTCTCCTTCGCGCCCAACCCCGAGTGGCCGCGCACCTTTTCGGGTCAGGAGCACATCCGCGCGTATCTGGAGCATGTCGCCGACACCTTCGGGCTGCGGCCGCACATCCGCCTCGACTCCGAGGTGAAGCACATGCGGTGGGACGCCGAGCGGCTGCACTGGGAAGTCGAGACGAGCAGCGGCACGCTGACGGCCGATGTGGTCGTCTCCGCCACCGGGCCGCTGTCGGATCCCAAGATCCCGGACATCAAGGGCATCGACACCTTCGAGGGCAAGGTCTTCCACTCCGCGCAGTGGGACCACGACTACGACCTGCGCGGCAAGCGCGTGGCGATGATCGGGACCGGAGCGTCCGCGATCCAGATCGTGCCGGAGATCCAGAAGGAGGTGCGGCGGCTCACGCTCTTCCAGCGCACCCCGCCGTGGGTCCTGCCGCGCGCGGACCGTGCCATCAGCGGCGCCGAGCGCTGGCTGCACCGGCAGCTTCCCTTCACGTCCAAGGCCAGGCGCGGACTCCTGTGGGGGATACGGGAGTTGCAGGTCCAGGCGTTCACGAAGCGGCCCAATGAGCTGGGCATGATCGAGGCGCTCGCCAAGCGCAACATGTACCGGGCGATCAAGGACCCGGTCCTGCGCGAGAAGCTCACGCCCACGTACCGCATCGGCTGCAAGCGGATCCTGCTCTCCAACACGTACTACCCGGCGCTCGCGCAGCCCAATGTGGACCTCGTGGACAGCGGTCTCGCGGAAATACGGGGCAACACCCTCGTCGCCGCCGACGGCACCGAGACCGAGGTCGACGCGATCGTCTTCGGCACCGGCTTCCACGTCACCGATATGCCGATCGCGGACCGTGTGAGGGGCGCTGACGGGCGGACGCTCGCCGAGAGCTGGCAGGACGGGATGAAGTCGCTGCGCGGCGCGACCGCGGCCGGCTTCCCCAACTGGATGACGATCATCGGTCCCAACACCGGGCTCGGGAACTCCTCGATGATCCTGATGATCGAGTCCCAGCTGAACTACATGGCCGACTACGTACGGCAGTTGAACACGTTGGGCGGCCGGGTCGCGCTGGCCGCGCGGCCGTCCGCCGTGAACGCCTGGAACCGGCGGGTGCAGGACCGGATGAAGCGGACCGTGTGGAACACGGGCGGCTGCACCAGCTGGTACCTGGACGACAACGGGGTCAACACCACGGTCTGGCCCGGCACCACCACCGAGTTCCGGTCCGCCACGCGGCGGGTCGACCTCGCGGAATACGAAGTCGTACGGCTCCCGAAGCCGGCGGACACCGAGTCGAAGCCCCGTACGGAAAAGGTCGGCGCGTGAGCAGACTGATGCATGTGACCTCCGGGCCCTACGCCCCGCCCGTCGCCGCCCGTGAACTGGTCGCCGTGTCGAGTGACGGCTCCCGGCTGCATGTCGAGGTGCACGGCCCGGACGGCGCTCCGGCCGTGGTGCTCGTGCACGGCTGGACCTGTTCGACGGCCTTCTGGGCCGCGCAGATACGGGAGTTGGCGCGCGACCACCGCGTCATCGCGTACGACCAGCGCGGCCACGGGCGCACGCCGGCTCCCGCGGGACCCACCGGCTACAGCGTCGGCGCGCTCGTCGACGACCTCGAAGCGGTGCTCGCCACTGCGCTCGAACCCGGTGAACAGGCCGTGCTCGTCGGGCACTCCATGGGCGGCATGACGCTGATGGCGGCGGCCGGGCGGCCCAAGGTCGCCGAGCATGCGGCCGCGGTGCTCCTGTGCAGCACGGGCACGGTGCGCCTGGCCGATCTGTCCAAGGTGATCCCGCTGCGGGCGGGCCGGCTGCGCACCCGCCTGACGCGCGGACTGCTGCACTCCGCGGCGCCGCTCGGGCCCGTCACTCCGCTCGCGCGCCGGATCATGCGGTACGCGACGATGGGCCCCGGCTCCTCGGCGCTGAAGACCGACGCCTGCACCCGGATCGTGCACGCCTGCCCGCGCAGGGTGCGCCAGGGGTGGGGACGCGTGCTCGCCGCGCTGGACATCGAGGCCAACGTCGCCAAGCTCACCGTGCCCACCGCGGTGATCGTGGGGACGGCCGACCGGATGACTCCGCCCGAGGCCGCGGAGGCCATCGCGGCGGCGCTGCCCGACTGCGTGGACTTCGCCCAACTGCCCGGGATCGGCCATATGACGCCCGTAGAGGCTCCTGACCTTGTCACCGCGCAGATACGTCAACTCGTCGCCGCCTACGCCCTTGTACGCGACACCTCCGCCCCAGTACGCACCACCCACGCCGAAGTGAAGGAGGGGGCATGAGCAAGGTAGCCCTCGAAGGACAGGTCGCCGTCGTCACCGGAGCGGCGCGCGGCGTCGGGGAACTCCTCGCGCGCAAGCTCTCCGCGCGCGGCGCGAAGGTCGCCCTGGTCGGGCTCGAGCCCGAGCTGCTCAAGGAGGTCTGCTCGCGGCTGCACACCGAAGCGGACTACTGGCACGCCGACATCACCGACCACGAGGCGATGGCGCGCGTCGCCCAGGAGGTGAAGGAACGCTTCGGCAAGGTGGACATCGTGGTCGCCAACGCCGGGGTGGCGGCGGGCGGTCCGCTCGTCGACGCGGACATGGCGGCTTGGCGGCGGGTGATCGAGGTCAATCTGATCGGGTCGGCCGTGACGGGGCAGGCGTTCCTGCCCGTTCTGATGGAGTCGCGCGGCTACTTCCTGCAGATCGCCTCCCTCGCGGCGATCACGCCCGCGCCGATGATGTCCGCGTACTGCGCGTCCAAGTCCGGGGTGGAGGCCTTCGCGCACAGTGTGCGGGCCGAGGTCGGGTACAAGGGCGTGAAGGTCGGCGTCGGGTACCTGTCCTGGACGGACACCGACATGGTGCGCGGGGCCGACGAGGACGATGTGATGCGGGAGTTGAGGTCGCGGCTGCCGTGGCCGTCCAACAAGACGTATCCGCTGGGTCCCGCCGTGGACCGGATCGTGGCCGGGATCGAGCGGCGCTCTGCGCATGTGTACGGGCAGTGGTGGCTGCGCGGGATGCAGTCCATCCGGGGCTACCTGCCGTCGGTGATCGGGACGGTCGGGGCGCGGGAGATGAAGCGGTTCGAGGGCCGCTTCGGGGATGCGAAGCGGGGGCTTGTGGG
>NZ_JAAKZW010000256.1 GCF_011044995.1 Streptomyces mesophilus | reverse complement strand
TTGTGTATAAGAGACAGGCCCCACCGAGCCCAGGCCCCGCCGCCGCGACCGTCACGGACGTGGCATGCGCGGGCCCGTCGCTCCCCCGCAGGTGCCGTTGTCGGCGAGCCGGGCCGAACTGTTCACGGATCTGGTGCAGGACTCCGTGGAGCGCCTGGAGCGGCGGCTGCCGCAGATCGCCGACATCGAGTTCCTGGTCCTCGAAGTACCGAGGATCCAGGCACCGGCCGGCGCCCCGGACGAGGACTTCGGCGGCGGCGGGGTGCCGCTCGGCGGCATCATCCCGGCGCAGGACGGCAAGCCGGCCCGCGTGGTGGTCTACCGCCGCCCGGTGGAGATCCGCACCAAGAGCCGCGACGAGCGGGCGGCCCTGGTGCACGAGGTCGTGGTCGAGCAGCTCGCCGAACTCCTCGGCCTGTCCCCGGAGTCGGTGGATCCGCGGTACGGCGAGGACTGAACCACGTCGCGGTACGGCGAGGACTGAACCGCCCCGCCCGAACCTCCCTCGCCCGAACCGCTACTTCTGCAGCACCGACAGGTCCTGCTCCGCCTCCGGTACGGACACCATCCCCCGGTCGTACGGCAGCGTCTGCACCGTGAACATCGGCACGCCCTCCGCCGGGAGTTCGAGTGTGCGCGCCGCGTAGACCGCGCCGGACAGCGGCTCGACCGTCAGCGCGTACGCCCCCTTCAGACCGCTGGGCACCTTCGGCTGGACCTCCAAGGTGGTGCCCCCGCGCACGGTGTACGTCTCAGTCACCGACGTACCGCCGCCGCTGCCGTCCGAAGCGGTGACCCGCACCTTGGCCTCGCCGCGGGGAGCGGTGAGGCTCAGGGTGGAGCCCTTGGAGCGGTTGTCCGCCGAGGTCGCGCGTTCGCCCACGGAGGCCGTGGCCGGGATGAACGCCACATCCTGCTTGGCGCCCGTGCCCCGCGTCACGCGCAGCGCCGCCACCACCGGAACGGACCGGTCGGTGGGCGTGAGCACCAGCGAACCCGCCTCGCCCTTGGTGACGTCACCGAGGTCCACCGCGGCCGTCATCCCGCTCTTGACGTGCAGCGACTCATGACCGGCCGGGGTGATCGAACCGGTCGCCCCCGCAAGGGAGATCTTCAGGTCCGCGTCCTCGTCACCGGGCGCGAAGGCCACCAGGCGTACCGACTCGGCGTCCTTCGGAATGCCGGGGAGCACCACGCTGCCGCTCGGATCGGCCGACGCGGGCAGCCAGTCGGCGCCCAGCTTCTGGTCCGAGACCTGCACCGCGGCGCCGATCCGGCCGGTGCGCGCGGTGACATGGGCCGTCACATTCGCCTCGGCCTCGTCGGTCAGCGTCGAGAGCAGCACCGGCACGCTGGAGTGCGGCGGCACCGTGATGTCCTCGCCCACCTCGGACTTGAGCGCGCCCTCGGGCCCGAACAGCTCGATGTCGACGACCGCCGCCGTGTCGTCGGGGTTGGACAGGTGCACGTAATCGGCGCGTTCCTCTGCGGTGCTCGCGCCCGGGAACCAGAAGTCGGTGTCGGGCGCACCGCAGTTGAGGCCGAGCAGCCCACGGCCGTTGCCCGCGGGCATCTCGGTGGTCTGCTGCACGGTCCAGCCCGGCGCGAGCGCGCCCTGGGCGGAGCCGATCAGCGCCGGGGACTCGGCGCCGGCGGCCTTCGCGGTGACGGGCTTGCCGACCGAGGTGGCTTCGAGGGCCGGCTTGGCGTCCTTGCCGTCCTTCTCGTCCGTCTTCTTCCCGCTGTCCGCGCTGTCCGTGTCTTCCTTGTCATCCTTGTCCTCCGCGTCGTCCTCGGAGGTGTTCAACTTCTTTGCGGCGCGCTCCAGTCGGGCGTCCCCCTTGCCGTCGGCGCCCTTGGCCTTCGGTGTGAACGAGGTGTAGGCCGTCTCGGCCAGCTCCGACGCGCTGGGCGCGGGGCAGAGCAGCGAGGAACGGTCCACCGGCCGCTGTTCGGCCGCCTTGCCCGGTGCGGTGCCGTCGCCGTCCGGGGCGTTGAGCGCCGCGAATCCGGTCACGGCGGCGAGCGCGGTGCCCGCGGCGATCAGGGACAGAGTGGTGCGGTTCACTGCCGGCTCCCGTCGGGGCGCTCTTGGTCGGTCTGGCTGCTCTGCCCGTACGGGTTCGGGTCCTGGCCCTCGTACGACTGAGGATCACTGCCCTCGTACGACTGGGGCTCATTGCCCTCGTACGGCTGCGCGGCCTGCCCCTCGTACGACTGGCGGCCCTCGTAGGACTGCCCGCCCTCGTACGAGCCGGAGCCGAAGCCCCCGCCGTACGTGGCGTCGTAGCCGCCGGACCCGCTCTCGTCGTAGCCCCCGGCGTTCTGCTCGTACGTGCCCTGCGCCGGGAACGAGCCGGCCTGGTATCCGCCCTGGCCATAGCCCTGGCCGTCATAGCCGTACGGGTCGAACTGGCCGCCGCCGTCCGGGTTCTGGCCCGCCTGGTACGGGTCGGCCTGGTACGGCTGCTGGTAGGAGCCCGCCTCGTAACCCTGGAACTGCTCACCGGCCGATACGGGTTGCTGCTCGCCCCACTCGCCGTACGACGGCTGTGCGGGGACCTCCGCGGAGTCGGGCTGCTCCTGGCCGTGCGCGGCCTGCTCGGCCTGCGCCCGCATCCTGCGCGCCCTGCGGCCCTCGCCCGCCACGGCCTGGGCTGGCAGCGCGACAGGCTCCTGCGGGAGGTCGTCGTCGACGGTGCGGCGACGGCCCGGCAGGGCGAGCACGACGAGCACGAGCGCGAGCGCGCCCTGGGCCCAGAGCCATCCGGTGTAGGTGCCGGAGTCCTCGTGGACGATGTTCAACCGGCCGCCGGACGCGGGCAGTTCGAAGCCCTGCGCCCAACCGTCGACGGTCTTCTCGGCGAGCGGCTTTCCGTCGAGCGTGGCCGTCCAGCCCTCGGCCGCCGAGTCGGCGAGCCGCAGCACGCGGCCCGCGTCGCCCGGCGGGATCTCGGTGTTCACCTCGACCGGGCCCGCGGCCACAGGCTCGGGTGCCTTGTCACCGGAGACGATCGCGGCCCGTGAGACCTGCCGGTCGACCCGCCACAGAGAGGTGCCGTCCTGCTGGCTCACCCGCGACAGACCGGGCGTCGAGTCCAGTACGCGGCTGACCTGGCGCGGCGCACCGTCCTGGACCAGGACGTAACGCACCGCGAACCCGCCGAGTTCATCGGCCTGGTCGGCGCCCGAACCGGCCACGAGCCGGGCCACGGTCTCGTCGAGCAGCTCGCCGCCCTTGCCGCGCGCCGTCAGCTCGGCGTCCCCGAGCCGGGCGCCCGCACCTCGTACGAGCGTGTACGCGACCACGTCCGGGTCGTCGCCGGCGAGGATCAGGGTGCGGGCCTGGTCGCGGGTGCCCGCCTCCTCGGCGACGAACGCCGGGACCTGGGCGGGGTCGGTGCGTTGCAGTGGGCCGTCGGCGCCGCGGATCATCCAGCCGGCGGCGGCGAGCAGCGGTGCCGCGGCGGCGGCCAGCGCGATCAGCGCCGCGACCGGCTGACGCCAGCCGAAGCTCTGCTCGGCCACCCGGGAACGCGCCCCGTCGGCGCCGAGCACGGCGGCCGCGATCAGCGCCAGACCCTGCACGAGCGTCGCGGGCCCCGCCCAGGTGGAGGCGTTGGAGAACGCGGCGAAGAAGAAGCCGAGCAGCGCGACGACCCATGCCGTACGGATGGGCAGCACCCGCTCCCCACGGAGCAGCGCGCCGAGCGCCGCGAGCACGATGCCGATCAGGAGCAGCCCGCCGACGGTGCCGGGACCGCCGGGGCTCGCCCCGAGCAGATCGAGTGCGCCCGCCGAGCCGATACCGAAGTCGAGGCCGGCTTCGCGGAAGAACCCGAACGGAAGGAGCGACAGCGACCAGGGCGCGAGCACCAGGAGCGGCATGCCGATCTGGGCGAGGAAGCGCAGCCCGTACGCCGTGATGTCGTCGCGCCGCAGCACGAGCAGCCCGACGCCGAGGAGCAGGGCCAGCGGCCAGACGATCGGGGTGAAGGCGGTGGTGACGGTGAGCAGCAAGGCGTACGCCCAGGTCGCACGCCAACTGCCGCGCGCCCCCTGGTCCTGCGCGAGCAGCCCGCTCGCCGCGATCGCGGCGCGGGCCATCAGCGGCAGCAGCACCGCGAGGACGGCGGTGCCGATCCGCCCGCCCGCGAGCGCGCCCGTGGCGGCCGGCAGGAAGGCGTACGCGACGGACGCCCAGGCGCGCAGCAGCCGCGACTCGACCAGCGGCCGGGAGGCGAAGTAGGCGGTGAAACCGGCGAGCGGCACCGAGCAGACCAGGAGCACGGTGACGGCGAGCCCGGTCGAGCCGAAGAACACCGTGGCCAGTGCGGCGATCACGGCGAGATACGGGGGCGCCGCCTCGGTGCCGCCCGTGCCGGCCGCGTGCCAGCTGTCCAGGTACCGCGACCACAGCTCGGAGGCGTCCGAGGGCGCCGGAAGGAGCGCGCCGCCGGCGAGTGCGCCGCCGCCGATCAGGGCGCGGCAGGCGATCAGCGAGACGAAGAGCAGGACGACGAAGAGCATCGGTCCCGGCTTGCGCGCGACCCGCTTGAGCCGCGCGAACTGCTCGATCTCCAGGAAGTCCGCGTCATCGCCGCCGGGCCCGGACTCGACGGCGCCATGGCGTCCTGCGGAGACCTCGGGGTCGGTGCGGCCCACGACTTGGGACGCGACCTGTTCGACGGTGAGCCGCACGGTCGCGCCGGGCGGCGGGAACAGCGGCCGCAGTTCGGCCGCTTCCACGACGCTGCGTCTGCGCCGCCTGGCGCCGAAGATCCGGCCGGGGCGGAGCAACGTACCGAAAAGACCGGTGACTTCGTCGACCGCCTGGCCCGGGGCCTTGCCCACCAGATACGCGAGCGTGCGCAGGAACGTGCCGAGGACGAGCCGGAGCAGCACCCAGGGCACCACCGCACCGCGCGCGTTGGCGAGCAGCGTGTAGACGGCGCCCGCCTTGTCCACCCGGTGCGGGCTCGCGCTGGTGCGGCCCACGCAGTCGACGGTGCGCCGCTCGCGCGAGGCGGCCTCGGCGTGCCGCAGCACCGCGTCGGGCGCGATCAGAACGCGGTGGCCCGCCTGATGGGCGCGCCAGCACAGGTCGACGTCGTCGCGCATCAGCGGCAGCCGGCGGTCGAACCCGCCCAGCTCCTCGTAGACATCGCGCCGGATGAGCATGCCCGCGCTGGACACGGACAGGACGGGCCGCACCTGGTCGTGCTGGCCCTGATCCTGCTCGCGGCGGTCGACGCCGGTCCAGCGGCGGCCGCTGTTGGCGATCGAGACACCGACCTCGAGCAGCTGCCTGCGGTCGTACCAGCCGCGGAGCTTGGGGCCGACGATGGCGACGTCGCGGCCGAGCTCCTGCTCGTTCTCCACCACGCGCAGGAGCTCCGCGAGCGCGTCGGGCTCGGGTGCGCTGTCGTCGTGCAGCAGCCAGAGCCACTGGACCGGTTCGCCGTAGGGAAGTTCGGGCAGGTCGTAGGCGTCGTCGCGCCAGCTCCTGCTGACCGGGTCCCAGCCGCTGGGGCGCTTGAGATACGGAAGCTCGTCAGGGCTGAGGGTCCCCGCCGTGCGGGCCGCCTCGTCCACGGCCGCGCCGAAGCCGGACCTGCGGGCGAGATGCAGCACCCGGTCGGCGCCCAGGGCGTCGGTGACCAGCCGCGCGGAGTCGTCACCGCTGCCGGTGTCGGCGGCGATCACGTTCTGCACCGGGCGCTCCTGGCCGAGCAGGCCGGTCAGGGCCTCGGGCAGCCAGCGGGCGCCGTCGTGCGAGACCAGCACGGCGGTGACCACGTGCCGCGGGTGTTCGGGCGCGCGCGTGGGGTCGAACAGCGCCGGGCGGTTCGGGTCGACTGCGGCGGCGCCATAGGCACCGGCCGGTGAGCTGTGCACGGACATCGAGGTACAGGCCCCGGTTCGATGGACTGCGGTGGACGCCTGTGCCCAGCGGGGGGCACGGGGCGTCTCGGACGGGGCCCCACACTAACGGCAACCAAACAACGAGGTCCGCCGCCTGTGGATAACCCACGGACGACGGACCGTTCCTTACGTATGACTGTGTGCGGTTTGATCGAGCTTGTGCGGCTCCGCTTCAGACCGCCGCCCAGAGCTTGTGCGGCTCCGCTTCAGACCGCCGCCTTCTTCAGCCTCCGGCGCTCACGCTCGGACAGGCCGCCCCAGATGCCGAAGCGCTCGTCGTTGGCGAGCGCGTACTCGAGGCACTCGGAGCGGACCTCGCAGGCCAGGCAGACCTTCTTGGCCTCCCGGGTGGAGCCGCCCTTCTCCGGGAAGAAGGACTCGGGATCGGTCTGGGCGCACAGCGCGCGCTCCTGCCAGCCGAGTTCCTCTTCCGCTTCCGCGTCCTCGACCAGCAGTTGCTGGAACGACTCGGTCATGTGCGCCCCTCGTCTGTCTGTGCAGCCCCGTGATGATGCCGTAACCGATTTCGGCTGAACGACACGAGTGAAATTACAAGTGTGCCGATCCGGGCCAGTCAAGCCGAGATCTGCTATTGGGCCCCTTATTCACTCTGCGGAACCAAGGCTTTGCGGAAAGTGTTCAAATCGCCATAAACCTAGACACTTACCTTTGGCCAACGCCGTACATCCATCCGACTCACAGAAGGACGCGTTGGAGTTTGATCTCGTTGCAGAGCGAGCGTCGAAGCGAAACGGATCACAGTCGGATCACGGGACACCAGCGACGTTTGCGCACCCGGACACTGCGCCACCTGTCCTCTGCGGGTTCTGCACAAACCTTTCAGCAGACAGGGCAACCGGATACGGTGAAACATATCTCGCAATACGGACAATGAGTTGACAGTACGTGTGTGAGCCGGTCTCCTGGTGGGCATGCTCGCGAACTTGGCGCTTACCCGGACCCACAGCAGTGGGTTCCGCAGTGCTGCCCTCGCGAGCTGTTGCTGTTGCTGTCCCAGCTGTTGAGCCAACCCGCTCCGGCTGTGTAGTCCCCGACGCCAGCACTTCTCATTCCGAGGAACCCCGAACTTCATGAACAGCGACAGCGACCTCCAGATCGCCGGCGACATCCTCGAGGTCCCGCACCTCCTGCAGCCCGCCCGCGAGCACCCCTCGACCGTGGCCGAGTTCGTCGGGCTCGCGCGCTCCATCGCCGCCGACCGCTCCCAGTGGGAGCACCTGGTGCGGTACGACGCGACGAGCCGCTGGTACCACCGGCTGCGCACGGGGCCCGGCTACGAGGTCTGGCTCCTGAGCTGGGTGCCCGGACAGGGCACCGGGCTGCACGACCACGGGCCGTCCTCCGGTGTGCTGACCGTGCTCGCCGGCGAGCTGACCGAGCACACCCGCGGCGGGACGCGGGCGCTCGGTGTCGGGGCGCAGCAGGTGTACGCGCCGCGCTCGGTGCACGGGATCGTCAACGACAGCCTGGAGCCGGCCGTGAGCCTGCACATCTACTCCCCGGGACTGACCGAGATGCCGATGCACAGCACGGCCGAGCCGTACGCGACCGCGCGGGCCTGACCTCGGACTTCCCTGGCTTCAGCGGGAGTTATCCACAGGCGGCAGGACCCTGGTCGGGGCTGCCTGACAGACTGTCCGCATGCAGCGCATTGTGGTTCTGGCCGGCGGCATCGGTGGTGCCCGTTTTCTGCGTGGTCTCAAGGCGGCCGCGCCCGAAGCGGACATCACGGTGATCGGGAACACCGGTGACGACATCCATCTGTTCGGGCTCAAGGTCTGCCCCGACCTCGACACCGTGATGTACACGCTCGGTGGCGGTATCAACGAGGAGCAGGGCTGGGGGCGTACGGACGAGACCTTCAAGGTCAAGGAAGAGCTCGCCGCGTACGGGGTCGGGCCCGAGTGGTTCGGGCTCGGCGACCGTGACTTCGCCACCCACATCGTGCGCAGTCAGATGCTGGCCGCGGGCTATCCGCTGAGTGCGGTCACCGAGGCGCTGTGCGACCGGTGGCAGCCCGGTGTCCGGCTGATCCCCATGTCCGACGATCGCGTCGAGACCCATGTCGCCGTCGAGCTGGACGGCGAGCAGAAGGCCATCCACTTCCAGGAGTACTGGGTGCGGCTGCGCGCCTCCGTCGACGCCCTTGCCGTCGTGCCCGTCGGCGCCGAGCAGGCCAAGCCCGCGCCCGGGGTGCTCGAAGCGATCGCCGAGGCCGATGTGGTGCTGTTCCCGCCGTCCAACCCCGTGGTCAGCGTCGGCACCATCCTCGCCGTGCCCGGCATCCGCGAGGCCATCGCCGACGCCGGGGTGCCGGTCGTCGGCCTCTCCCCCATCGTCGGCGACGCCCCCGTGCGCGGGATGGCCGACAAGGTGCTCGCCGCGGTCGGCGTGGAGTCCAGCGCGGCGGCGGTCGCCGAGCACTACGGGTCGGGGCTGCTCGACGGCTGGCTGGTCGACACCGTCGACAAGGGTGCGGTCGAGCAGGTCGAGACGGCCGGGATCCGGTGCAGGGCCGTGCCGCTGATGATGACGGACCTGGCCGCCACCGCGGAGATGGCGCGGGCCGCCCTTGAGCTGGCCGAAGAGGTACGAGGGTGAGCGACGCACCGGCTTTTCACGTCTGGGCCGTGCCCGGGCTGCCCGAGGTGCAGCGCGGTGACGACCTCGCGAAGCTGATCGCCGACGCCGAACCGGGGCTTGCCGACGGGGACATCGTGCTGGTCACCTCGAAGATCGTGTCCAAGGCGGAGGGGCGGATCATCACCGCGGACTCCCGCGAGGAGGCCATCGACGCGGAGACCGTACGGGTCGTGGCGCGGCGCGGGACGCTGCGTATCGTCGAGAACCGGCAGGGTCTCGTCATGGCCGCGGCCGGGGTCGACGCGTCCAACACTCCTACGGGGACCGTGCTGTTGCTGCCCGAGGACCCCGACGCCTCGGCGCGTGCGATCCGTGACGGGCTGCGTGACGCGCTCGGCGTCGAGGTCGGTGTGCTCGTCACGGACACCTTCGGGCGGCCGTGGCGCAACGGGCTGACCGATGTCGCGATCGGTGCCGCCGGGGTGCGGGTCCTCGACGATCTGCGCGGCGGCACGGACGCGTACGGCAATCCGCTGAGCGCGACGGTCGTGGCCACCGCCGATGAACTGGCCGCCGCGGGCGACCTGGTGAAGGGCAAGGCGGCCGGGCTGCCGGTCGCGGTGGTGCGCGGGCTGCCGGGCGCCGTCGGTGCATCGGAGTCCGGGGCGCGGGAGTTGGTGCGGTCCGCGGCCGATGACATGTTCCGGCTCGGCACCTCCGAGGCCGTACGGGAAGCAGTCACGCAGCGGCGCACGGTGCGGGAGTTCACCGACGAGCCGGTCGATCCGGGTGCGGTACGGCGAGCGGTGGCGGCGGCCGTGACGGCCCCGGCGCCGCACCACACGACGCCCTGGCGGTTCGTGCTCCTGGAGTCGGAGTCCTCGCGGGTGCGGCTGCTCGACGCGATGCGCGAGAAGTGGATCGAGGATCTGCGGCGGGACGGCAAGTCCGAGGACTCGATCGCCAAGCGGGTCCGGCGCGGGGACGTGCTGCGCAAGGCGCCGTATCTGGTGGTGCCCTGTCTGGTGATGGACGGATCCCATACGTACGGTCATGCGCGCCGTGACGCCGCCGAGCGCGAGATGTTCGTGGTCGCGACCGGGGCCGGGATCCAGAACTTCCTGGTGGCGCTGGCCGGGGAGCGGCTCGGGTCGGCGTGGATCTCGTCGACGATGTTCTGCCGTGAGGTCGTACGGGATGTGCTCGGGCTGCCGGACGACTGGGATCCGATGGGAGCCGTGGCCGTCGGGCATGCTGCTTCGGCGCCCAAGTCGCGGCCGCCTCGGGAGGCTTCCGACTTCATCGAGGTGCGATAGCTCCGGGGGGACCGTCGGCTCCGGGACCGTCGGCTCCGGGACTGTCAGCGCCGGGCTCGGCAGCTCCGGGAGGCCGTCGCTAGAGCTTCCCGATGTCCGTCTTCGGCATCTTCGGGGTGCGGCGCGGCGGGGTGCGGCCGGTGAGCAGGATGTAGCGGGCGGCGCGGTGGCGCTGGCCCCGGTAGGGCTCGAGGAGTTCGAGCATGCGGGCGTCGTCGGCGTCGCGTTCGCCGGCCAGCGCGTAGCCGACGATGCCCGGCAGATGCAGGTCGCCGACGGTGACCTCGTCCGGGGCGCCGTGGGAGCGCTGGACCGTCTCGGCGGAGGTCCACGGGCCGATCCCGGGCACCAACTCCAGGCGTTTGCGGGCCTGTTCGGGGTCGAGGGCCATGGCCTCTTCGAGGCGCGGGGCGACCCGGACCGCACGCAGGATCGTCTGGGCGCGCTTGTTGTCGACACCGGCGCGGTGCCAGTCCCAGGACGGGATCATGCGCCACGTGTGCGGATCGGGCATGACGTGCAGCTCGGGCATGCCGTCCGGGCCCGGGGCTGGCTCGCCGTACTTGCGGACGAGGATGCGCCAGGCGCGGTACGCCTCGTCGGTGGTGACCTTCTGCTCCAGGACCGACGGGATCAGGGACTCCATGACGAGCCCGGTGCGCAACAGGCGCAGGCCGGGGCGGCGGCGGTGGGACTCGGCGACGAGGCGGTGCCTCGGGGCGAAGGCCGCGGGGTCGTCCGTGTCGCCCAGGAGCTGGGGCAGCCGGTCGAGCAGCCAGTCGGCGCCCGCGCCCCAGGCTTCGGCCTCGATGCCGGTGCTTCGCGCGGCGATACGGAGGGTGGCCGGGCCCTCGGGGGTACGGGTGGCCCGCCAGACCGTGCCCGCGGTGACGCGGAAGGTGGGGTCGGCGGGGCCGCGGCGCAACGGGCCCACGACCAGGCCGAGATCCAGGTGACCGGTGGGATTCCAGGTGCGCGTACGGCCGGTGACCGGCGCGCCGGCCCGCGCTCCGGGTACACGGGCGTCGCCGCCGCGCACGGTGGTGCGGGTGGGGCGGGGTGCGCGGGGCTGGAAG
>NZ_JAAKZW010000255.1 GCF_011044995.1 Streptomyces mesophilus | reverse complement strand
ACCGAAGGCCGACCCCCCTCCCGCCGAAGGACCAGCGACTCAGGGTCGGCCGTCATACCTGGGGATGAGCCAGGGGTCTGCCCATCAGCCTCAAGAGGGCCGCGGGAACCAGAGCTGCGGCTGACTTCACGCGGGATTTACGCGGCGACGATGGAACGAGTTCGACAGAGTCCCTTTCCCCGTCCCGAACAGGAGTCCGCCCCCGTGACCACCACCCCCCTCGCCAGCCAGGCCACCGCCGTAGCCGCCCGGGCCACCGAGCTGACCAAGGTCTACGGCCAGGGCGAGACCCAGGTGGTCGCCCTGGACCGCGTGAGTGTCGACTTCCGCCAGGCGCAGCTCACCGCGATCATGGGCCCCTCCGGCTCCGGCAAGTCCACGCTGATGCACTGCGTGGCCGGGCTGGACTCCTTCAGCAGCGGCTCCGTGCGCATCGGCGAGACCGAGCTGGGTTCGCTCAAGGACAAGCAGCTGACCAAGCTGCGCCGCGACAAGATCGGGTTCATCTTCCAGGCCTTCAACCTGCTGCCCACCCTCACCGCGTACGAGAACATCACGCTGCCCATGGACATCGCGGGCCGCAAGCCCGACAAGCAGTGGGTGCAGCAGGTCATCGACATGGTCGGGCTCAAGGACCGGCTCTCCCACCGGCCGTCCCAGCTCTCCGGCGGCCAGCAGCAGCGCGTCGCCGTGGCCCGCGCGCTCGCGTCCAAGCCGGACATCATCTTCGGTGACGAGCCGACGGGAAACCTGGACTCGCGTTCCGGCGCCGAGGTGCTCGGCTTCCTGCGCAATTCCGTACGCGAGCTGGGTCAGACCGTCGTGATGGTGACCCATGACCCGGTGGCCGCCGCGTATGCCGACCGAGTCGTCTTCCTCGCCGACGGCCGCATCGTCGACGAGCTGTACGAGCCGACCGCCGACTCCGTGCTCGACCGCATGAAGCGGTTCGACGCCAAGGGCCGCACCAGCTGAGCGTCAGCGACCAGCAGTCAACTCCGTACAGAGACAAGAGACTTCACATGTTCCGTACTGCCTTGCGCAATGTGTTCGCGCACAAGGCCCGGTTGCTGATGACCGTGCTCGCCGTGATGCTCGGCGTGTCCTTCGTGTCCGGCACCCTGGTCTTCACCGACTCCGTCTCCCAGGCCATCAAGAACAACGCGTCGACGAACTACAAGGACGTCGACGTCGTCATCACGCCGAAGGAAGGCCGCAACCAGGAAGAGGGCAAGCCCGGCCAGGCGCCGAAGCTGACCCAGGACCTGCTCGACAAGGTCGAGGCCACCACCGGCGTGAAGTCGGCGACCGGCTCCGTCTCCGGCTACACCGCCGTCGCCGACAAGAAGGGCAAGCTCGTCGGTGACGGCTGGGCCTCCACCGGCACCAACTACCTGCCGGGTGCGGACGGCAAGGACGACCGCTACCCGATGGAGTCCGGCACCGGTCCATCGAGCGCGAACGAGATCGCGCTCGACTCCAAGACCGCCGAGCGCGCCGGCTACAAGGTGGGCGACACCGTCCGCCTCTCCGTCAACGGACCGGTGATCACCCCGAAGATCACCGGCATCTTCGACGCCGACGACAACGGCTCGGTCTCCGCCGGCGGCACCCTCGTCACCTTCGACAACGCCACGGCCCAGAAGCAGTTCGCGAAGCCCGGCGAGTACGACCAGATCATGGTGACCGCCGCGCCCGGCACCGGCCAGGCCGAGCTGCGCGACGCGCTGGCCGCGGCCGTGCCGAAGACGGCGGACCTGGACACGGCGGACAAGCTCGTCGCCGACCAGGAGAAGACGATCGACGCCGAGACCTCCGGCATCAAGACGTTCATGCTGGTCTTCGCGGGGATCGCGCTCTTCGTCGGCATCTTCATCATCGCCAACACCTTCACCATGCTGGTCGCCCAGCGCTCCAAGGAGATCGCGCTGATGCGCGCGGTGGGCGCGAGCCGTAAGCAGATCACCCGTTCCGTCCTTGCCGAGGCCTTCTTCGTCGGCCTGGTCGCCGCGGTGGTCGGTCTGGCCGCCGGTATCGGCATCGGTGTCGGGATGCGCTCGATCCTCGGGACGAACGTCGGGCTGCCCGACGGCCCGACCGTCATCGCCCCGGCCACCGTGATCTCCGCCTTCGCCGTCGGCATCGTCGTCACGATGCTCTCGGCCTGGCTGCCGGGCCGCCGCGCCGCGAAGATCCCGCCGGTCGCCGCGATGAACGCGCTGCACGCCGCCCCCACCACCAAGGGCCTGGTCGTCCGCAACACCATCGGCGCCGTCTTCAGCGGCCTGGGTATCGCCGCCGTCCTGTACGGCCGCACGATGGCCGCCTCCGACGCCAAGCTCCCGATGGGCCTGGGCGCCGCCCTCCTGGTGATCGGCATCTTCGTCCTGACCCCGCTCCTTTCGCGGCCGGTCATCGGCGTCGCCGCACCGCTCCTGAAGGCCTTCGGCATCTCCGGCAAGCTGTCGCGGCAGAACGCGGTGCGCAACCCGCGCCGTACCGCCGCCACCGCCTCGGCCCTGATGATCGGCCTCACGTTGCTCACCGGCATCACGGTCATCGCGGGCACCCTGCAGAAGTCCATCGACAAGATGGCCACCGAGGCGCTGCGCAGCGACTACGTGGTCTCCATGACCAACCAGTCGCCGCTCTCCCCCGAGGTCGAGAAGACCCTGGCGAAGACGGACGGCGTCACCGCGACCACGCCGCTGCGGATGTCGCCCACCGAGGTCTACACGACCGACGGCGGCTCCCGCGCGGACCAGCTGATCGGCGTCAACGGCAAGACCATCGAGGACCTGGTCAAGCTGGACTTCGCGGCCGGCGGCTGGAACCTGACCGGTGACAACGCGGTCGTCGACAGCGACACCGCCAAGGCGTACGGCTGGAAGAACGGCCAGAGCGTCGACGTCACGTACGAGGACGGCAAGCGCGGCAAGCTGAACCTCGTCGGTGTCTACGAGGGCAACGAGATGATCAAGGGCCTGATGGTCGACACCTCGGTCCTCACGCCGCATATGAAGACCGAGGCCGACTTCCAGGTCATGCTCAAGACCTCGGACGGTGTCTCGGAGGCCACCAAGGACAAGCTGGTCAAGGCACTCGGCGAGAACCCGGCGATCTCCGTCGACGACAAGGCCGATATCTCCAAGGAGATCGGCGGCATGTTCAACATGATCCTGAACATGCTGTACGGCCTGCTCGCGATGGCCGTCCTGGTCGCCGTGATCGGCGTGATCAACACCCTCGCGATGTCGGTGTTCGAGCGCCGGCAGGAGATCGGCATGCTGCGGGCGATCGGCCTGGACCGCAAGGGGATCAAGCGGATGGTCCGCCTGGAGGCCATCGCGATCTCCGTCTTCGGCGGTGTGCTCGGCATCGGCCTCGGCCTGTTCTTCGGCTGGGCCACGGGCGAGCTGCTCAAGTCCGCGCTGACCACGTACACCCTGGTCATCCCGTGGGGCCGGATGGGCATCTTCCTCGCCCTCGCCGGCGTGGTCGGCGTCCTCGCCGCGCTGTGGCCGGCGCGGCGGGCGGCGAACCTGAACATGCTGGAGGCCATCAAGGCCGAGTGAAGTCTTCGGCTGATTTCGGCTGTACGAGGTGAGGGCCCGGCTCCCGTGAAGGGGAGCCGGGCCCTCGGCTTGCGCCCTCAGCCCTTCCACGTACGCGCCCTGAGCGGCAGCCCCGACGCCCCCGACACGGGAGTCCGTACCGCCAGGACCTGGTTCACACCGATGCGATTACGGCGGAAGGCCATCGCGCTCGCGGCCATGTACAGGCGCCAGACACGGGCGCGGCCCGGCGACGAAAGCCGGACGGCCTGCGGCCAGTTCGCCTCCAGGTTCGCCACCCAGCGGCACAGCGTCAGGGCGTAGTGCTCACGGATCGACTCCACGTCGCGCACCTCGAAGCCGGCCGTCTCCAGCTGGGTGACCGTGCTGCCGACCGGGGACAGCTCGCCGTCCGGGAAGACGTACGCGTCGATGAACTCGTCGATGCTGTACGCCGATTCGTCGGCCAGCGGGCGGCGCGCGATCTGGTGGTTGAGCAGCCGCCCGCCGGGCTTGAGCAGGGCGTGCAGGTCGCGCGCGTACTCCAGGTACCGGGCCGAGCCGACGTGTTCGGCCATCCCGATCGAGGAGATCGCGTCGTACGGGCCGTCGCGGACGTCGCGGTAGTCCTGGACGCGGATCTCGATCCGGTCCGTGAGGCCCTCCTCCGCGATGCGTTTCCTCGCGTACGTGGCCTGTTCGCGCGAGAGCGTGATACCGACGACGCGTACGCCGTGCTCGCGGGCGGCGTGGACGGCCATCGACCCCCACCCGCAGCCGACGTCCAGGAGTCTTCGGCCCGGTGTGAGGTCGAGCTTTCGGCAGACGAGTTCGAGCTTGTCGCGCTGGGCCTGCTCAAGGGTGTTGTCGGGAGATTCCCAGTACGCGCACGAGTAGACCATCGAGGGGCCGAGGACCAGCTCGTAGAAGTCGTTGCCGACGTCGTAGTGGTGGCTGATGGCCCGGCGGTCGCGGATCTTGGTGTGCAGGGCGCCGGTGCGGCGGCGTACCTCTTCGCGCGGCGGGGGCGGGGGCGGGAACGGGCCCGCGAGGCGGACGAGTTCGCGTACGGCGGCGCGGGTGGGCGCATCGCGCAGCGACGGCCCGGGCAGGTCGTCGCGCTCCCAGACGAGGCCGGAGATGGCGCCGAGCGCCTCGTACAGATCGCCCTCGACATCGATCTCGCCGGCGACCCAGGCGCGGGCGAGGCCCAGCTCGCCCGGCCTGAACAGGATGCGGCGCAGGGCACGGCGGTGGCGGATGACGAGGGTGGGAGTGTTCGGGGGGCCGTACTCGCTGCCGTCCCAGGCGCGCAGCCGTAGGGGCAGCTCGGCCCCCAGGAGCTGCTCGGCGAGCGTGGTCAGCCGCTGCGCGGCGTCCGGCATAACGGATCACCTTCCCTGTCTCGGAACGATCCCTCCTTCACGTAAACACCCCGACCGCCGATTTCAAGCCCGAAAGGGCTGTTGGAGGCCGACTCGAGCGCTCGAACGGGGTCCGCCGCTACGGGCTCAGCTCCGACAGGGGGACCAATTGTGCGCACCGTATGGGGCGAATCGGACATCACGTGGACGATAGGTCCCCCGATCGCTTCCGGACATGCCAACGCCGAAGGGGCCGCCCGCACCACGGATGGCGGGCGGCCCCTTCGGGCGTGAGCTGGAGCTGGTTACGGCGTCAGGAGGCCTTGGCCTTTTCCGACGACGGGGCCGGAGCCGAAGCGGCCGCGGCCGGGGGGCGCTCCGCGGAGGTCTGAGCCACCGGGGCGGGGCGCGCCGCCTCGAAGAACTCCTCGCGCGGCGCCTCGAGCGCACCGAGGGACACGACCTCGCGCTTGAGGAACATCGCAAGGGTCCAGTCCGCGAAGACCCGGATCTTGCGGTTGAACGTCGGCATCGCCATGCCGTGGTACGCGCGGTGCATGTACCAGGCGAGACGGCCCTTGAGCTTGATCTTCATCTTGCCCATGACGATCATCGCGACGCCCTTGTGGAGGCCGAGGCCCGCCACCGCACCCTTGTTCGCGTGCTTGTACTCCTTCTGCGGGAAGCCCCGCATACCGGAGATCACGTTGTCGCCGAGGACCTTGGCCTGACGCAGCGCGTGCTGGGCGTTCGGCGGGCACCAGGCACCCTCGCCGACGGCGAGGTCCGGCACCTGGGCGTTGTCGCCCGCGGCCCAGATGTAGTCGGTGCCCTGGACCTGGAGGGTCGTCTGGGTGTCGACGTGGCCGCGCGGGCCGAGCGGCAGACCGAAGCGCTGAAGCGCCGGGTTGGGCTTGACGCCCGCGGTCCACACGATCGTGTTGGAGTCGACCTCGAGGCCGTTCTTGAGGACCACGTGGCCGTCGACGCAGGAGTCCATCGACGTCGACAGGTAGACCTCGATACCGCGGCCTTCGAGGTGCTCCTTGCCGTAGGCGCCCAGCTTCGGGCCGACCTCGGGAAGGATCTTGTCCGCGGCGTCGACGAGGACGAACCGCATGTCCTCGCGCTTGACGTTGTTGTAGTACTTGGCCGCGTCGCGGGCCATGTCCTCGACCTCGCCGATCGTCTCGGCGCCGGCGAAGCCGCCACCGACGAACACGAAGGTCAGCGCCTTGCGGCGGACCTCCTCGTCCTTGGTGGAGTCGGCCTTGTCGAGCTGCTCGAGGACGTGGTTGCGCAGGCCGATGGCCTCCTCGATGCCCTTCATACCGATGCCCTGCTCGGCGAGGCCGGGGATCGGGAAGGTGCGGGAGATGGCGCCGAGCGCGATGACCAGGTAGTCGAAGGGCAGCTCGTACGCCTCGCCGACCAGCGGGGCGATGGAGGCGACCTTGCGGTCCTGGTCGATGTTCGTGACGCGACCGGTGAGCACCTCGGCCTTGGGCAGAACGCGTCGCAGCGGTACGACGACGTGCCTCGGCGAGATGCTGCCGGCAGCAGCTTCGGGGAGGAAGGGCTGATACGTCATGTACGAGCGCGGGTCGACGACCGTGACGGTCGCTTCCGCGTAACGCATCTTCTTGAGAATGCGTCGCGCTGCGTACAGGCCTACGTACCCGCCACCTACTACGAGGATCCTGGGACGCTCCGTGGTGCTCATGCCATCGAGTATCCACCCGGTCGGCGGGGGTCGCTCGTGCGCCCCTTCACAAGGTTGCCGGGCCCCTCTGCTACACTGCGCGGCTCGCGTGATGCAGCTCATGGTCACACGAGGGAACCATGAGGTACGGGAGAACGTTGTTCACCCCTATTGAGCTGGGTTTCCGGGGGATCCACGGGGTGGACCACTGCCCGCGTTCACCTAGGCGTCACAGACGCGGAACGCGCCGGAATCAACGCGTACACCATGATCATGTCCCCGATTCGGACTCCGGGGCCGCCCAGTTCACCCGAGGGGCGCCATTTCCTTGTGAAGAACTTCACGAAGTTCCTGTGGACGACGGGTCGGAAGGCCCGCTTCCGGCCCGACTTCCGTGGATTCCAAGGCCCCTGACGCAATCGATCAAGGGCATCGGTGAGCGAACTATGCGATCGACCAGGCGATCCCGTCGAGGATGTCGTGCTCGCTGACGACGACCTCGGACGCTCCGATCCGCTCCATGATCATGAGGAGCACCAGGGCGCCCGCCGCGATGACGTCCACGCGCCCCGGATGCATCACGGGGATCGCGGCGCGCTCGTCGTGCGTCGCGGTGGTCAGCCGCTCGACCACGGCGGCGACCTGCTCGTACGGGATACGGGAGTGGTGGATCGCGGCCGAGTCGTACGCGGGCAGGCCGAGCGCGATCGCGGCGACCGTCGTGACGGAGCCGGCGAGGCCGACGAGCGTGCGCGCCTCGCGCAGCGGGACGCTCTGCTCGGCGAGGTCGAGTGCGGCCGCGATATCGGCGCGGATGGCGGCGATACGGTCCGGGGTCGGCGGGTCGACGACCTCACCGCCGGCGACGAGATGCCGCTCGGTCATGCGCACGCAGCCGACGTCCACGCTGCGTGCGGCCTCCACGCGGGAGCCCCCGACCACGAACTCCGTGGATCCGCCGCCGATGTCGACCACGAGGTACGGCTTCGCCAGGTCGCTGCTGCCGGTCAGCTCCTTGGTCGCGCCGGTGAAGGAGAACTCCGCCTCCTGGTCACCGCTGATGACCTCCGGCTCGACCCCCAGGATCTCCAGAACGCCCCGTACGAAGTCATCCCGGTTCGACGCGTCCCGCGAGGCCGAGGTGGCCACGAAGCGGATCTTCTCGGCGCCCAACTCCTTGATGGCGGCGGCGTATTCGCGACAGGCGGCGAACGTGCGCTCCAGGGCCTCGGGGGCGAGGCGGCCGGTGCGGTCGACGCCCTGGCCGAGGCGGACGATCGTCATCCGCCGGTCCAGGTCGACGAGTTCACCCGTGGCGGGGTCGGCGTCGGCGACCAGGAGGCGGATCGAGTTCGTACCGCAGTCGATGGCGGCGACGCGGGTCACTCGGACTCCCCTTCACCGGCGGGCTCCGCGACCGTCACGCAGGCACCCTTGCGCCACCACTCCGGCAGCATCGCAAGTGCCTCGTCGCCGAGCGGGTTCACGCCAGGACCGGCCGCGAGCGAGTGGCCGACCAAGACGTGCAGGCACTTCACGCGGTCCGGCATACCGCCCGCCGACGGGAAGCCCTGGAGCACCTCGATCGCGTCGCGGCGCTTGATGTAGTCCTCGTGCGCGGCGCGGTAGGCGGCGGCGAGCTCCGGGTCGGTCGCCAGGCGCTCGGTCATCTCCTTCATCACGCCGTTCGCCTCGAGCGTGCCGATGGCCGAGGAGGCCTTGGGGCACGTCAGGTAGTACAGCGTCGGGAAGGGCGTGCCGTCGGGCAGCCGGGGCGCGGTCTCGACGACATCCGGCTGGCCGCACGGGCAGCGGTGCGCGATGGCCCGCAGACCGCGCGGCGGGCGGCCGAGCTGCTGCTTGAAGGCCTCGACGTCGGCGTCGGTCGGCTCGGTGCGCGGGGTGGAGGGCGGCGGGGTTTCCATGCCTGGTCTTTCCGGTCGTCATACGGCTCGTCATACGGCCGAGTTGCCTGCGTGCAAGAAGTACGTACAAGAAGTACGGGAGATCCGGCCCGGGGGCCAATCCGGGGGTCGTGGGGAGACGGGCAGGTATCTCCTCGGTTATCTCCTCGGTGGATGATCCACACGAAAGGGGCTGTATCCCGGGGTTCCGAGGGCTCCTATTCGTCGCCCCCGGCGGCCTGGCCGGCGCGGTCCATGGTGTCGACGCCGTCGAAGAGGTTCACGTACCAGGCGCGGTCGGCGGTCGCCTTGGTGTCCTTGCGGCGCTCGCGGGCGGCGGACGGGTCGACCACGGTGTAGCCGGTCTCGCCGGGGTGCACCATGTGCAGCCGCTCGCGGGCCTGGCGCTCGATGTAGGCCGGGTCCTGCCAGCGGGCCTTCTCGTCGCGCAGCCGCTCGGTCTCGGCGCGCTCCTCGTCCAGGAGGCGCTGCTGGTCGGCGATGTCGGCGCGCTGGGCGACGTACTGCCTTATGGGATAGGCGAGCGCCACGATCAGCGAGCAGACGACCAGCGCGAGCAGTGCCGCGCGGCCGGTGAGCCGGGAGCGACGGGCCTGGCGGCGGGTCTGGGAACGGTAGACGCGGGCGGCGGTCTGTTCACCGAGCAGTCGCAGCCTCGTCGTGGTGGAGAACCGGTCCCGGTGGTCCTTCCCGGCCATCTCTCCCGCCTCCCCTGCTCCCCTATACGCCGACGTCCCCGCACACGGTACGGGACCGGGTGCGGGGACGTACGGACGACTGGCTAGCCGAAGCTGTGATCAGCCCTGACGGCCCGATCGGTCGGTGCTCAGCCCTTGCTGTGCTTATTAGTTCGCAGAGCGAAACCGCGGGAAGGCGCTGCGGCCGGCGTACACCGCGGCGTCGTCGAGGATCTCCTCGATACGCAGCAGCTGGTTGTACTTGGCGACGCGCTCGGAGCGGGCCGGGGCGCCGGTCTTGATCTGGCCGCAGTTGGTGGCGACGGCCAGGTCGGCGATGGTGACGTCCTCGGTCTCGCCGGAGCGGTGGGACATCATGCACTTGTAGCCGTTGGACTGCGCGAGCGAGACGGCCTCGAGGGTCTCGGTGAGCGAACCGATCTGGTTCACCTTGACCAGGAGGGCGTTCGCGGAGCCCTCCTCGATGCCGCGGGCCAGACGCTCCGGGTTGGTGACGAAGAAGTCGTCGCCGACGATCTGGACCTTGTCGCCCAGCTTGTCGGTGAGGACCTTCCAGCCCGCCCAGTCGTCCTCGAACAGCGGGTCCTCGATGGAGACCATCGGGTAGTCGGCGACGAGCTGCTCGTAGTACTCGGTCATCTCGGCGGCCGAGAGGGACTTGCCCTCGAACTGGTACTTGCCGTCCTTGTAGAACTCGGAGGCGGCCACGTCCAGGGCGAGCGCGATCTGCTGGCCGGGAACGTAACCGGCCTGCTTGATGGCCTCGACGATCAGGTCGAGGGCCTCGCGGTTGGAGTCCAGGTTCGGGGCGAAGCCGCCCTCGTCGCCGAGGCCGGTGGCCAGGCCCTTGCTCTTAAGCACGGACTTCAGCGTGTGGTAGACCTCGGTGCCCCAGCGAAGGGCCTCGGAGAAGGACTCCGCGCCGATCGGGGCGATCATGAACTCCTGGATGTCGACGTTGGAGTCCGCGTGGGAGCCACCGTTGAGGATGTTCATCATCGGAACGGGCAGCAGGTGCGCGTTCGGGCCGCCGAGGTAGCGGAACAGCGGAAGGTCGCTGGCCTCGGAGGCGGCGTGGGCCACGGCGAGCGAGACGCCGAGGATGGCGTTGGCGCCGAGGGAGCCCTTGTTGTCGGTGGCGTCCAGGTCGATCATGGCCTGGTCGATGAGGCGCTGCTCGGTGGCGTCGTAGCCGACGAGCTCCGGGCCGAGCTGCTCGATGACGGCCAGAACGGCCTTCTCGACACCCTTGCCCTGGTAGCGGTTGGCGTCTCCGTCACGGAGCTCCACAGCCTCGAACGCACCGGTGGAGGCACCGGACGGAACGGCAGCACGGCCGGTGCTGCCATCGTCGAGGCCAACCTCGACCTCGACCGTGGGGTTGCCTCGGGAGTCCAGGATTTCCCGGGCTACGACGACGTCGATGGACGGCACGAGCATCTCCTTCTGGGATGTGACGCTAGAAGTGCAGGGTCGCTTTGGCCTTGCGACAAGAGCCTAACCGGCTCTGAGGCATCGGCCAGCCGACCGCCCGTCCCCTGGGACGAAAAGAGGCCCGAAGGCCCGTAATACGGGGCAGAAGGGCCTCTGGTCGGGCGTCTTTATTACCGGCTGGTACGGAACGAGGCAGGCATATCGGGCAGGGGTTTTGTTCGCCCGGCGCGCAAAAGGACCCGCCCCGGCGCGCACGGGGGAGAGCGCGCCGGGGCGGGAGTGTGGGGGG
>NZ_JAAKZW010000254.1 GCF_011044995.1 Streptomyces mesophilus | reverse complement strand
GTGGAGGGCGGAACCACCCACCCACCCGCAGCCGCGCGACGGCGTGAGGGGACGGGGTGGGGTGCATTGTCATTCGGGCGCCCCCGTCGGAGACGGCAACCTTTCACGGAAGCGGTGCCATTGCCCGAATGAGCAAGCACCCCACCCCGGCCCCGACCCACGACGAAACCGCAGGCGCAAACGAACCAGCGGACAGCCGCACACGAAACAGTCCCCACCACGAAACGCCGGCGCAGCACGCACGCACCCGGCCGACAGCCGCGCACGAAGCAGAACCCCGACCCAGGGGGCCTGGGGGCGCAAGCCACCAGCGGGGGACCGGGGGCAGAGCCCCCGTGACGCTCACTATCCCAGCGCCGCCACCCGGTCCCGATACCCCCGCACCGGAGTCGCGTCGCGGTAGGGCTCCAGACGGCGCTCGAAGTCACGTACGTACTCGACCGCCCGCGCCGACCGCATCTCCGACGCCTGCTGCGCCGCCTCCGCCCCCAACGCACAGGCCTGGTCCAGCTCCCCGAGCCCCAACCGCGCCGTGGCGAGCACAACCCGGCAGAACAGCCGCGACCGCGCGAACCCAGGAGCCCGCAACTGCAGCGACCGCTCCGCATTCTGCGCCGAGGCACGGAACTGCTGCAGATCCCGGTGACAGTGCCCGAACTCGTCCGCCAGCTGCGCCTCGTCGAAGAACCGCGCCCAGTACGGGACTTCATCCCCCGGCCGCGCCCCGTCGAGCGCCCGCTCCGCCCGCACGAGCGAGGCGGTACAGGCCCGCACATCCCCCAGCACCCCGTGCCCCCGCGCCTCGACCGAGTGCAACAGCGCCTGCACGACGGGCGGCGCGGACGACCCGATGCCCTGCTGGGCGACGCGCGCCAGCTGCACCGCCTCACGCCCGTGCCCGAGATAGACGGCCTGCCGGCTCATCGTCACCAGGACGTACGAGCCGTACGCACGGTCGCCCGCCGCCTGCGAGAGCCGCAGCGCCTGCACGAAGTAGCGCTGCGCGAGGCCATGGGCCGCGATGTCGTACGAGGTCCAGCCGGCGAGCCGGGTCAGATCGGCCGCGGCGGCGAACAGGCGCCGGCCCGCGGCCTCGCTGTACGTACCGCGCAGCATGGGCTCCGCCTCGTGCTCCAGGTACCGCACCAGGGCCTGGCGGGCATGGCCGCCGCCGTAGGCGTGGTCGAGGGCACGGAAGAGTTCGCCGACGGAGCGTAAGGCCGCGATATCGCCACCGGTGACCTTCTGGCCGGGGCCGCGCTCGGTCTGCTGCCGCTGCCGCGGGACGCCGGGCCTGCCCTGTGCGGGCACCCGCGCCTGCGCCTCTCCCCTGCCCACGCGCTCGTCGGCCCGGCCGATCAGCCAGTCACGGCTGGGCACCACGAGCCCGGCCGGGGTGAACGCGATCTTCCGCAGCTCGGTATGGCTGCCGGAGTCCTTGCGCCACAGACCGCTGACGATGTCGACGGCCTCCTCGGGCGTCGCGGCGAACTCCAGGCCGGCATAGACGGGCGCGCAGGCGTCGAGGCCCAGGTCCTGTGCGGTGAGGCGGCGGCCGAGGCGGCGCGTGAACACCTCGGCGATCAACGCGGGCGTGGTCCCGCGCGGCTGCTGTCCGCGCAGCCAGCGGGTCACGGAGGTCTTGTCGTAGCGCAGATCGAGGCCGTGCTCCAGGCCCAGCTGGTCGACCCTGCGGGCCAGACCGGCGTTGGAGAACCCTGCCTCTGCGATGAGCGCGGCGAGCTGGCGGTTGGGGGTGCGCTGCGGAGGTCGTTCCGTCATCAGCTCTGCGGTCTCCTGCCGATCGGGTCCTGGCGGCGGGTTCGGGTGTCGGTGTGGGCTCAACTTCGTCCGCGGAGCGGTTGTATGCCGTATGCGGTCTCGGTGTGCGCGGGGGTCCAGCCGCCGGACGGCGCGAATGTAGCGGGCGTGGCGGGGGGTGTCGGTGGGATCCCGGACCATTCATCCGATCGTGTGAGGGACCGCTTTCCGTGGGCGCGGCCGCCTGAGCCGCGACGTCCGCACGACCGCCCCCGGCGCCCGCGCGCAACGGAGTCGTAGAGTTGCTGGCGGGGTGGACACGTGCAGCGTGCAGGCAAGTCGACGCCGGCCACGCGAACGTAAAACCGCGGACGCAAAACCCGCGGACGGAGAAACAGGGAGGCACCGACGTGAGCGAGTTCCAGTTCGTCCGGATGGGCTTCGGCGCCGACATGGTCGATTACCAGGTCGCCTGGGACGAGCAGCGCCGTGTGCACGCCGCCAGGTTCGAGGACGAGATCCCCGACACCTGTCTGCTGCTCGAGCACCCGCCCGTCTATACGGCAGGGCGCCGCACCGCTCCCGAGGAGCGCCCCCTCGACGGCACCCCGGTCATCGATGTCGACCGCGGCGGGAAGATCACGTGGCACGGGCCCGGCCAGCTGGTCGGCTACCCGATCCAGAAGCTGCCGCGTCCGGTCGACGTCATCGCGCATCTGCGGCGCCTCGAGGACGCGATGATCGCGGTCTGCGCCGAGTTCGGCATCACGACCTCGCGCGTCGAGGGCCGGGCCGGCGTCTGGGTGCTCGGCGACCCGGTCGAGGACCGTCCGAGGTTCGGCGGCCTCACGCTCGACTTCGACCCGCGTTCGACCGACCCCGAGTTCGACCCGCGGCTGAACGGCCCGGAGTACGCACCGTCCAACGCCGGCCAGCGCGCGGAGGACCGCAAGATCTGCGCCATGGGCATCCGCGTCGCCAAGGGCGTCACGATGCACGGCTTCGCCCTGAACGTGAACCCGGACACCTCGAACTTCGACAAGATCATCCCCTGCGGGATCCGCGACGCGGGCGTCACCTCCCTCTCGTACGAGCTCGGCCGCGAGGTCACCATCGAAGACGTGCTCCCGATCGCCGAGAAGCACCTGCAGGCGATCCTCGGGGACGCGGACCTGAAGCCGCGCGAGGCCGAGTCGGCCGCTTAGCGAGGTCGAGTCCGCCGTCTGACCGCGGGCCTGACGGCTCCGTACGCCGTACGGGGAATGCGGGCGGGCAGCCTGAGGTTGCCCTCGACGCACGGCCGCATAAACAACGGGCGTACCCTGGTGTACGCCGAAGAATCGAAGCTGTAGGGAGCCCGACGTGTCCGCTGTCGCACCCGACGGACGCAAGATGCTGCGCCTGGAGGTCCGGAACTCCCAGACCCCCATCGAGCGCAAGCCCGAGTGGATCAAGACCCGGGCGAAAATGGGCCCCGAGTACACGAAGATGCAGAACCTCGTGAAGGGCGAGGGCCTGCACACCGTGTGCCAGGAGGCGGGCTGTCCCAACATCTACGAGTGCTGGGAGGACCGCGAGGCCACGTTCCTCATCGGCGGCGACCAGTGCACGCGGCGCTGCGACTTCTGCCAGATCGACACCGGCAAGCCCGAGGCGCTCGACCGCGACGAGCCCCGCCGCGTCGGCGAGTCCGTGGTCACCATGGACCTGAACTACGCCACCATCACCGGCGTCGCCCGCGACGACCTGGAGGACGGCGGCGCCTGGCTGTACGCCGAGACGGTGCGCCAGATCCACCAGCAGACCGCCGAGCGCGCCGACGGCCGCACCAAGGTCGAGCTGCTCGCCCCCGACTTCAACGCGGTCCCGGAGCTCCTCCAGGAGGTCTTCGAGTCCCGCCCCGAGGTCTTCGCGCACAACGTCGAGACCGTCCCGCGGATCTTCAAGCGGATCCGCCCCGGCTTCCGCTACGAGCGCTCGCTCGGCGTGATCACCGCGGCCCGCGACTTCGGCCTGGTCACCAAGTCCAACCTGATCCTCGGCATGGGCGAGACCCGCGAAGAGGTCAGCGAGGCGCTGCAGCAGCTGCACGACGCGGGTTGCGACCTGATCACGATTACGCAGTACCTGCGTCCGTCGGTGCGCCACCACCCCGTGGAGCGCTGGGTCAAGCCGCACGAGTTCGTGGAGCTCAAGGAGGAGGCCGAGGAGATCGGCTTCGCCGGTGTCATGTCCGGACCGCTGGTCCGCTCCTCGTACCGCGCAGGCCGGCTGCACCAGATGGCGATCGAGAAGCGCGGCGCGTTCATCGCCTCGCAGGCCGTCTGAGCCGCAAGCCGTCCGAGATCCTTCCGCACCCCGCGAGCTTGTGATTTCGCGCACAAGACCCTACTCGCGCGTAATGGCGTGAAGACGCGGCCCGTACGATCCCCGCAGGCAGGGGCTCCGTACGGGCCGCGTCAGGTTTTTGACCAGCCGCATCAAGGCTTCATTGGTGTTTGACCGGCCGGTCACGCACTGGTAACACCAATCAGTGAGCCTGGGCTTACACCGCGTAAGACCATCGCCGACGTGGGCCACACGAAGGCCCACTGCCGCACCTGATCCGAGGGGGACCACCGACATGCAGGCCGCGCCCGTACGCGCCACCGCCATCCCGTCCGTGACCGACGCCCTGCGCGTCATGGAGACGCTGCTGCTCGGCAGCGGACAGCGCACCGCCCGCCGCAACGCCTGGACATCCGTGCTCGAGGACCGGCGCCGCGCCAAGGACCGCGTGGAGGCTCAGCAGGTCCTGGAAGCGGCTGTCGCAGCCCGCACGTCGTAGTCCCCACGAAGGACACGTAAACTTCCCAGCATGGCGAGGAAGGACGACGCAGCGAGCGCTGCGAACCCGGGGCGACTCAAGCAGATCGCTCTCACTTACAAAATGACCCGACGGGCCGATTCGAAGATCGGTCTGATCATTGCCGCAGTGGGAATCGTCACCTTCGGTGTCTTCCTCGGAATCGGCATCCTGATCGGACACCCGGTCTATCTCGGCATCCTGGGCTTCGTGCTCGCCTTCCTTGCGATGGCGATCGTCTTCGGGCGCCGGGCCGAGCGGGCCGCATTCGGACAGATGGAGGGCCAGCCCGGTGCGGCGGCCGCCGTTCTGGACAATGTGGGCCGCGGCTGGTCGACGACTCCCGCGGTCGCGATGAACCGCAGTCAGGACGTGGTCCACCGGGCCGTGGGCAAGGCCGGCATCGTACTGATCGCCGAGGGCAACCCGAACCGGGTCAAGTCCCTGCTCGCCGCCGAGAAGAAGAAGATGGCGCGCGTCGTGTCGGACGTCCCGGTGCACGACTTCATCGTGGGCAACGGCGAGGGCGAGGTCCCGCTCAAGAAGCTGCGCACCACGATGCTCAAGCTCCCCCGCGTCCTGTCCGGTCCGCAGGTCACCACGACCAACGACCGGCTGCGCGCGATGGGCGACCTGATGAAGAACATGCCGATCCCGAAGGGTCCGATGCCGAAGGGCATGCGGATGCCGCGCGGTGGCCAGAACGGCCGCTGAGTTTTTTCCTACGTCAATGGGGCGCCCGGAACCGAGTGGTTCCGGGCGCCCCGTCTTTGTGTCCTGGTGGGCAGCACGACGCCGCCCAGGGCAACGCGGTCGGTCAGATCCGAACCTGCACCGCGCGCGAAAGGCGGTCGTGCAGGCCGCGGCCGTCGCGGTCCCAGATGAGGGCCGGGATCGCGAGGCAGAGCAGGATGCTGCGGACGACCACGCGGCCGATGCCGAGCCGCCGGCCGCCCTCGGCGACGACCCGCAGGCCGAGGATGCGCTTGCCCGGGGTGGAACCGACGGTTGTGACGGTGAGGATGCTCATCACCAGGAGGACGAGCACGGCCCAGTTGCCCGCGGCCTGGGTGTCACCCTGCGCGAGCAGGCCGTATGCGATCACCATGCACAGCGCCCAGTCGATGACGAGGGCGGCGATCCTGCGGCCGGGGCGCGCGATCGAACCCGGGCCGTGCTCGGGCAGACCCAACTGCTCGCCGCGATACCCGAACTCGACGCCCATGTCCTCGGCGGTCTGCCGCGGTCCGGACAGCCACGATCCGATTGCTTGCCTGTTGTCCACGGGTCCACGGTACTGCGCCCCGTTTCGTACGGGACCGGGCGGGTGCCTTCTGCCGTGGCGCGGGCGGCCGGTGAGACGGCCGTCACCTCCGGGCCGGTTAACTTGGGCGAAACAAATGGGTCATGCTTGAGAAATCCCCCGTCCTTATGGTCGGGTCCAGCGTGTGCCACCGCACTGGCCGCACCGACAGCGAGACAGCCCCGGCTCCACCCCGGACCGGGAGTAGGAGGAGCTGGATGTTCCAGAACGCCGACGACGCCAAGAAGTACATCGCAGACGAGGACGTGAAGTTCGTCGACGTCCGCTTCTGCGACCTGCCGGGTGTGATGCAGCACTTCACGGTGCCGGCGTCGGTGTTCGACCCGGACGAGGAGCTGGCCTTCGACGGTTCGTCGATCCGCGGCTTCCAGGCGATCCACGAGTCCGACATGGCGCTGCGTGCGGACCTGTCGACCGCCCGGGTCGACCCCTTCCGCCGCGACAAGACGCTGAACGTCAACTTCTTCATCCACGACCCGATCACGGGCGAGCAGTACTCCCGTGACCCGCGCAACGTCGCGAAGAAGGCCGAGGCCTACCTCGCCTCCACCGGTATCGCCGACACCGCGTACTTCGGCCCCGAGGCCGAGTTCTACATCTTCGACTCGGTGCGCTTCGAGACCTCCGCCAACAAGTCGATCTACGAGATCGACTCCGAGGCGGGCGCCTGGAACACCGGCGCGGTCGAGAACAACCGCGGCTACAAGGTCCGTTACAAGGGCGGCTACTTCCCGGCCCCGCCGGTCGACCACTTCGCCGACCTGCGCGCCGAGATCTCCCTTGAGCTGGAGCGGTCCGGCCTGCAGGTCGAGCGTCAGCACCACGAGGTGGGCACCGCCGGCCAGGCCGAGATCAACTACAAGTTCAACACGCTGCTCGCCGCGGCCGACGACCTGATGCTCTTCAAGTACATCGTGAAGAACGTCGCGTGGCGCAACAACAAGACCGCGACCTTCATGCCGAAGCCGATCTTCGGTGACAACGGTTCGGGCATGCACGTCCACCAGTCCCTGTGGACCGGCGGCCAGCCGCTGTTCTACGACGAGGCCGGTTACGCGGGCCTCTCGGACACCGCCCGCTACTACATCGGCGGCATCCTGAAGCACGCCCCGTCGCTGCTCGCCTTCACGAACCCGACGGTGAACTCGTACCACCGACTGGTCCCCGGCTTCGAGGCCCCGGTCAACCTGGTCTACTCGCAGCGCAACCGCTCCGCGGCCATGCGTATCCCGATCACGGGCTCGAACCCGAAGGCCAAGCGCGTCGAGTTCCGCGCGCCGGACCCGTCCTCGAACCCGTACCTGGCCTTCTCGGCCCTGCTGCTCGCGGGCCTCGACGGCGTCAAGAACAAGATCGAGCCGGCCGAGCCGATCGACAAGGACCTCTACGAGCTGGCCCCCGAGGAGCACGCGGGCGTCCCGCAGGTCCCGACCTCGCTCCCGGCGGTCCTCGACGCGCTCGAGGCGGACCACGAGTACCTGCTGGCCGGCGGCGTCTTCACGCCGGACCTGATCGAGACGTGGATCGACTACAAGCGCACGAACGAGATCGCCCCGATCCAGCTGCGCCCGCACCCGCACGAGTTCGAGCTGTACTTCGACATCTAGAAAACCCGCGGGTCAGAGCGTGTAGCTGCTGACCTGGGCCGTACATAGACCGTGGGCCGTGTCCTTCCCGTCGAGGGGAAGGACACGGCCCACGGTCGTTTCAAGCCGGGGAACAGGTCGTCCTGCGGTCAGTCCTGGACAGCCGGCAGACGCACAGGAGGGCTCGCCATATACCCCCCAGGGGTATATGGTTCTGATCGTCGCCCGGACGGGGCGGCGGCAGGAAACGACTTGTAGGTGGGAGAACGCCATGGGTACGCACGTCGGTCACGACCACAGCAGCCACGGCACTCAGGGAGGTCACGGCGCGCACGGCGATGCCCAGCCCGGTGGGCTTTCGGTGTCGCAGGGCGGGTACACGCTCGAGCTCGATGCGACGGTCTTCGCCGCCGGGGTCCAGACGGTCGGCTTCCGTGTGACCGGCCCGGACGGGCGGCCGGTGACCGAGTTCGAGACCGAGCACGACAAGGAGCTGCACTTCATCGCCGTGCGGCGCGACACCGCCGGGTTCCAGCACGTCCACCCGGTGAGGGACGAGAAGGGCAGCTGGAGCGTCGGGCTGGACCTGACGCCCGGTGACTGGCGGTTCTTCGCCGACGTCCACCCGACCGGGCACGGCGGAACCCTGACGCTGGGGATCGACGCCGCGGTCTCCGGAGCGTACGAGCCGCAGCCGCTGCCCGAGGCCACCGGGAGGGCGCGGACCGGGGAGTACACCGTGACGCTCGACGGGGAGCTCCGGCCCGCCGAGGCGAGCGAGCTGACGCTCACCGTGAGCCGGAACGGCCGTCCCGTCAGCGACCTTCAGCCCTACCTGTCCGCGTACGGACACCTGGTGGCGCTGCGGGTGGGAGACCTGGGCTATCTCCACGTGCACCCGGAGGGCGAGCCCGGTGACGGTGTCACCGCGGCAGGGCCCCACATCGCCTTCATGGCGGTCGCGCCGACGGCCGGCACGTACCGCCTGTTCCTGGACTTCCAGCACGAAGGCGTCGTACGGACGGCCGAGTTCACGGTACGGACCGCCGAAGCCGGCGCGCCCGGGCACGACAGCCACCACGCGTCCGCACACGGCAGCCACGCGGGACACCACAGCCACCACTGACCGGCCGCCAAGGGAGCAACTCGGTGCGCAAAGAAGACACCCCCGCCTGTACGCGCGGGGCACGGCCTCCACCCCGGGGCCGCGCCCCGCCGCATGAACACCGAAGGAAACGTCATGCGACTCTTCGCCCTCCGCGACTACCGTCTCCTCTTCGGCGCCCAGGTCATCGCCTTGTTCGGCACCGGCCTGACCACCGTCGCCCTCGGGCTGCTCGCCTACGACCTCGCAGGGCCGCGCGCCGGCCTGGTCCTCGGCACCGCCCTCACCCTCAAGATGGTCATGTACGTGGTCATCGCCCCGCTGACCGCCGCCTACATCGACCGGCTCCCCCGAAGAACCTTCCTGGTGCTGCTCGATGTGATCCGCGGCCTCGTGGTCCTGGCCCTGCCGCTGGTGAGCGAGGTCTGGCACATCTACGTACTGATCGGCCTGCTCCAGGCCGCCTCCGCCGCGTTCACCCCGACGTTCCAGGCCGTCATCCCCGACATCGTCACCGACGAGTCCGCGTACACCCGGGCCCTGTCCGCGTCCCAGGTCGCCTCCACCATGGAGAGCCTGCT
The DNA here is from genome assembly GCF_011044995.1 of Streptomyces mesophilus. GTDB lineage: Bacteria > Actinomycetota > Actinomycetes > Streptomycetales > Streptomycetaceae > Streptomyces > Streptomyces mesophilus. The sequence goes on along the minus strand of NZ_JAAKZW010000254.1, from coordinate 1,807 downwards.
CAGCCCCGTACTCGCGGCGGTCGCGCTGGCCTTCATGAGTTTCGACCGGCTGTTCCTCGGCACCTCCGCCGGATTCCTCCTCTCCGCCCTGCTCGTGCTGTCGGCGCGCGTCCCGAACGCCCGCCCCAGCGCGCACACCAAGGCGTGGGACAAAGCCGCGGCCGGGATCAGGACCTTCCTCACCACGCCTCGGCTGCGCAGCATCATGGCGTTCAACCTCGTGGTGGCGGCGGCCGGTTCGATCGTCGTCGTCAGCACCGTCAACTACGTGCGCGATGAACTGGGCGGCTCGCAGTCGGGCGTGGCCTGGATGCTGGCCGCGTCCGGCACCGGAACCCTCGTGACCGCCCTGGCACTCCCCCGCGTCCTCGACCGGGTCGCCGCCCGCACCGTGATGCTGACCGGAGCCGCCGTGCTCGTCGGCGGCACGGCCGGCGCGGTCACGCTCATCGCGGCCGGCGCCGGCACCTGGGCCGGTACGGCGGTCACCTGGACCGTGATCGGCATGGGCATGGCGCTGATCATCACGCCGACGGGCAAGGTCCTGCGCGCCTCGGTCGCGCGGAACGCGATCCCCGAGGCGTTCGCGGCCCAGTTCTCGCTGTCGCACCTGGCCTGGCTGATCACCTACCCCATCGCGGGCGGGCTCGGCACCCGGTACGGCTTCGCCCTCGCCTGGTCCGTCCTCGCGGCCCTCGCCGGGGCCGGCGCGATCGGCGCCCTGCTGCTCTGGCCGCGCCACGACGGACACGGGGCCGCGGCCGGCCCTGCGACTGCCGTACGGCAAGCCCCCGGCGCCGACCGGGCCACACTGTCCGAGCAGGACCGGTCCACCCTCACCAGGGCCGCGTGAAGCGCCGGTTCACCATGGGCACCCGCTGCCGGGCGGCAGCGGGTGCCCATGGTTTCCTGGGCGCATGTCTACGTCCCCCCTCGATGACGCCCCCGAAGAGCTGATCGCTCTCGCCTTCGCCGCCGTCGGCCATGCCGTCGAGTCGCTGCGGGCCACCAAGGGGCAGGAGCTGACGACCTTTGTGCTCATGGAGTACGCGGACGGGCGGAAGCTGCAGCGGTGCCGGGCGGATACGTTCGAGCGGGAGGCGGAGATCGCGCGGGAGCAGTTGCGGGCGGTCGGGGCGGACTGTCTGCGGTACGCGCTCGCGCACGACGGGTACTTCACCGTCGATCAGGAGCGGTCCGACGCCGTGATCGTGCAGGCCTGGGAGAACGACGGGGAGCCCGGGATCCAGTTCGCGCAGCGCTACGGAACGCACCGGCGGAGGCTGCGGCTCGTGTGTGAGGCGGTGGGACACCCGGCGTTCGCGGGCGAGGTCGAAGCGCTGGGTCCCGTGGCGGAGGACTGAGGGCCCGCGGACAGGTCCGACGGCCGTCGGGGCCGGCTGCGGGCCCAAGTGTCAGGCGCGGTGGGTGAATTCCCGGGTGATGTCCTCGTGGGCCGCCCCTGCCGACAGCAGTACGCGCAGCAGAACGCGTGCCTTGTACGGGTCAAGCAGACCGCCATTGATCAGGCCGCGGCTCAGCAGGTCCGTCTCCGAGCCCGGAGCACCGTACGTCGACGTGAGGACCGAGCCCGCTCCCGTACGGGACGTCAGGACGACCGGGATGCGGGTGGCCAACTCGCCGAGTACGGGGGCGAGTCCGGCCGGTACGTGACCGACTCCGCAGGCCGCCACGACCAGGCCCTGGTGGGTGGCCGCGAGGCCGGGCAGGAGGGCGCCGTCGTCGTCCAGGGTGACCGTGTGCAGGGCCACCCTGGGCCCGCCGGCGGCCGGGGTCAGGGCGGGGA
>NZ_JAAKZW010000253.1 GCF_011044995.1 Streptomyces mesophilus | reverse complement strand
ATGTGTATAAGAGAAAGGTACCCGACGCGCCGCACCGTTTGGATCACCTCGCGGTACTCGGCGCCCAGCTTGCGTCGAAGGCGGGCCACATGGACGTCGACCGTCCGCCCGTCGCCGACATGCCCGTACCCCCACACCGTCTGCACCAGGGAGTCCCGGGTGTGCACCCGCTGCGGGTGCGCCACGAGATGGGCGAGCAGCTCGAACTCCAGGTAGGTCAGGTCGAGTTGCCGCCCGGCGACCGCCGCGACGCGCTGCACCGGGTCGATCCGGATGAGCTCCCGCTGCGGTTCCGCCGGCGCCGCGCCCTGCAACTCGGCCGGCACGAGCACGAGATACCCGACCATCGGCGGCCGGTCCGGCAGCGCGGGCAGCGTGTGCTGGGGCGCGGGCAGCCAGGTGGCGCCCGGCGGCAGATAGTCGGCCACGTCGATGCTCGGCACCAGTTGCGCCACCTCGTCCTGTTGGACGGCGCGCAGCCGGTGGCGGGCGGAAGGGGCCGGGGTCTTTGCGGCGGGGGAGGGCAGGGGAGGCGCCGTAGCGGCGGAGAAGACATGGGTGTTCGCCATGAGAGGTCAGCTCTTTCGCGCGAAGTGGACGTGGCAGGACGTACGCACTCGCACAGGCCGAAGGCCGCACCGCCTCGACGAGGGGTGAACGGCTTTAGAGGGCCGGTGCGTTCCTCACGCGGCAACACACGCGGTCGAAGTCATCATGCTGACGGGAAGGCCAGAACGGCTCGAGGTCGAAGCGACCCTTCGCGGTGTCCTGGTAGTCGGCCATGCCCCCATTGAAGCAGACCCCCACTCCCGGCAGCAGTCCCCTCTCGCACCTTGATACGGCACGTGGCCGAAGATGGCCTGATCAGGAGCGCTGCCCGGCCGGTTCAGCCCACCAGACGCCGACGCCAGTCCAGATCGTGGACATGGATCGCATCGTCCGCGGACCCGGTCCACCGCGTCCGCAGCCCGCTCGCCTCCAGCGCGGCGGCCACCTCGCGCCCGATCGCGGCCGTGTACTCGGGTGTGCACTCGAAGCCCCCGTAATAGAGGGTCAACTCACCCTGCTCGGCGACCGATTCGGTGCCCTGGGAGTGGAAGAAGACGAACCCCCGGGCGTCCCGCGGGCCCGCGCCCCAGATCTCCGTGAGACCGCAGCTGCGGCAGCACGTGAAGTTCTCCCGGGCCGTGATGCCGTTCCGGTCGAGCGCGGCGAAGACCTGCGCGAGCCGCTCGGGATCGGTCGGCCCCTGCCAGCCGGCCTGCTCCCGCACCCGCTCCACCCACAACCGGTCCACGAGCTGTGCGGCCTGCGCCCGCGACACCGGCCGCACATCCCCGTCGACCAGCCATTCCTCGGCGGCCTCGGTGAGCGCGGCACGGGCGAGGTAGCCCTGGGCGAGCAGCCCCCGTACATACTCCTCGACCCGCTGCCGTACATCCGCGGGCAGTTCGGGCACGGCGGCCGGGGCGGGCAGCTCCACCGGTTCCCAGACGAGACCGGCGTCCCAGCCGTCCTCCTGGCGGGCCCAGCCCTCGATGGCCGCCGTGACCCGGCCGGCCTCGTCGTCGCCGAGATCGGTGTGGAACAGGGTGTGCCCGTCGTGATGCTCCAGGACATAGCCCTCGCCGGCGGTACGGGCGGTCTGGACGAAGACGTTCGGGAGATCCGGTATGCGCTGGCACACCAGGAACTCGTCGCCCGCGGCCCCGATCCGCGCCACCAGGGCGGCCAGGTCGCCGGGCGGGATCCGCACGTACTCCTGCCGGTTCTCGGTCTTCACCTTGATCTCGAGCATGCGGTCAAGACTCGCACGCGCCACCGGCATCCCGTACGCCGGGCATCCGCACCGCACACGCCGAAGGGGCGCCCACCGCGAACGGTGGGCGCCCCGAACGGAGTTCGGCGGATCAGACCTGCCCGGCCTTCTCCAGACCGGTGCAGCACGTGTCCACGATCAGACGCGTGACCACGTACGGGTCGACGTTGGCGTTCGGGCGGCGGTCCTCGATGTAGCCCTTGCCGTCCTGCTCGACCTGCCACGGGATACGGACCGAGGCGCCGCGGTTGGAGACGCCGTAGGAGTACTCGTTCCACGGGGCGGTCTCGTGCAGCCCGGTCAGACGGTCGTCGATGCCGGCGCCGTAGTTCTTGACGTGGTCGAGCGGCTTGGAGCCCTCGCCCAGCGCCTCGCACGCGGTGATGATCGCGTCGTAGCCCTCGCGCATCGCCTTCGTGGAGAAGTTGGTGTGCGCACCGGCGCCGTTCCAGTCGCCCTTGACCGGCTTCGGGTCGAGGGTGGCGGAGACGTTGAAGTCCTCGGCGGTGCGGTAGAGCAGCCAGCGCGCCACCCACAGCTGGTCGGAGACCTCGAGCGGGGCGAGCGGGCCGACCTGGAACTCCCACTGACCGGGCATGACCTCGGCGTTGATGCCGGAGATCCCGAGACCGGCCTTGAGGCAGTTCTCCAGGTGCGCCTCGACGACATCACGGCCGAAGATCTCGTCCGAGCCGACACCGCAGTAGTAACCGCCCTGCGCGGCCGGGAAGCCGTTCTCCGGGAAGCCGAGCGGGCGGCTGCCGTCGAAGAAGGTGTACTCCTGCTCGATACCGAAGATCGGCTCCTGCGCGGCGAACTTCTCCGCGACCTCGGTCAGCTGCGCACGGGTGTTGGAGACGTGCGGCGTCATGTCCGTGTTCAGGACCTCGCACATCACCAGAATGTCGTCGCCGCCGCGGATCGGGTCCGGGCAGGAGAACACCGGCTTGAGCACACAGTCGGAGGCGTGGCCCTCGGCCTGGTTGGTGCTGGAACCGTCGAAGCCCCAGATCGGCAGCTCGGCGACACCGGAGACGGGAGCGGTCAGTATCTTCGTCTTCGAGCGCAGCTTCGCCGTCGGCATGGTGCCGTCGATCCAGATGTACTCAGCCTTGAACGTCACGGGCGCCATCCTTTACGGGCGTTGCATGCGGGTGGAGCGTGGGGGGCGTCGTCGAGCCCCGCGCTGTAGCCGCAGCCTGTCAATGCGCGATTTCCCGACCGTTGCCCGTCTGTGAACCCCGTGTTACGCGCGTTTCGCGCCGGTACACAGCCGCATCGTCAGCCGCCCTGCTGGAAGATCAGCCGCCCTGCCGGGAGGACGGCCGCCCGTCCCACCGCCCGCGCTGCGCCGCCTCCACGACATGCCGCTTCAGGAGCCCGTCGAACCCGGCGCTCCTGATCCGCCGCACCAGCTCGACCGGGGAGGAGCCGAGCGCGGCCGCCGTGTCCTCCAAGTTCCAGTCGTACCGGGCCAGTTGGGACAGCAGGTGGCCGCGCCTGACCTGGTTCTCGGAGAGCCGCATCGACTTCAGATACGCCACCCGGCCCTTCAGATCCGTGATCGTCTCCCCGATGTGCTGCTCGCGGTGGAGCGCGAAGGGCGGCAGGAAGCGGCTCAGGCGGTAGCGCCCCGCCGCCCCCATCCGCCGCAGCTGCGTGATCTCGTACGACTCGTCGAGCAGCCCGCCGGCCAGGTGCCGGTCATGATCCTCGGCCCACGCATCGAGCTGCCCCAGAGCGGCCGACCGCAGCCCGGCCAGGTCGGACACGCGCGCGTCCTCGATCACCGCCGTGAACTCCCGTACCGGCGGCGAGTAGTACGCGTGCTGGTACACCAGCTCCCCGTACAGGTCCTGAAGGAGCGAGCTGTGCAGCGCCCGGTAGTCGTCCGGGTGCGGCACGACGAACGCGGCGGCGAGCGCGTCGGCCGTGTACACCATGACCCCGCACTGTCCCGGATGGATCTCGAAGATCCGCAGCGCCTCGTCGAGCCCCTCGACCGAGGCCCCCACGTACGCCATCTCGGCCCGCGGCGAGAGCCCCCGGCTCACCGCACGCTTCGCCCACTCCTCCCACAGCACGGAAGGACCGCCGAAGTGCAGCGCGAGATAGCCCTCGAGCGCCAGATGCAGCGGCAGGAAGCGCAGCCGCCGGCTGCCCGCGCGCTGCACCAGGCGCCGCATCGGGATCGCGTGCACGGGAGTGTCGTCCGGCTGGTCGTACTCATCGCAGAGCTGAGTGCCGTACGCCGCCTGCCACTTGCCGTCCCGCGCCCAGTCCGCCACGAAGCCGTGCGGGATGTACGAGGCGTAGTACGACCCGTCGCCCGGCTCGACCGCCATCCACGCGTCGGTGAACAGATCGCGCCGCAGCCGCAGATCCGTGATCGGCGTCTCGCGCACCAGCGGCACCAGGCGGATCCCGCCCCACACCTGGGCGGGCTCGGCGGTCAGGCCGGTGAGGTCGAGCTGGGTCATGCCGTCGTCCCCTCGGTCCCGGTGAAGAGCTTCACCCTGTCGTCCAGATACGCCCGCAGCTCCGCGAGCCCCGTCCGCCCCTCCGCGAACTGCGCCAGCTCCACGAGCGCCGGCAGATCCTCGGCGTCCCGCACCCCGGAGGTCGGCACGCTCGGGGCGAGTCGGCGTACGTCGTAACCGGCCGCGTCGTATACCGGGTTGAGGTGCACGACGCTCGTACGGCGCGACGGGTCGAGCCGCGTGCGCCACACCCGGAGCACCTCGCCCGCGAGCCCGGGCGGCGCGTTGTCCCAGCCGTCCGAGACGATCACCAGCCGGGCGGGGGAGTGGTCGAGCGCGTCGAGGATCCGCAGGCCGATCGGCGTCGGACCGTACGGATACGTGAGCAGCGCGTCGCCGCGGCCCGAGGTCCACAGCGGGACGTACGTGTCCGCCAGCTCGGCGAGCAGAAAGTGGCAGGCGAGCGCCACCGCCAGCGGGCGGCGCCGCTTCTGTGCGGAGCCCGAGGCCGAGAAGCTGTCGTCGAGCACCGCCGCGACCCGCCCCCACGTCCCCGCGTACGGACCGGCGACCCGGCGCGCGGCCGCACGCAGCGCGCCGGTGAGCTCGGCCCGCCGCTCGGAACGTACGGAGAGATCCAGGGACAGCACGTACGAGGCGAGCCGGGTCAGCGGCATCGCGGCCAGGTCGACCTCGACCTCCGTCCGGTGGGCGCGGGCCGACTCCTGGTTGCGCAGCCGCTCGTACCGGGTCATCCGCGGCTCGATCCGGTCGAGGAACACGGCACGCGGGATGCCGTGCTGCGCGGCGAAGCCCTCGGCGACCGTGAACGGCAGCTCGTACAGGGCGCTGTGCGTGTAGCGCGCCCGCCGGTACGTGTCGAGCAGCTCGTGCTCGTAGTGCCCCCGCCTGCGCGGCGCGAACAGGAAGTCGCCCAGCTCGTCCGTCACCGGCAGGTGCCCGTGCCGTACGGCCGTCTTGAACCCGCTGCGGTACTTCACCGCGTCGAATCCGTGGTCACGGCGGCCCGCCAGCCAGTCCCGCATGATCGCCCGCGTCCGCCGGTTGTTCACCCGGGCCCGGCGCAGCTGCCCGAACAGCCGGTACACCCGCTGGGGCGGCAGTACGGCGAGACGCGCGCCGATGAGCCGGCCCTCGACCCGCCGCTGCTTCTCGTCCGTCTCGCGCGCGGAGACGAGCAGCCGCCGGATGATCTCCACGGCGTTGTGGTCGTTGATGTCGAGGGCGAGCGTGGCGGCGTACAGCTCGCGGTAGTTGACCCGTACGTACTCGTGCAGGAAGTCCAGCGACATGCGCTGCTCGTCCGCCGTGGAGCGGAACTCGCGCTGTCCCGTCGAGGTGATCGCCGCGTTCACGAACAGCAGCACGTCCTCGGCCGCGACCAGGTCTGCGTACGTCTCGTACGTCTCCATCGGGCCCCCGTGAGTGATGAGCGCCGGCCGGGGAGTGGAGGGCACGAACTGCGGATGCATTGCTGTACAGGCAAGAAACGGAAGTCGCACCGAAGTCCCGCGGCCGGCCACTCGAACGTAACATCGTCGCCCGTATGCCCCATCATGGTTTTCCATGACGTCCCACACACCCGCCGCCCCCGTCCGCTTCGGCCTGCTCGGCACCGGCCCCTGGGCCCAGCGCGTGCACGGCCCCGCACTCGCCGCGCACCCCGGCACCGAGCTCGTCGGCGTCTGGGGCCGCAGGCCCGAGGCCGCCGGGGAGCTCGCGAAGGAGCTCTCCACCCAGGCATACGACGACGTGGACGCCCTGATCGCCGACGTCGACGCCATCGCGGTCGCCCTGCCGCCGGACATCCAGGCCCCGCTCGCCGTGCGCGCCGCACGCGCCGGGCGGCACCTGCTCCTCGACAAGCCCGTGGCGACCACGGTCGACGGCGCCCGCGAGCTCGCCGAGGCCGCGAGCGAGGTCGCCTCCGTCGTCTTCTTCACGCTGCGCTTCTCCGCCGCGGCCGCGCCGTGGATCGACGAACAGACCGGCCGGGACGACTGGTACACGGGCCGGGTCGACTGGATCGGATCCATCTACGCGCCCGACGCGCAGAGCCCGTCCGCCGATTCGCCCTGGCGCCGCGAACGGGGCGCGCTGTGGGACGTCGGCCCGCACGCCCTGTCCGTACTGCTGCCGGTGTTCGGCGACGTGAGCGAAGTGACCGGTCTGCGCGGGCAGTTGGACACCGTGCACCTGGCGCTGCGCCACGCGTCCGGCGCCACGAGCACCACCACGCTCAGCCTGACCGCCCCCGAGCAGGCGAGCGCAGTCACCGCCGAGCTGCGCGGAGCGCACGGGATCACCGAGCTCCCCGAGGTGTGGGGCGACGGCCCGCTCGCCTCGTACGGGACGGCGATCGACGCGCTCCTGGAGGCCGTACGCACGGGAGAACCGCATCCGTGCGATGTGCGCTTCGGGGCGCGGGTGACGGAGATCCTGGCGCAGGCGGAGGCAGCGCTGCGTTAGACGCCGGGCTGCTCGGGAGCGCCGGGCGCCGGGCGCTTCGGTTCGTGGACCAGGCACAGGTGATGGCCCGCCGGGTCCGCGTAGATGCGCCAGGGACGGTCGTCGGCACCCTTGTCGAGGAGGGTGCCGCCCGCCTCGACAAGGGCGGCCTCGGCCGCGTCCAGGTCGGGGACGCCGATGTCCAGATGCAGTTGCTGCGGCCGGTCCGGGTCGCCCCAGACGGGCGGCCGGTGGTCGGCGACGCGCTGGAAGCACAGGACCTGGCCGCCGGGGCCCGGCAGATGCAGCGTCGCCCAGTTCCCGTCGGTGGCCCAGCGACGGTCGGGGCGGTTCACCGTGCCGCCGAGCAGTGTGGCGTAGAAGCGGGCGAGTGCCTGCGGTTCGCGGCAGTCGAGGACTGTGCACTGCAGTGTTCCGAACACGGGGACCCTCCGACTTGCCTGTACGACCCGACTTGCCTGTACGACGCGCCTACTTGATCAGCGCGTTGGCCCCGGCGGTAGCCCACGCGCACCGCCGCGAACGTACCCCACGCGAAGAGCAGCCCCGCGTCGAGGGCCGGACCGACGGCCGTGACGGTCGCTTCGGGCCGGACGAGGGCGGCGCGCGGTTCAGGACCGGCCCAGCGCCTCCCGTACCGCCTCGTCCGAGCGCGCCACCAGGGCACTCCCGTCGTCCGCCGTGATGATCGGCCGCTGGATCAGCTTCGGATGCTCGGCAAGGGCCTTGATCCACCGCGCCCGCCCGCTCGCGTCGCGCGGCCAGGCCTCGCGGTCCTTCAGGTTCAGCTCCTTGGCGGCGGGCTCCTGGGTGCGGGCGATGTCCCAGGGCTCCAGTCCCAGACGCTCGAGCACCTCCCCGATCTCGGCCTCGCTGGGCACATCCTCGAGATAGCGGCGCACGGTGTAATCGGCGCCCTCCGCGTCGAGCACGGTGAGGGCGCTGCGGCACTTGGAACAGGCGGGATTGATCCAGATCTCCATGCCACGGAGCGTACTGCCGCTGCTACGGTGTCGCGGCTGACCAACCCGGGCCGCCAGGCGGCCCGTTCATCGGACGGGGGTCCCCATGAAGGTGCGTCGGGTACGAGCGATAGCCGTGTTCGTGATCGTCTTCGTCGCGCTGACCGGAGCGCGCCGCGGGGGAGGCGGCTGCGACGACGACCACGACAGCTCGGGTTCGGGCTCGAGCCACGGTTCGTCGGGCGGTGGCGGTGGCGGCGACGCGGACAGTTCGGCCTCGGTCGCACCCTCGCCCAGCAGCACCACCACGTACGGCGAGCAGGACGTCACGATCGACGCCTGTGAGCTCACACCGGAAGCCGACTACTTGGGCAAGGCCCGCCTCACCTACCGCGTCACCAACGGGAACACGGACCAGTCGGCGAGCTACAAGATCACCTTCGCGGTCCTGCGGACGTCGGACAAGCAGGTGCTGACCATCCCGACGCTGTCCATCGACAACCTGGCGCCCGGCAGGACCCAGGCCGGCACGATCACCGAAGCGGCCACCACCGCCGATGACGACATGCGCACCCTCGACGCGCACTGCATCGTCAGCCGCGTCGACAAGACCGACTTCTGACTCGAGCCGATCGACGGCCCGGCGTCCCTCGACGAGCGGCGGTGTTCGAATATATGCCGCCTCACGCCTCCCTTCCGGACCATACGTGACGCGCCTCGAAACCCCTGATCCACCTGGTGATTTGGCGGCGATTCCGGACCCCGCGGATGTCAGTGCCGGGGGCTAGAATTGAAGCAGTGTTCGAGTTCGGGTCGTAGGGCGTCCGCCGGCGCCCGACGACTCCGCGACCACCCCAGGAGGTTGCTTATGGTCCCTGTCGCTCTCGAGGCTCAGACGACACTGCCGATCGATGTTCCGTACGTGCCGTTCGCCAAAAAGGCGCTGCCCGCGGGCCGGCCGCGCGAGTGGTACATCGCGCACAACCGCCGGCTCAAGGCCATGCGCCTCGCGATAGCCCTGCTCGACGCGGGCGTCTGGCGCCCGGAGCAGGCGAACAACGGCCGTATCCGCTCGACCGCGGACCTCGTCGGCATCCACCCGCCGTCCGAGACCACCTGTCACATGGTGCGCGCCCTGATGCGCTACACCCGTTGAGCGTGCGCTGATCCTGTGCACCGGCTGCCGGGCGGGCCGAACTCCTTCGGCTCGCCCGGCAGTTGTGCGTGCCCGCTCGCGCGGGGCCTGTTGGCGTCGGCCCTCTTGAAGTGAACCCGTCACCTGTGTCACAACGTTGTCATCGCGTTGTCCAGACCAATCGCCTCGACGAGCCCGCCCCCTCCGAACCCGCTTCAGGATCCCGTACGCCAGACCGGAAGGCACCCCGTGCACCGCACCCCCACAGCTGTGCTCACGGCCGCCGCCCTGCTCCTCCTCGCCGGTTGCGGGGGAGAGGCCGAGGCGCGTGACGAACGCCCGCCGACCGCCCCGCGCGGCCTCACCGTCCATGCGGGCAGCGCCACTTCGGTCCACGTCATGTGGAACAAGTCGACCGACGACACCGCCGTCGCCCGCTACGAGGTCTTCCGCGGCGGCAAGCTGGTCAAGACACTGCCGGCCGCCACGTACATGATCGATATCACCGGCCTGACCCCCAAGCGGACCTACACCTTCACGGTCCGCGCCCTGGACGCCGCCGGCAACCGCTCACCCCACAGCACCGAGGCCTCCGTCACCATGCGGGCCCCGGCACCGCAGGACGCCGAGCCGCCCACCGCACCCGTCAAGCTCACGGCCCGGCCGTCGGGTTCGCGGGCGGCCACCCTCGCGTGGGGTGCGGCGAAGGACAACGAGGCCGTCACCTCGTACGACATCTATCAGCGCGGATCGCGGATCCACAGCGTGGACGGCCGTACGACGACCGCCCTGGTGACGGGGCTGCGGCCCGGCACGGAGTACACCTTCACCGTCAAGGCCCGCGACGCGGCCGACAACTCCTCGCCCGACAGCGGCTCGGTCCGTCTGACGACCGCTCCCGGCAGCGGCGGCTCCGAGAACACGGCGCCCGGCGGCTTCAAGGTCACGACGCGCGAGGACGACGACGCGTACTACCTGGACCTGTCCTGGGACGCGCCGCGGACCGGCGGTGATGTCGCCGAGTACGAGATCCATCTCAACGGCCGCCAGGCGACCACCCTCCAGTGGGGCGCGGCGGCGCCGGCCGGCCGGGCGAAGCACAGCTTCTTCATCACGCGCGAGGAGGGGCAGACGTATCGCGTGAAACTCAGGGCGAAGCTGCCGGACGGCAATTGGGGAGCCTTCTCGGAGGAGCGGACCGTGACGACGGGGGGCTAGCCTGTGCCGTCATGAGCGAACTGCGGATGATGCATGACGTCCCGGTGATGGTGTGGCTCGCCGAGGGCGCCCCGATCGCCACCGAACAGGACGCCCTCGACGTGATCGGCAACGCCGGCTACCAGGGCGCCCGTTGGGTCGCGGTCCCCGCCGGCCGCTTCGCCCCCGACTTCTTCGTCCTGCGGACGCGTCTTGCGGGCGCGGTCATCCAGAAGTTCGTCCAGTACGGGCTGGGGCTCGCCGTGGTCGGTGACATCACGGATCACATCGCGCAGAGCACGGCACTGCGCGACTTCGTACGGGAATGCAACCGCGGCACGCAGACGTGGTTCCTCACCGACCTCGCCGAGCTCGAGGAGCGCCTGAAGTGAGCGTCACGCTCTTCACCCTGGGCGGCACCATCGCGATGGCCGGCCGCCCGTCCGACGGCGTGGTCCCGCGTCAGTCCGGCGCCGAACTGACCGCCGCCGTCCCGGCGTTGGCGGACTTCGCCCTGGACGTCCGGGACGCCCACGCGGTCCCCAGCGCCAACCTCACCTTCGCCCAGCTGTACGAGGTGGTGGACGCGGCTTCGCGCGCGGTGAAGGCGGGCGCGACGGGCGTGGTCGTCACCCAGGGCACGGACACCCTGGAGGAGACCGCGTATCTCCTCGACCTGATCTGGCCGCATCCCCAGCCCATCGTGCTGACCGGCGCGATGCGCAACCCGACCCTCGCGGGGGCGGACGGTCCGGCGAACCTCCTCGCGGCCGTACGGGTCGCGGCGGCGCCCGAGGCCAGGGACCTGGGCGCGCTGCTCGTCTTCAACGACGAGATCCACGCCCCGCGGTGGGCCCGCAAGACCCACGCCACCAGCACGGCGGCGTTCGCGTCGCCGAACACCGGGCCGCTCGGCCACGTCATCGAGGGCCGCGTCCGCGTCCTGACCCGCCCGCCCCGC
>NZ_JAAKZW010000252.1 GCF_011044995.1 Streptomyces mesophilus | reverse complement strand
CCATGAGCCTGTACCACGCCCTGCACGATGGCCATGCCGAGGCCGCTTCCGGCGCCGGTTCCCGTGCGGAAGAAGCGGTCGAAGATGCGGGCCGCGTCCTCGGGGGTGAGGCCGGGGCCCTCGTCGGCGACCGTGAGGTGGATCCGGCCGTTCGACCGGCCCGCCGAGACGCGTACCGCGGCCGAACCCGGCGTATGCGTCCGTACGTTGGCCAGCAGGTTGCCCACCACCTGACGCAGCCCCGTCTCGTCGGCGTGCACGAGCACCGCGCCGTCGGCCGACACCGCGACCGGGCGCCCCGGCTCCTGCACCCGCAGGTCCTCCGCCGCCTCCCGCACCAGACGGCTCAGGTCCACCTCGCGGAAGACCAGTTCGGCCTGCTGGTCGAGGCGGGCGAGCGTCAGGAGCTCGTCGACGAGGCGGCTCATCCGGTCGGTCTCCGAGCGCACCCGCCGCCCCGCCCGCTCCCGCTCGGCCGGCTCGCGGAGCATCCCCTTGTCGTACAGCTGGAGATAGCCGCGTATCGCCGAAAGGGGAGTACGCAGTTCATGGGAGGCGTCCGCGACGAAGCGGCGCAGCTGGGAGGCGCTGCGTTCACGGGTCTCGAAGGCCGATTCGACCTGGTGCAGCATGGAGTTGAGGGCCAGACGGAGCTGTTCGATCTCCAGGACCGGGTCCTTGCGGGCCGGTACGCGCCGGGTGAGGTCGCCCTCCGCGATGGCGGACGCCGTCTCGACCATGTCCTCCAGAGGGCGCAGCCGGTGCCGCGCCCCGATCAGCGTCAGCACCCCGAGCAGCACCAACAGCCCGGCACCGACGCCCAGATCGACCTTGAGGCTCTTGGTCACCCCGTCCCGTACCGCCTCGATGGACGTGGCCATGAGCACCACCGTGCCGTCCTCGAGCCGCGCGCCCACCGCACGGAACTCGTCCCCGCCGAAGTGCACCTCACGTACGGCGTCGGACGCGGAAAGGCGGTGGGGATCGTCCACCGCCGAGGCCAGCTCCCGCTGTCTGGCGGTCGGCGGGATCCCCGCGAAGGTCACCGGACGGCCCTCGCCGTCCACCGCCACGAACACCGTCTCGGGGCGCGGCAGTGTCCCGGCCGCGTCCGCGAGCAGCAGATCGTCGCGCAGTGAGCCGATCGCGCTGAGCGCGTCGATCTGCTTGCGGGTGAAGCCGGTGTTCTCCAAGGCCGTACGGGAGGAGACGAGTTCGGAGTCGATACGGTCGAGCAGATAGTGCCGCATCGCCATGATGCTCACCGCGGTGGCCACCACGATGCCGAGCGCGAGCACCACCACGTTCATCGCGGTGAGCTTGGCCCGCAGTGTCCTGGTGCCGTGATGGCGCCTGCGCTCGCGGCGCACCGGCCTCACGCGTCCGCCAGCCCGTAGCCCACGCCGCGCCGGGTGGTGATCAACGGCGGTCCCAGCGGGGCGAGTTTGCGCCGCAGATAGCTGATGTAGGTCTCGACGACGGTCGACTCGGCCTGGTGCTCGTACTGCCATACGTGGCGCAGGAGCTGTTCCTTGGGCACGATCCGGCCGCCGTTGCGCACCAGGAAGCGAAGCAGCGCGTACTCGGTGGGCGTGAGCTGCACCTCGCCGCGGGACGGGTCGTCGCAGCGCACGGTGTACGTGGTCTCGTCGAGTTCGAGGGTCCCGTAGCGCAGCGCAGGGGCGGCCGGCAGGACATCGGCCGGCCGGGTGCGGCGCAGGACGGCGGTGAGCCGGGCGACGACCTCGTCGATGTTGAAGGGTTTGGTGATGTAGTCGTCGCCGAAGCCGAGCGCGCCCACGATCTCGGCCGGGGCGTCCCGCGCCGTCACGAACACCACGGCCGTCTCCGGGTGCCGGGCCCGCAGTTCACGCCCGAAGGCGCGCCCGTCGCCGTCCGGCAGCATCACATCGAGCAGCGCGGCGTCGAACCGGCGTTCCTCGATCCGGGCGCGTGCCTGCAGCAGACAGCTCGCCCAGACCACCTCGAACCCGTGATAGCGCAGCGCGATGGTGAGGACGTCGGCTATGGAGGGTTCGTCCTCGACCACCAGTACGACCGCGCCCCTGCCCACTTCCTCCCCGGCGTTCATGACCCAAGTATCCGTCGGCTCGTTGTACGAGGGACCGGGCCGAGCTTTGGAGTTCCTTGAGAGTCATGGCCGCGACGCACCACACACGCGTGGCGACCGCAATTCTGAGGCGTGGCCCAGGGGGACGACCTACCGGTACCGATACAGACCGATGAAGGGGCAGGAATCGTGGCTGCATTGGCACGGTGGTGCTATCGGCACCGCCTGGTGGTCCTCGTACTGTGGGTGGGAGCTCTGCTCGGTGTCGGGGCCGCGGGTTCGCAGGCCGGCACGGATTACGCGAATGTCTTCAGCCTCCCGGACACCGACTCCAAGCGCGCGTACGACCTGATGACCGAGGCCTTCCCGCAGGCCGCCGGTGACACGGACACCGTGGTGTGGAAGGTCGACGAGGGTTCGGTGCGCGACGACGCGGTACGGGAGCGGCTCGAGCCCGCGCTGAAGGAGATCGGCACGATGCCGGGCGTCGGGGAGGTCTCCTCCCCGTACACGGAGCAGGGCGCGACACAGATCAGCCGCGACGGGCGCACCGCCTACGCGCAGGTGACCTTCGCCGAGCAGGCCAACGGAGTACCGAAGGCGCTCGTCGAGGACGTCGTCGAGACCGCGCAGGACACGGAGCGTGCGGGGCTCCAGGTGGAACTGGGCGGGCAGGCGATCACGCGGACCCAGGAGCCGCCGACCGGGCTCGCGGAGATGGTGGGCATCGCGGCCGCCGCGGTCGTGCTCTTCCTGGCGTTCGGTTCGCTGTTCGCGATGCTCCTTCCCATCGTCACGGCCGTGTTCGGCGTGGGCATGGGGATGATGGGCACCTCGCTGCTCAGCCATGTCACCGATGTGCCGGAAGTCGCGCCGCTGCTCGGCTCGTTGATCGGGCTCGGTGTCGGGATCGATTACGCGCTGTTCATCGTGACCCGGCACCGGCGCGGCATCCAGCGCGGCCTCGACCCCGAGGAGTCGGCGGTCACCGCGCTCAACACGTCGGGGCGCGCGGTGCTGTTCGCGGGCGGCACGGTGTGTATCGCGCTCGCCGGCATGCTCGTGATGAACATGCGTTTCCTCGACGGCGTGGTCATCGGCACATCCCTGACCGTGGTGATGAGCGTGCTCGCCGCGACCACGCTGCTTCCCGCGATGCTCGGGGTGCTCGGTCCGAAGGTGCTCAGCAGGCGGCAGCGGCGCAAGCTGGCCGCGAACGGGCCGGAGTCCGACGAGGTGACCGGGGCGGCCGCGCGCTGGTCCGGCGTCGTACAGAAGCGGCCGCGGTCGATCGCGTTCCTGGCCGTGGTGGTCATGGCGGCGCTCGCGATCCCGGTCCTGTCCCTGCGCCTCGGCGCCACCGACCAGGGCAACCATCAGGAGTCGACCACCACACGCCAGGCGTACGACCTGCTGGCGGAAGGTTTCGGCCCGGGCTTCAACGGGCCGCTGCAGCTGGTGAGTCAGGGCGGCGACGACGGTCTGCTCGACCGCGTGGAGGACACCGAGGGGGTCGCCGCTGCCGTACAGCTGCCGGTGCCGGCCGGCTCGGATGTCTCGGTGATCCAGGTCGTCCCGACCACCTCACCGCAGTCCGTCGAGACGGACGAACTGATCGACCGGCTGCGCGACGACGTGATCCCGGCGGCCGGCACGGAAACCCATGTCGGCGGTGTGACCGCCGTGTTCAAGGACTTCGCGGCCGTCACCGGCGAACGGATCCCGCTCTTCGTCGGCGCGATCATCGGCCTCGGCTTCCTGCTTCTGCTGATCGCGTTCCGTTCGCTCGTGGTGCCGCTGACGGCGGCGGTGATGAACCTCGTCGCGGCGGCCGCGTCCTTCGGCGTCCTGGTGGCGGTCTTCCAGTGGGGCTGGGGCGCGGAGGCGCTCGGCCTCGGCAAGGAAGGCCCGATCACCGCCTTCCTGCCCGTCATCATGCTCTCGCTCCTCTTCGGCCTCTCCATGGACTACCAGGTGTTCCTGGTCAGCCGGATGCACGAGGAATGGGTGCATACGAAGGACAACGCACGCGCGGTACGGGTCGGTCTCGCCGAGACCAGCCGGGTCATCAACTCCGCCGCCCTGATCATGATCTGTGTGTTCTCCGCGTTCGTCCTCAGCGGCGACATGGAGGGCGCGATGGCGGGCATCGGGCTCGCGGCGGCGGTCGCGCTCGACGCGTTCATCCTGCGTACGGCGCTCGTCCCGGCCGCGATGCATCTGCTCGGGCGGTCCAACTGGTGGCTGCCCAACTGGCTGGAGAAGCGGCTGCCGCACTTGGCGGTGGAGCCCAAGGAGGATGTGCCGGTGCCTGTGGAGTCCGTGGACGCCGCGGTTCCCGCCCAGCGCATCGGGGGCGCCTCCGCCGTCCACGGCTTCCTGCGCACCCCCGACGGCGAGGCGGTCGCGGACGCGGTGCTCACCCTCGTCTCGCGCGGCGGCCGCCAGCTCGACCGCGTCGACTCGCTCGCCGACGGCTCGTACATCCTGGCGGCCCCCGGCCCCGGCTCGTACCTCCTCGCCGTGACCGCGACCGGGTTCGCCCCGCGCGCGCGGCACATCATGATCGGCGAGGATCCTCTGGTGTACGACGTGGAGCTGGCCTGGGAGGAACAGGTGGACGCGGTCAACTGACGGCTTGGACCAGGGATTTGGGTTCCGGCGTACGGGCGCGGAAATCCCGTACGCCGGGGACCAGGGCCGTCCCCGCGCAGGCCACCGCGACCACCGCGCCCGCGATCCACAGCGGTGCCTCGGGTCCCCACAGGCCGGCGGCGAGCGGGGCGAGCGCGTAGCCGAGCGGCATCGCGCCGAGCGAGAGCAGCCAGTCGTACGAGACCACGCGGGCCAGTGTCCGCTCGGGGATGGCCTGTTGCACCGCCGTCTCCCAGACCGGGTTGAGGAAGCCGAGCCCGGCCTGCGCGATCCCGTACGCGCCGATGACCAGCGGGGCGGGCGCGTCCGCGGCGAAGAGCATGAGCGGCAGGGCATACGTGGCCAGGCCCAGGTTGGCGGTGAGGATCGGCCGCCGTGGCCTGGCCCGCGCGGCGAGCAGCGAGCCGAGCAGCAGCCCGCCGGCGCCGACCTGGAGCAGCACCACCCAGGCGGTCGGTCCGCCGAACTCGCGGGCCGCGAGGCCGGGTCCGATGGTCATCAGGACGGCCGCGGCGCCGTTCCAGGCGGAGTGGCCGATGAGGCTGGTCCAGTACCAGTCGCGGCGGCGCACCTCCTGCCAGCCCTCGACGAGGTCGGCGCGCAGGGAACGGCGCTCGACGGGGACGTTGCGTACGCGCGTGAAGCCGAGCAGCAGGGCGCTGACCGCGAAGGAGGCGCCGTCCAGGACGAACGCGAGCCCCGGTCCGGCCAGCGTCACGAGCAGCGCGGCGAGCGCCGGGCCGCCGAACCGCGCAGAGCTGCGCACAATGCCGAACAGGGCGTTGGCGCGGTGCAGTTGGCTCTCTTCGACGGTTCCCTTGATCAGTGAGGGCTCGGTGGGCATGGCGAACGCGGAGGCCGCGCCGCCGATCGCCTCAGCCAGCGCGATCTGCCACAAGTGCGGGTCACCCGCGAGCAGTTCGAACCCGACGAAGAGCTGGCTCGCGGCCCTGATGCCATCGGTGATCAGGGCGACGGTCCGGGCGTGGAACCAGTCGCCCGCCACCCCGCCGAACGGCAGCAGCGCCAGCTTGGGCACCATCGCGCAGGCGAGCACGATCGCCATCGCGGAGGGGGAGCCGCTGATCTCCAGTACGGCGAGCGCGAGCGCGGTGGGGATCACCGCGTCGCCGATGAGGGAGAGGGAGCGACCCGCGAAGAACAGGCGGAAGTTGAGGGTGCGCAGAGGATGCGGCATGACCCGCAATGTATTTCGTTACCGAACTATTCGTCAACGAAATATTTGGGAGCGAAGGGTTCCGGCGTACGCTGAGCGGCATGGAGCGTGAGCAGGACGCCGACATGGAGCGTGAGCGGGACTGGACCGATGGGCACGTGGCGCGGTGGAAGCCCGTACTGCCCGAGCTCGACCCCGATGTCGAGGGCGCGGTGACACGGATGAAGAAGCTCTCCGTGCATCTGATGCGGGTGCGCGAGCAGTCCCTGGTCGACTTCGCCCTGGACCGGCAGGAGTTCGACACCCTGCACAAACTGGCCGGCCGCTCGGGCCGCGCGACGCCCTCGGAGCTGGCGGCGGACCTCGACCTCAGGCCCGCCTCCGTGACCGGCCGCCTCGACGGCCTGGAGAAGCGCGGCCTCGTCCGCCGTACGCAGTCGACGCGCGACCGGCGCCGGGTGGACGTCGAGCTCACCGAGGACGGCCGGGCGACGTGGCTGGGCGCGATGGACATGCTCGGCGACGAGGAGTCCCGGCTGCTCGGGGTGCTGTCCAAGGAGGAGCTGGGCCGGCTGTCGGACATGCTGCGGCGGATCATGGTGGAGGCGGAACGGGACGGCGGGGCGCACTGGAAGGCCTGAGCGGCCCTCGACTTCCCTGGTGGGAGCGGTTGTCAGTGCCGCCCTCTAATCTCCGTTGTCATGGGGAGACTGACGTTCGTCGATGAGACGACTGCGGGGGAGCGCGCCGAGGCGTGGGGGATCGAGATCACCGAGGAGCGGCTGACGCTGCGCGAGGTGATCCGACGACGTGTGTTCCAGGAGGTCGCGGAGTACCACGCCGCGTCACCCGGCGTGTTCCGCGGCCTCGTCCAGCCGACGGACACGGAGCGCACGCTGAACGGGTACGCGCTGAGGACACCGCGACGGATCGACCCGGAGCGGCAGTTCGAGCGCGCGGTGGAGGCGTTCGGGCGGAACGGGTTCCTGGTCCTGATCGGGGACCGGCAGGTGGAGGAGCTGGACGAGGAGATCGAGCTCAGGCTCGGGGTCGAGGTCACGTTTCTGAAGCTTGTGCCGTTGGTGGGTGGGTGAGCGTGGTGCACACGGTGGATCGGATCGAGCGGGTACGGAAGTTCGCCGCCGAGGGCGCTATTGAGCAACTGGCCGTCGAGCTTCTGGAGAGGGGGCCGGAGACGATCGAGGCGCGTACCTGGACCGGCTACGACGAGGAGACGCTGGACGTCGTGCGTGCGCTGCGCGGCGACGCGGCGTTGACGCTGGCGCAGAGCCTTGTCACCCTGACCGGGATCTACAGCCTCCAGGCGGGGTGCCGGATCGCGGCGACGGCGCTGCTCGGGGTCATCGACACTCCGATGCCCGATGATCCGTTCGCGTACGGGCGGTTCAGGCGTCTGGAGACGTACGGGCGCCTGCATTCCACCTGGGCCGAGAGCGAGATGACGGTCCTCGCGCGTGCCGAGCTGGACGTGGGCGGATCCGTCCCCGCCGCCGTGGTCGCCACCATGCGCCGCTCGCTGACGCGCAGGTACATCGGAGGCGCTCATGCCGAGGAGCTGACGGCGCTGCTCGACCGGATCACCGACCCGGTGGTCAACCCTGGCGAAGCCTGGTCAGACCGGGCGTTGACCGACATGGCTGACGCCGGCGCCGACTGGCAGGCGCTCGTGCGGCACGCGCTGACGGCGGCCGGCGCCAGGCCCACCGCCGCGTGGGAGAAGAGCGCCTGCCTCCTGACCGAGCTGCTGCCGGAGGGGCAGGTGCGCGAGCGCATCACCACCTGGCTCGGGCTCGTGGGGCAGCCGCGCACGGTGCGTCTGTTCGGTGGGGAGGCGCGGATCAACGACGAGTTCGACCCCTACAACGCCGACGCCCTCCGGGGCCTCATCTGGACCCTGTCGCTGCTCCCCGCGCACCGCGACACCGTCCGCACCCTCGGCACCCTCGCCGAGACCTGCCTGCGCAAGCTGCCGGGCCTCGGGCCGCGCAGCCCCAAGCTGGCCAACGCGGCCGTCACTTCGCTCGCACGGATGGAAGGCGAGCCGGCCCTCGCCGAGCTCGCGCGCCTGAGCGCCCGCATCACGTACAAGGGCACCCTCAAGCAGCTCCACACCGCCCTGGACGCGAAGGCGAAAGCCCTCGGCCTCACCCGCGAGGAGATCGAGGAGCTCGCCGTCCCGGCTTACGGCCTCAACGAGGTCGGTCGTGCCACTCACCAACTGGGCGACTGCGCAGCAGACTTGACTGTCATGGGCTCCCAAGCCACTCTCACCTGGCGCAACCCCGCCGGAAAGACTCTCAAGGCCCCACCAGCCCAGGTCAAGCGGGACCACCCCGACGAACTCAAAGAGCTCAAGGCGGCCGTCAAGGACATCGACAAGATGCTGAGTGCGCAAGCCGAGCGCCTCGACCGCCAGTTCCTGGCTCGCCGCCGCTGGGCCTATGACAAGTGGCGCACCCAGTACCTCGACCACTCGCTCGTCGGCACCCTCGCCCGCCGTCTCCTGTGGACTGTCGACGACAGGCCGGTCGGTTACGCGGACGGCGAGCTGCGCACGCTCGCCGGCGAACCCGTCACCGCAGGCGCCGAGGTAGAGCTCTGGCACCCCATCCACCACGAGCCCGCCGAGGTCGTGGCCTGGCGCGAATGGCTGGAGCGGCACGTGATCACCCAGCCGTTCAAGCAGGCCCATCGCGAGGTGTACCTGCTCACGGACGCGGAGCGGAACACGGGCACGTACTCGAACCGTTTCGCCGCCCACATTCTGCGCCAGCACCAGTTCAACTCCCTGGCGGCGATTCGGGGTTGGCACGCCAAGCTACGCCTGTGCGTGGACGACGAGTACCCGCCGGCGTACAAGGAACTGCCCCAGTGGGGACTGCGCGCGGAGTACTGGATCGAGGGCATCGAGGGGGACGACTGGACTGCTCACATTGCCGACTCCGGCGCTTATCTGCGTATCCGCACCGACCAGGTGCGCTTCTACCCGATGGAGGCCCCGCGCAACAGCGCGCACGCGGGCAGCGGCGACTACCGCATGTGGGTCACCCCGGACGACGAGCCCGTCGCCTCGCTTCCTCTCACCGACATCCCGCCCCTCGCCCTCAGCGAAGTCCTGCGCGACGTCGACCTGTTCGTCGGCGTGGCCAGCGTCGGCAACGATCCGACCTGGCAGGACGGCGGTCCCGAAGGCCGCTTCCAGGAGTACTGGAGCTCGTACAGCTTCGGCGAGCTGAACGCGAGCGCCGAGACCCGCCGCCGGCTCCTGACCCGCCTGATACCGAGGCTGGCGATCGCGGACCGGTGCACGGTCGAGGGCCGGTTCCTGCACGTCAAGGGCGAGTTGCACACGTACAAGATCCATCTTGGGTCCGGAAACATCCTGCGGACCCCGAACGACCAGTACCTGTGCATCGTGCCCAAGGGGGTCCCGGCGGGCGAGCCGGCCGGCACCGGCTATCTGCCCTTCGAGGGCGATCGCGTGCTGTCGGTGATCCTCAGCAAGGCGATGCTGCTCGCGAAGGACAAGGAGATCACCGACTCGACGATCACGAGTCAGCTCTGAGGTCAGCCCGCGGTCAGTATCGCCCCGCCGACGATCAGCGCGAGCGGCAGGCCGATGGTGACGGCGGCGAGGGCCCAGCCCACCCTCGGGCGGGTCCAGGTGCCCGCCGCGACGGACAGGACCACCATGAGCAGGAGGTAGCCCAGGAACGCCAGTGCGGCGAAGGACAGGAGGGCGAGGGCGAGCAGGAGGAGCATGCCGATGAGCAACATCGCGATGACCTTTCAGTAGGGCCGGAGCCGGCCCACTGATCGGGTCAGCTCTTGCTGAGGCCGGGCTTGTCGGGTCCGGGCGCGGAGTCCGAGGAGTCCTCGTCCGTCATCCCAGGCAGAAAGTCCACGAACAGTTCGTGGACCTCGCGTACCAGCGGGCGCAGCACCCGGAAGCGGGCGAGCGCCACTCCGCGCGTGGTGAGCTTGGCGCCCCGGTCGGCGAGCCGGTAGCAGCGCTCGCGGCCGGGGGAGCGGTCGAACACCCAGTACAGGACCAGGCCCATCTGGGAGAGCCAGAGCATCTCCGGGAGGATGTCCTTGAGTTCGTCGGGGATCTTCGCCTTCGACCCGGCGAGCAATTCGCGGTGCACGGCGATCGCGGCCTCGCGGGCGTGCTCCGACTCGGCCGAGAACGGGCTGAGCGGGGAGTCCGGATCGGCGGCGTTCTTGAAGAACTGCGCCGCGAACTCGTGGTACGGCTCCGCGATGTCCAGCCACGCCCGCAGCACCCCGGAGAGCCGCGCCTCCAGATCCGTCTCGCGGTCGAGCACCGGCCGTACGGCGGCCTGGTGCTCGGCGGCGATCCGGTCGTAGAAGCCCTGGATCAGGTGCTCCTTGCCGGCGAAGTAGTAGTACGCGTTGCCGACGGAGACCCCGGCCTCCTTGGCGATCGCCCGCATCGTGGTCTTGTCGTAACCACGCTCCTGGAAGAGCCGCATCGCGGTCTCCAGAATCAGCGTCCGCGTCTGCTCACTCTTGGGCGCGGATTCCGACTCCTTGGGCGAGGGCCCCGGCTCCGACGACACGTTCACGCTCACTTTCCCTGCTGGCACGCTGGCACGTGGCACGGTCCCGAGCCTAACCAGTCGGACAGCGTCCCGAGTCACAAGCCTCCGGCCCGGCATACGACCAGCCGCGCTGCGGGTGGTACGTCCACCCGTCGGCCCGCCGGTACACACCCTCTTGCCAGCCCTCGGGCCGCCGCTGCCCCTCGCGGTACTTGGCCGCGGCGAGCAGCACCGCCCGCGCGAACCGGGCCCCCGAATGCGAGGCGACCCGGTGCGCCATCGGCCGGTGCTCGGCCAGCGCCCACAGACACACGACCCAGGCCGCGGGCCCCCGGTAGACCTGCCCGCCGTCCCCCACGACGGTGATCTCGTCCAGCGTCCGCCCGTGATCGATCCCCGGGAAGCGCCGCCCCGCCTCCTGCGACCCGGCCGGTACGAGATCCAGCGGCACCAACTGCCGCTGCTTGACCAGCCAGTTCCGCAGATGCGTGCAGAGCGGGCACTCCGCGTCGTACAGGACGGTCAGCCGGCGGACCGGGGCGTACGCCACGCCCCGGCCCCCCTGCCCCGGGGCGGTGCTCCGGGGC
>NZ_JAAKZW010000251.1 GCF_011044995.1 Streptomyces mesophilus | reverse complement strand
CACCGCCTACTCCCCACCCCCGAACACCTCCCGGTACGCCGGATCCCGCCACAGCTCGGCGTGCGGGCCCACCGCTCTCACCCGGCCGTCCTCCAGCCACACCACCCGGTCCGCGCGGGCGGCCGTTTCCGGGCGGTGGGCCACCACCAGGCGGGCGTGGGACGGGGACGGGTGGAAGAGGACCTCGCCGACCTGGGCCGCCGTGGCCGAGTCGAGACCCGAGAGCGCGTCGTCGAGGATGAGGAGGCGGCCGGGACGGGTGAACGCGCGGGCCAGGCCCACGCGTTGGCGTTCGCCGCCGGAGAGCGGGGCCGACGGACAGGGCGTGGCGTAGCCCGCCGGCAGCCGGCGCACGAAGCCGTGCGCGCAGGCTTCGCGCGCGGCCTGCACGACCCGGGCCTCACCAGGATCGCGCACGCCAAGAGCGATCGTGTCGTGCACGGTGGCCCCGACCAGTTCGGGACGGGCGAACGCCTGCGTGACCGCCGTGCGCAGGGCGGTGTGGGTGAGCTCGGGCAGCGGAACACCGTCGAGCAGCACACTCCCCGCGGACGGATCCTCGAGGCGTCCGGCGAGCGCCGCGAGCGAGGACTTGCCGCTGCCGGAGCGCCCCACGACGGCGGTGACCGAGCCACCGGGCAGACGGAGCACCGGAACGTCCAGGACAGTGCGGCCGGCATGCCGCACGACGGCACCCCTGAACTCCAACCGACCCGTTCCGGCAGGGAGTTGTGAAGGTCCATGGTGAGGCGTCGGCAGGTCGAGGACCTCCTGGAGCCGGTCCGCCGCCCGCCGGGCCCGCACGAGCGCGTTCAACTGCCCCACGAACGCCCCGATCCCGGTCGCGAGCACCGCATAGCGCCAGGCCGCGAACAGCCCGCCCACGCTCAGCTCACCGGCCGCGACCCGGAGCCCGGCGACGGCGAGCACACTGAGCTGGAGCAGCGGAAGCAGCGTCGCGGCCTGCGCGGTGGAGCGGCCCTGGACCCGCCACATCCGCAGACCCTGGCGGCGCAGCTCGGGCAACGGCCCGAGGATACGGGCGGCTTCACGGTCCCGGGTGCCCGCGGCGGCCACCGTACGGGCGCCCCGTACCGCCTCGACGAGCCGGCCGGCGATCAGCCCCTGCGCGGCCAGATACCGCTCGCTGCTGTCGCCGGAGGCCCGTACGAACAGCCGGAGCAGCAGGGCGAGCAGCGGCATCCCGACCGCGAACGCCACCGCGGTGGTCCAGTCGGTGAGCACGAGCGCGACCAGCGCGCCGGCCGGCAGCAGCGCCCCCGCGGCGAGCGCGACCGCGGTGGCGGGCGCGGCGCCGGCCTGCGCGGCGTTGCCGACGAGCCGGGCCACCAGGTCGCCGGGGCCGAGACGTTCGGCGGCGCGGGGTCCGGCGGCCAGGACGTGGCGCAGGGTGCGGGTGCGCAGCCGGGCGGTGGTGCGGGCGCCCAGGGCGGCGGTGGCCAGCGCGTCCAGGGCGGTGAACAGGGCCGCGGCACCGAGCAGCAGCCCGCATTCGACCACGGGCCCGGTGGCGTCCTCGCCGGAGAGCACCGCGTCGAAGGCGCGGCCGAGCGCGGCGGGCAGCGCGAGGGTGGCCGCCGCGGCGGCCAGCGTGCACAGCAGGACGAGCGCGGCGAGCCCGGCGCCTTGGCGCAGCCCGTCCCTCAACGGCGCCTCACCAAAGGGACGTCGGGGCATCGGGCGAGCCTCCACGGGCGGCTGGGGTGGCCCCGGCGTACGGGTCTCCACGGGTGGCTGAGGTGGCCCCGGGCGTACGGGTCACACGACGCCCGGGGCCGGTTCGTTTCCGGCGCCGCCACGTCGGGCGGGCCGGGGCCGGTACATCCCGTGCCGGTCCATCCGATGCCGGCTCGCAGGGCGGCACCGGTCTGCGCTGATGCGCTGATGCGCTCAGCGACAGGGATCGGAGACGGCAGGGATCAGATCCCGTCAGGAATCAGATACCGGCGGGAATGCAGATACCGGCAGGTATCACAGGCAGAGCAGGGTGCTGTGCGAGCTGTGCTTGTCGCACAGGAGCAGGCTCGCGCTGCTGAGGTCGCCACCGCCGCCGCCGTCGGTCTGCGGCTCGGGGACGTCCATGCTCTGCAGGTCGAGAAGGGCCATGGTCTCTCCTAGGTGTCGGTGCCAGGTGTCGGGGACCGCCGGTTGCGGACCCGTCAGGGACGTTGGTGCGGCGTTCGGCCCGTACGCGCTGGTGTCACGCACGGGCCCGTTCGGCCCCGGTCGGGGCCGTCTGTGGGGCCGTCGCTCCGGACGGCGATGGTGAACTCCCGGCCGTGTGGCGCCGGTTGGGAAGGAACGGCAGGCTCGCACCCCGCGCCGCGCCCAGCGCGAGCAGACAGCCGGCCGTACCGGTCGCGAGGTCCATGGAAAGGCGCAGCATCTGGTCGCCGGGGAAGGCGCGATGGCCTTCGTACGCCATGGCGTACCAGTCGAGTCCGGCGGTCTGCGCGTCGAGCGCGGCGGCGGGTGCCCCGGTGCGGGCCAGGTGCCAGACCATGCCGGCCCGCCCGTTGAACAGTCCGGGCTGTGCGTAGTAGCGCAGCCGGGCCGCGGGCTCGATGGCCGCCCGCGCCCGGACGAACTCCTCGTCGGCGCGGTGCGCGAGGTAGTCGTCGAGCACGGCCGCGATCCCGACGCTGCCCGCGCCGAGATAGGGCATCGTGCGCACACCTTCGTCGACGACGAGCGCACCCGACGCGTCGGTCACACAGCGGCCGAGGTCCGCGCGCAGGGCCGCCGCGGCCCGGTCGAGGAACGCGGGGTCCCGCGTGGACTCGTACAGCCTGAGGAAGAGAAGTGCCGGGCCGCTGGAGCCGCGCAGCAGTCCGGCGCGCTGGGCGGGCAGCCGCGCGGCCGTGATGTCGGCCGCTTCCAGGGCGAGTTGGCGCAGGTCCGGCTCGTGGACGGCGAGCCGGTCGAGTACGAGGCCGAGGCCCGCGAGGCCGCCGTGCAGATCGGGGGCGAGCCGGCGCCAGTTCTCGCCGAGCACACGGCCGATGAGGTCGAGGGCGCGTTCGGTGTGGCCGAGCCGGTCGAGCACGTACGCGACGCCCGCGAGGCCGTCGTACAGGCCGAGCGGTGTGCCTTCGGGCGGTGGTGCGGTGCGCCTGAGCAGCCACTGTTCGCCTTCTTCGTGGCGGGGGCAGCCGGTCTCGGCGAGCGCGTAAAGGACACCGGCCGCGCCGTGCGCGAGCCCGAGCCCGCCGCCGTCGGCGAACTGCGCGATATCGCCGGGGTACAGCCGGTCCTCCCGCTCGGGCGTGGCACTGGCCGAGATCGCGGCCGCGAGCGCGTCGCGGCTGCGCGGCCAGTCGCCGGCGGCGGGCTCCTCGGGGATACGGCGCGGTGTGCTCGGCCCCTCGATCACCCGTACCGCCTCGTCGAGGAACTCCCTTGGCAAGTCCGGGAATTGAGCGCACGCGATCCGGGCCAGATGGGCGGCCTTGCCGCGGTCCACGGCGAGCAGCGTCGTCATCGGCACGAACAGCGCGATCTTCATGCACGCCAGCGCGTAGTGGTCGACGTCGAAGCCGCAGCGGTCGGCGGGCGCGAGGAATCCGGGGTGGGCGATGGCCTGCCCGCGGTGCTCCTCGACGGGGGTGGCGGCCTCGAAGTCCATGAGTTTCACGGTGTGTTCGTCCTCGCCGACCATGATGTTGAACATGTGCAGGTCGTTGAAGACGAGCCCGCGTCCGTGCACGGCGTCGACGGCCCGCTCCACCTCGCGCAGGATGCCGAGCGCCCACCGCGTGTAGTCCGCGACCGCCCGCGGGTCGGGGTCGACGGCGAGCAGCGGATGGCGGCGCGCGAAGAAGGAGTTGAGGGTGGTGCCCGGCAGATGGTCCATGACGAGGAAGCGGTGCCCGTCGACCTGGAACCAGTCCCGCAGGCCGGGCGCGACGCCGAGCCCGCCGAGCCGCTCGAGGGCGGCCCGTTCCCTCCCCAGGCGGGACACGGCGTCCGCCCCGTCGGCGGCGAGACCGGCGTGCGGCCGCGCCTCCTTCAGGACCACCTTCTCTCCGGTCCGGGTGTCCGTACCGGCGTACACCCCACCGCCGTTGGAGAAGTGCAGCGCCTTCTCTATCGCGTACGGCAGGTCGGTGACGGTCGCCGCGTTGCGGGCGTCGAGGTGGGGCCGCAGGAACGCGGGCAGCTCGACCCACTCGGGCAGCCGGAACACGGGATCTCTGCGATCGGGTACGAGGGTGCCCTCGGGGTTCTCGATCGCGGGCACGAGGCGGCCGTCCTCGCCGACGCAGTGCCGTTGCACGAACGCGCCGTAGCGGACGTAGAGCGGACCGTTCGCGTACCGCAGATCGGTCAGGACGTACGGGCCCGGCTGCCCGCCGACGAGCTCCTCCAAGTCCCGTAACACGCTCGCGAGTTCGGTCTCGTCCTTCGGGTAGACGGTGACGAACTTGCCGCTCGAACCGCGCTGCGCGTACTTGGAGTTGCGCAGATGCAGGGCGTGCGGCCCCGGCACGAACTTGAACGGCAGTCCGCGCGGCACGCAGTAGTCCCACACCACGGCCGCGGTCTTCTCCGCGGTGTCGAGGCAGGCCGAGACATGGATCTTCCAGCCCTGCCGCGGCCGGTCGCGGGTGCCCGGGTCGAGGTGCAGCCAGTCCCCCGCCCTCTCGCGGCGCCAGCCGGCGGGTGCGGGCCGGCGCGCCGCCTCGTACTGCGGGACGGCGCCGTCGCGTGCGGTGATCCGGTCCGGTGTCTCGTAGAAGTACCGGTCCGCAAGGCAGAACACCTCGTACCTCTTGTCCATCCCGAGCCCCCTCCTGCGGCGTGGCAACGAGATTTCCACGCCGTCCCGTACGGGGGTAAGTCGCCTTTGTCACGACGGCACCATGACGAACGCACGAGTAACCACCGGGCACGGAACGCACGGGTGACCACCGGGCACGAAAAAGGGGCCCCGCATGAGGGCCCCTTCTCGTCCGCGCCGTGACCGTCAGTCCTCGGGCGGATACGACATCAGTCGTCGGGTGGGTACACCGACTCCCCCGAGCCGAGCAGGGTCAGGGTGATCGCCTCCACCGGACAGCCCTCGGCCGCCGCGAGGATCTCCTCACTGGCGTCCGTTTCGGATTGCTGCGGGTGCGACTGGCGCGCCGTATCGAGCCGGAACCCCTCGGGCGCACTGGTGACGCACATCCCCGACCCGATACAGACCCCCCGGTCGACCTCGACGTGCCAGCGGTCTCCCATCAGGCACTCACCCCTCGTATCCGGCCGGCAGGTGGATCATCTTGTGCTCGAAGTACTCGCCGTACCCCTCGGGTCCGAACTCACGCCCCAGGCCGGAGTTCTTGTAGCCGCCGAAGGGGCCGAGCATGTCGAGGCTGAAGGTGTTCACGCTGTACGTGCCCGTGCGCACCTGGCGCGCGATGTCGATGCCCCGCTCGGTGTCGGCGGTCCAGACGCTGCCGCTCAGCCCGTAGTCCGAGTCGTTCGCGATCTTCACCGCCTCGGCCTCGTCGCCGTACGGCAGCAGGCATATGACCGGGCCGAAGATCTCCTCCTGGGCGATGCGCATCGAGTTGTCGACCCCGCCGAAGAGGGTCGGCTCGACGTACCAGCCCTTGTCGAAGCCGGCCGGACGCCCGCCGCCGGTGAGGATCTTGGCGCCTTCCTCCTGCCCGATGCGGATGTAGTCGAGGGACCGCTGCTGCTGGCGCTTGGCGACCAGCGGGCCGAGCTCGGTGGCCGGGTCGAGCGGGTCGCCGACCTTCAGCGCGCCGGCGGCCGCGGCGAAGGCCTCGGCGAACTCGTCGTAACGGGAGTTGGGCACGAGGATGCGGGTCTGGGCCACACACGCCTGGCCGTTGATCATCCACGCGAAGGGCACGATCCCCTTGACCGCGGTCTCCGCGTCGGCGTCCGGCAGGATGACGGCCGCGGACTTGCCGCCGAGTTCCAGGGTCACGCGCGTGAGGTTGCGGGCGCAGACCTCCATCACGCGCTTGCCCGCGCCGACCGAACCGGTGAAGGAGACCTTGTCGACGTCCGGGTGTCCGACCAGGTACTCGCTGACCTCGCGGTCGGCCGGGATGATCGACAGAACGCCCTCGGGCAGCCCCGCCTCGGTCGCGATCTCCGCCAACAGGTAGGCGTCGAGCGGGGTTTCGGGCGAGACCTTGAGGATCGCCGAGCAGCCGGAGAGCAGCGCGGGCGCGAGCTTGGCGGCGGCGGTGAACTGCGGCACGTTCCACGGCACGACGGCCGCCACGACCCCGACCGGTTCACGGCGCACGATCAGCTTGCCGAGGATGCCGTCGCGGCGCTCCTCGTAGGTGAAGTTGCGTGCGGTGGTGATCGCCGCGTCCCAGACCATCATCGAGGCGAGCGACTGCACCATGACGCTGGAGGTGTAGGGGGTGCCGTTCTCCGAGGAGATGACGCGGGCTATCTCCTCATGGCGTACGAGAATGGCGTCCTTGATCTTGGTGACGACCTCGATGCGTTCGTCGAGGCTCATCCGGGGCCAGGGGCCCTGGTCGAAGGCCCTGCGCGCGGCCGCGACCGCACGGTCCACATCGCCCTGGGCCGCGTGCGGCACCCGGCCGATGACCTCCTCGGTGTGCGGGGAGATCACCTCGATGACGTCCTTGCCGACGGGATCGATCAACTCCCCGCCGATGAACAGCTTTCCGTGTTCCACGAGCTCGGTCATGACCGGCAGCCTCCTGCGGGGCGGTTCCTGACACCTTTTCAGACTCTGGCTTCCCGGAACTGATACCAGTTCTAGTTAGAGGTTTCCAGAGGTGGGACGGGGTCCGCCCCTCAGAGGACCGCCCCAGTCGGACACCCCGTCAACTGACGTCCAGGAGTAGATGACTTGGGCTACTACTGAAACTAGTTCTAGTTATAGTGGTCGGGGCCGGAACGGCCGCACCCGGCGGGAGCGATCCGCTCCCACCCGGCGACAGAGACGAGGGCGCTCCATGACGCAGGTGACCGAGCACGGCGGTGGCGTCTGGTCGCTCAAGGTGCCGATCCCGGACAACCCGCTCGGCCACACCCTCGTCCACCTCCTCGACACCGACCGCGGCCCGGTCCTCATCGACACGGGCTGGGACGACCCCGAGTCCTGGGACACGCTGGTCGGCGGTCTCGCGACGCTCGGCATCGCCATCAAGGACATCCACGGTGTCGTGATCACCCACCACCACCCCGACCACCACGGCCTGTCGGGTCAGGTGCGTGCGGCGTCGGGCGCGTGGATCGCGATGCACCCCGCCGACACCCATGTCGTACGGCGCACGCGCACGCAGGTGCCGGGCCAGTGGCTGGACTACATCACCGCCAAGCTGACCACCGCCGGCGCCCCGGCGGAACATCTGGCCCCGCTGCACGCGGCCCGCGAGTCCGGGCGCATGCGGACGGTCCCCGGCCTCAACTCGGCGCTCCCCGACCGGGACATCACCCCGGGCGAGCTGCTCGATCTGGCGGGCCGCCGGCTGCGCGCGATCTGGACGCCCGGGCACACGCCCGGCCACGTATGCCTGCATCTCGAGGAGGAGCACCCGTCCGGTCTCGCGGGCAACGGGCGGCTGTTCTCCGGGGACCATCTGCTCCCGGAGATCTCCCCGCACATCGGCCTGTACGAGGACCCGGCCGAGGAGGCGGTCACCGATCCGCTCGGCGACTACCTCGACTCCCTCGAGCGGATCGAGCGCCTCGCGGTCGCCGAGGTTCTGCCGGCGCATCAGTACCCCTTCACGGATTCCGCGGCCCGGGTACAGGAGCTGCTGGCCCACCACGAGGAACGCCTCGCGGGCCTGCGCCGACTGCTCGCCCAGCCCCTGACCCCGTGGGACCTCGCGGTCCGCATGGAGTGGAACCGCCCCTGGGACCAGATCCCCTACGGCTCCAAGAACATCGCCGTCTCCGAGGCCGAGGCCCATCTGCGCCGCCTGGTGAAGCTGGGGCATGCGGAGGCGGTGGAGGGCAGCGATCCGCTGACGTATGTGGCGGTCGGGGCCTAGGCCCTGTCCGGGCAGCGCGCAGTAAGGCTCTCCTGACCGGCCGGTACAGTGGGCGGCGCAATCACCACACCTGTACGGAGGGAAGCCGGTGCGAACCCGGCGCTGACCCGCAGCCGTGTGCCGTCCCGCAAGAGGACGGCGAGCCGGAATGCTCCGCGGGGTGTGTGTGGCTCCAGTCGCCGGATCAGCCGGCGACCGGGACCGTCGAGGTATACGGATCCGGAGCCCGGTGCCTTCGCGGGCCCGTGCCCGGCCCAGCAGGAGAGGCACCGTCCGATCATGAACGTCCGCCGAAGCGCCGCAGCGCTGGCAGCCACCGCCGTGCTCTGCATGGCCGCCGCCCCCGCAGCGACCGCCGATACGCAGCCTCCCGCGAACCTGCCCTCGGGCCTGTACGGCAAGACGGACCCGAAGTACGACGGCGTCTTCCGCCAGTCGTACGCCCTGCTCGCCCAGGACACCGTCGGCGAGAAGCCCGCCGCCAAGGCCGTGGACTGGCTGACCGGACAGGCCTGCGACAACGGCTCGTACGCCGCGTTCCGCGAGGACCCCTCCAAGGCGTGCGACGCCAAGACCGTCGTCGACTCCAACTCCACCGCCTCCGCGATCCAGGCACT
This sequence comes from Streptomyces mesophilus, assembly GCF_011044995.1. Classification (GTDB taxonomy): domain Bacteria; phylum Actinomycetota; class Actinomycetes; order Streptomycetales; family Streptomycetaceae; genus Streptomyces; species Streptomyces mesophilus. Next base: position 2,646 of record NZ_JAAKZW010000251.1, on the reverse strand, counting down.
CACCGCGCTGGGTGGCCATGACGCGGACGTCAAGAAGTCCGTGACGTGGCTCAAGTCCGTGCAGAGTCAGGACGGCGGCTGGGGCTACAACCCGGGTCTGCCGTCCGACGCCAACTCGACCTCCCTCGTGATCGGCGCGCTCAAGGCGGCGGGCGAGAACCCGGCCGAGGTGAAGTCCCAGAAGGGCAAGACGCCGGCCGACGCGCTGGTCGCCCTCTCCATGGACTGCGACAGCGGCAAGGGCGCGTTCGGTCTCGCGGACATGAAGACCGGCAAGCTCGCCCCGAACGCCGACGCCACCGCCGCCGGCGTCCTCGGCGGCCTGGAGCAGGGCCTGGTCGCGAAGGCCGCCGACAAGACCGAGCCCACCAAGTGCGCCAAGGCCGCCGACGCCAAGGCCGCCGCCTTGGTCGGTGCCGGCTATCTCTCCGACGCCCTCGCCAAGGACGGCTTCCTGAAGTCCTCCATGCCCGGCGCCGAGGACCAGCCCGACTACGGCAACACCGCCGACTCCGTCGTGGCGCTCTCGGCGGCCGGTCTGACCGACCAGGCCGAGAAGCCCCTGGAGTACCTGGAGAAGAACGGCGCCGCCTGGGCCAAGCAGTCCGGCTCCCCCGCCGCGTACTCCCAGCTGATCTTCGCCGCCCACGCGGCCGGCGCCGACCCGAAGGACTTCGGCGGCACCGACCTCGTCGCCGCCCTGAACGCCATGGGCCCCGCCCCGCAGAAGGGCGGGTCCGCCGACGCGGCGAAGGACGACAAGAAGGACGACGAGGGCTCCTCGATGAGCGTCTGGTGGATCATCGGCGTCTTCTTCATCGCCAGCGTCGGCATCGGCTTCCTGATCAGCGGCCGCAAGAAGAACCAGCTGTGAGCAAGCTCCGACGCGGCGGCATCGCCCTCCTCGTGGGGGCGGTGCTCGCCGTGCTGTGCGCGGCTCCCGCGCAGGCGGACGCGTACCGCTACTGGTCGTTCTGGTTCAAGAACGACAAGGGTGCCTGGGCGTACGCCACGCAGGGACCCGCGACCGCGAAGCCCTCGGACGGCGATGTGGAGGGCTTCCGCTTCGCCGTGAGCGAGGACTCCGCGGATGCCGCCAAGCCGCGCGAGGACGCCTCGTTCGACGCGATCTGCGCGGGCACGGAGAAGAAGGACGGGCAGAAGCGGATCGCGCTCGTCGTCGACTTCGGTACGGACAAGGACGCGCCGTCCGGCGAGGCGCCGCCGAAGCCGCGTACCGCCTGCGCGCAGATCGACGCGGACGCCACCTCGGCGGACGCGCTCGCCGCGGTCGCCAAGCCGCTGCGGTACGACAGCAACGCGCTGCTCTGCGCCATCGCCGGGTACCCGAAGAGCGGCTGCGGCGAGCAGCTCTCGGGTGACACCCAGGATTCCGGTGACGCCGCCAAGAAGCCCGCGGCCTCCGAAGGCGACGGTGACGGCGGCCCGTCCGTCGGACTGCTCGCCGGTGTGGCCGCGGTGCTCGTGCTCGGCGTGGCAGCGATCTGGCAGGCCCGCCGCCGCAGGGGCTGAGACATGAGCTCGTACGGCACCGCCGCGCGCCGGCTGCCGGCCGCCCCGGTCGCCACCCGCGCCAACGCGCTGCACCCGGGCGCCTGGTGGCTCTGGGCGCTCGGCCTCGGCACGGCCGCGTCGCGCACCACCAACCCGCTGCTCCTCGGCCTCCTGGTCGGGGTCGCGGGCTATGTGGTGGCGGCGCGGCGCACGGATGCGCCCTGGGCCCGTTCGTACGGGGCGTTCGTGAAGCTCGGTCTGCTCGTGCTCGCGATCCGGCTGGTGTTCGCGGTGGTCCTCGGCTCGCCGATCCCCGGTTCGACCGTCCTGTTCCGGCTGCCCGAAGTCCCGCTGCCCGACTGGGCGCAGGGCATCCGCCTCGGCGGCAAGGTCACCGCCGAGGGCCTGCTCTTCGCGCTGTACGACGGTCTGAAACTGGCCACGCTCCTGATCTGCATCGGTGCCGCGAACGCGCTCGCCAACCCGGCCCGGCTGCTCAAGTCGCTGCCGGGTGCGCTGTACGAGGCCGGGGTCGCGGTGGTCGTGGCGATGACGTTCGCGCCGCAGTTCCTGTCGGATCTCCAGCGGCTGCGGCGGGCGCGGCGGCTGCGCGGGCGCGCGGACAACGGGATCCGGGGGCTGGCGCAGGTCGGGCTTCCGGTTCTGGAGGGCGCGCTGGAGCGGTCGGTCGCGCTCGCGGCGGCGATGGACGCGCGCGGGTACGGGCGCAGCGCCGCCGTGCCCGCGCCCGTGCGGCGGATGACCGCGGTGTGCACGCTCGGCGGTCTGGCCGGTGTGTGCGCCGGTACGTACGGGCTGCTCGCCGCGGAAGGCGCGCGCTACGGCCTTCCCGTACTGCTCGGCGGACTCGCGCTGGCCCTCGTGGGGCTGTGGCTCGGCGGGAAGCGCTCGCTGCGCACCCGCTATCGGCCGGACCGGTGGGAGCTGCGGGCCTGGCTGGTGTCGGCGTCCGGTGTGGCGGTCGCGGCCCTGATGATCGCCGCGGCGACCGCGGATCCGGCGGCCCTGAACCCCGGTGTCGTCCCGCCGACGGCGCCCGAGCTGCCGCTGTGGCCCGCGGCGGCCGTCCTGATCGGGCTGCTGCCCGCTTTCGTCGCACCCGCCCCGGCC
>NZ_JAAKZW010000250.1 GCF_011044995.1 Streptomyces mesophilus | reverse complement strand
CCCGCACCCCACCCCACACAGCGATACCCTGACGTGGTCAAACCACCTGTTCGAAGGGACGGACACCCACCATGCCGCTCGAAGCCGGACTCCTCGAGATCCTCGCCTGCCCGGCCTGCCACGCCCCCCTCAAGGAGGCGGACGCCGAGCTGCACTGCACCGGCACCGACTGCGGCCTGGCCTACCCGGTCCGCGACGGCATCCCCGTCCTGCTCGTCGACGAGGCCCGCCGCCCGGCCTGACACCGTCCGCGGCGGGTAGTACGACGAGGGACACCCCGACCTCGTACGAAACAAGCCGCAGCACCCGGCACGAAAACCCCGCGCAAACCGGAAGCCGCCGAACCAGGCACACCGGCACCAGCCAAAGCCACCGGCACAAGCCAAAGCCACCCGGCACCCAGCGATCGGAGGCCCACCGCCCGTGCTAGACGATTCGCTGCTGGACAACCCGGACGCCCTCGCCCGCGCCGACCGCAGAGGCCTCCTCCGCGGCGCGGCCGAGTCCGGCGCCAGGGTGCGCACCGCGGTGCGGTTCGCGGAAGAGGCCGGCGTCAGCCAATTGCGCCCCGAGGGCCGCCCCCGGGCGATCCTCATCGCGGGCCCCGGCGCCGCCTCCGTATGCGTCGCCGACCTGATCGCAACCCTCGCCGGGGGAGCCTGCCCGGTCACAAGGCTGCAGCCCACCGGCGTGGCCCCCGCCGCCGGAGCCCTGCGCTGGGCCCTGCCCGGCTGGGTCGGCCCGGTCGACCTGCTCCTCATCGCCACCCCGGACGGCACCGAGCCCGGTCTCGAGCTCCTCGCCGAGCAGGCGTACCGCAGAGGCTGCGCGGTCACCTCGGTGGCCCCCGCCGGAACTCCGCTCCACGAGACGGTCGGCGCCAAGCACGGCCTGGCCGTACCGATGGCGATGAGCCTCCACGCCGAGTACGAGGAGGGCGCGGCCGCGGGCCCCGACGCCCTGTGGGCGCTGCTCACCCCGCTGCTCGCCCTGCTCGACCGCGCCGACCTGATCGAAGCCTCGCCCGACACCCTGCAGAAGGTCGCCGACCGCCTCGACAGCACCGCGGAACGCTGCGGCCCCGCGATCGCCACGTACAGCAACCCGGCCAAGACCCTCGCCGCCGAGCTCGACGAGTCCCTGCCGCTGATCTGGACCGAGGGCCCGCCCGCGGGCCCGGTCGGCCGCCGCTTCGCCGCGATGCTCGCCGAGATCGCAGGACGTGCCGCCCTCGCCGGCGAACTGCCCGAGGCCCTGCCCGCCCACGGCGCCCTCCTCACCGGCAACCTCGCAGCGGGCGGCGACCCGGACGACTTCTTCCGCGACCGCGTCGAGGAACCGCAGGCGATGCGGGCCCGCGCCGTCCTCCTGCGCGACCGCCCCACGGGCGGCCTGAGCGCCGCCCCCGCCGCCCGCGAACTCGCGCTCGGCCACGACATCGCGATCAGCGAGCTCGAACCCCAGGAAGGCAGCGATCTCGAGAACCTGGCGGAGCTGATCGCCGTCACGGATTTCGCCGCCGTTTACCTGGCGCTCGCCTCGGGGGGACGATCATGAGCGTCACCTCAACCGGCCTCCCGGTGCCCGTCCCAGGCGCCTGATTCCCGTACGTACGAAGGAAATCCCCTCATGGACCGCCTCAGCAACACCATCCGCCCGTACGCCTGGGGATCGACCACCGCGATCCCGCAGCTGCTCGGTGTGGAGCCGACCGGTGAACCGCAGGCCGAGATGTGGATGGGAGCCCACCCCGGCGCCCCCTCGCGCCTGGAGCGCGGCCCGCTCAACGAGGTCGTCGACGCGAACCCCGAGGCCGAGCTGGGCGCCGAGGCCGTGGCGAAGTTCGGACCCCGGCTGCCGTTCCTCCTGAAGCTGCTCGCCGCCGGCGCCCCGCTGTCGCTTCAGGTGCACCCCGACCTCGCGCAGGCGAAGGAGGGGTACGCGGACGAGGAGGAGCGCGGCGTCCCGATCGACGCTCCGTTCCGTAACTACAAGGACGCCAACCACAAGCCCGAACTGATCTGCGCGCTCACCCCGTTCGACGGCCTGTGCGGCTTCCGCGACCCGAACGAAGCCGCCGATCTGCTCGCCGGCCTCGGCGTCGATTCCCTCAAGCCCTACGTCGACCTGCTGCACGCACAGCCCGAGGAGGCCGCGCTGCGCGAGGTGCTCACCGCCGTGCTCAGCGCCGACAAGGACGCCATGACCGCCACGGTCACCGAGGCCACCGCCGCGGCCGACCGCCTCGGCGGCGCCTACACCCCGTACGCGAGCATCGCCCGCCACTACCCGGGCGACCCCGGCGTGATCGCCGCGATGCTGCTCAACTACGTCCAACTGCAGCCCGGCGAGGCCCTGTTCCTCGGGGCCGGCGTCCCGCACGCGTACCTCAACGGCCTGGGCGTCGAGATCATGGCCAACTCCGACAACGTCCTTCGCTGCGGCCTCACCCCCAAGCACGTCGACGTCCCCGAACTCCTGCGCATCGTCCGCTTCGAGGCCACCGACCCGGGCGTCCTGCGCCCCGAGGCCGGCCCCGACGGCGAGGAGGTCTACGAGACGCCGATCGACGAGTTCCGGCTCTCGCGCTACGTCCTGGCGGAAGGCTCCGCCGCGCGCGAGGTGACCGCCCGTACGCCGCAGATCCTGCTCTGCACCGCGGGCACGGTGACCGCGGGGGAGTTCGAGCTCGCCCCCGGCCAGTCCGTCTTCGTCCCGGCGGGCGAGACGGCCGAGATTTCCGGAAACGGCACCATGTTCCGCGCCACCGTGGTGGCCTGACGCGCCGTCCGCTCCGACTGCTGCAACAATGGCGCACCGCACGGCCCTGAGCGGTCGTGCGGTCCATTGCGTACACGGCGTACGCGGCAGCAGTGCGAAGGGACATCGGGCTAGATGAGCGCGTCAGGCGGCACCAAGGCGATCGTGGCGGCACTCGCCGCCAACCTCGCCATCGCGGTAGCGAAATTCGTGGCCTTCATCTTCAGTGGCTCCTCGTCGATGCTCGCGGAGAGCGTCCACTCGCTCGCCGACTCGGGCAACCAGGGCCTGCTGCTGCTCGGCGGCAAGAAGGCCCAGCGCGCGGCCACGCCGCAACACCCCTTCGGGTACGGGCGCGAGCGCTACATCTACGCCTTCCTCGTCTCGATCGTGCTCTTCTCCGTCGGTGGCATGTTCGCCATCTACGAGGGCTACGAGAAGATCAAGCACCCGCACGAGATCACGCACTGGTACTGGCCGGTCGGCGTCCTGGTGTTCGCGATCATCGCGGAGACCTTCTCCTTCCGTACGGCCATCAAGGAGTCGAACGCGATCCGCGGCAAGCAGTCGTGGAAGGAGTTCATCCGCCGCTCCAAGGCGCCCGAGCTCCCCGTCGTCCTCCTCGAAGACCTCGGCGCGCTCGTCGGTCTGATCCTCGCCCTCGCCGGCGTCAGCCTCGCGCTCGCCACCGGCAACGGCGTCTGGGACGGCATCGGAACCCTGTGCATCGGCATCCTCCTGATCATCATCGCGATTGTGCTCGCCGCCGAGACCAAGTCGCTCCTGCTCGGTGAGTCCGCGGGCATCGAGGAGGTCGCCAAGATCGAGGCCGCGATCGTCGACGGCGACACGGTCACCCGCATCATCCACATGCGTACGCTGCACCTCGGCCCGGAGGAACTGCTCGTCGCCGCCAAGGTCGCGGTCCAGCACGACGACACGGCCGCCGAGGTGGCCGCCGCCATAAACGCCGCCGAGGAGCGCATCCGCACCGCCGTGCCGATCGCCCGCGTGATCTACCTCGAGCCGGACATCTACAGCGAGTCCGCGGCCGAGGCCGGCGGCAACCCGGCGAAGTCGCCCGGCGGGCCTGCCGGTCACTGATTTCTTTCCCGTACGGCGACGGGCCCCGCACCTCGAAAGGTGCGGGGCCCGTCGCCGTACGGGGGTGTGCCGGGCGGGCGCTACTGGATCTCGCGCAGCACATCCAGGATCGCCGCCTCGTCCGGCGCCGACTGCAGCCGCTCGCGGAAGCCGGTGTCCATCAGCTTGCGGGAGAGCAGCGCGAGGATCCGCAGATGTTCGTCGCCGGCGGCGGCCTCCGGCACGGAGATCATGAAGATCAACTTGGCCTTCGTGCCGTCGAGCGAACCCCACTCCACGCCCTCGGACGACCGGGCGAACCCGACGATCGGGGCGGTGACCGCATCGGTCTTGGCGTGCGGGATGGCGATCTCCTCGCCGAGACCCGTGGTGCCCTGCGCCTCGCGACGCAGCGCGGTCTGCACGAGCTCCTCGGTGTCGGTCACCTTGCCGGTGCTGGCCAGCATGTTGGCCATCTCGCGGATCGCCGCCTCCTTGTCGTCGGAGGCGAGCTGGACCTTGACGGTCTGCTCGGTGAGATAGCCGGAGAGGACCTCGTCACTGGGGGCGGCCTCCGCGGACTGCGTGGAGCCCGCGGCCGCGATCCCGGCCGACTTCGCGCCGGACGGAGTGGCGGGGGAGGCGGTACCGGCGGCCGCGGCGGCGGCGGTGGCGGTACCGGCCGACTTGGCACCCGCGCCCACACCGGCCATCGCGGGCTCGGGGCCGCCGAGCTCCGCGGCCTTGCCGGCCTCCTTGCGGGCCTTGATCGCGATGAGGGCGTTGGTGGTGAACGCGGTGACGAGCGTGCCGACGATGATCGCGACGAAGAACATCAGAGCACCGCTGATCGCGCCGAACAGCGAGACGATCGGACCACCGTGCGGCACGGAGTCCTCGACGCCCGCCACACCGGCGATGGCACCGGCGACCGCGCCACCGAGCATGTTCGCCGGGATGACCTGGGCTGGTCGTGCTGCCGCGAAGGGGATCGCTCCCTCCGAGATACCGAAGAAGCCCATGAACAGCGCCGCGAGACCGGTCTCCTGTTCCTCCTGCGAATAGAGCTTCTTGCGCAGCAGCGTGGCCAGACCCTGACCGAGCGGCATGACGGGGATGGCGGCCGCGGCCATACCCATCACGGCGTTGTTGGTACCGATGAGACCCACGGCCACGAGGAACGCCGTCTTGTTGACCGGACCGCCCATGTCGAAGGCGATCATGAGACCGATGATGGCGCCGAGCACGATCGCGCTGGAGCCGGTCATGCCGTTCAGCCAGTCCTGCAGCTGCGTGAACAGCCAGGAGACGGGCTGGCCGATCAAGTAGATGTACAGCAGGCCGACGATCAGCGTCGAGATGATCGGGATGACGATGATCGGCATGATCGGCGCGACGACCTTCGGGACCTTGACCTTCTTGATCCACAGGACCAGGTAACCGGCCATGAAACCGGTGACGATGGCACCGAGGAAGCCCGCGTTCGCATCGGCCCCGTAGATGGTGGTGGCGTCGGCGGCGAGGAATCCGCCGATCATGCCGGGCACCAGGGCGGGCCGGTCCGCGAGTGCGTACGCGATGTAGCCGGAGAAGATCGGCAGCATCAGCTTGAAGCCGGTCTCGCCGAGCTTCTGTACGTAGAACCAGAAGGTGCCCTCGGGAACCACGAGGCCGCCCTTGGCGTCCGCGTGCCCGCCCAGCGACAGCGAGACCGCAAGCAGCAGACCACCCACCACGACGAACGGGATCATGTACGAGACACCGTTCATCAGTGCCTTGTACGCGAGGCTCCGCTCCTTGCCGCCGCCCGCACCGCCGCCGCCGGAACCGCCCGCCGCGCCACCGCCGGAACCCCCGCCCGAGTAGACCTTGGCGTTCTGGACCTCGGCGATCAGCTGCTCGGGACGGTGGATACCGTCCGCGACCGGGACCGTCAGGAGCTTCTTGCCGGCGAAGCGGTCGAGGTCGACCTCCTTGTCGGCTGCGATGATGATGCCGTCCGCGTCTCTGACATCGTTGTCAGTGAGTACGTTCTCGGCACCGATCGAGCCCTGAGTCTCCACCTTGATGTCGACGCCGAGACCCTCGGCAGCCTGCTGCAGCTTCTCGGCCGCCATATACGTGTGAGCGATACCGGTCGGGCACGCGGTGACCGCGAGCAGCTTGAGCTTCCGCCCATCGGGCCCCACGCCTGCGGGGGGTTGCGCTGGACTGGTCACGTATATCTCCTCGAGCGTTCGTCGGCACCGCACCGGGGTGCGGCTTTCGGCCTACCGCATCCTGCTACAGGCGGTCTGTGACCCTATAGCCAGGTCTATGCGCAAAAGTCTAGAAGGCCTGCCCCCAACAAGCCTTCCGGGCCCTGCAGCCCACGAGGCTACGTGCCGGGGGCGGGCTACTGCCCGCTGGGCCGATCGGTGTAGATTCGTGACCTGACAGACGTCGCTGCTGATGGCGGTCGGGCGGGGCCGGGATTGGGCCGTCCGAGGGAGAGAGGGCCTCCGACGGACTGCGCTGCGAGCTACCGGGTGCACCCCTGTGTGCCTGCGCGGGCTGGTGTTGCGCCTGCGCGTCGTGTGCCCGCGCCGCAGCCGCTCCATGCCCGCAAACCGTCTCCGATCTGGGAGCAGCCTCACATGACCACTCTTGTCAATGGACAGGACTTCAAGGTCGCCGACCTCTCGCTGGCCGAGTTCGGCCGCAAGGAGATCACCCTCGCCGAGCACGAGATGCCCGGCCTGATGTCGATCCGCAAGGAGTTCGCCGCCACGCAGCCGCTGGCCGGCGCCCGCATCATGGGCTCCCTGCACATGACCGTGCAGACCGCCGTGCTCATCGAGACCCTGGTCGCCCTGGGCGCCGAGGTCCGCTGGGTGTCCTGCAACATCTTCTCCACGCAGGACCACGCCGCCGCGGCCATCGCCGTCGGCCCGAACGGCACGCCGGACAGCCCCCAGGGCGTCCCGGTCTTCGCCTGGAAGGGCGAGACGCTCGAGGAGTACTGGTGGTGCACCGAGCAGGCGCTGACCTGGCCCGGCACCCCCACCGGCGGCCCGAACATGATCCTCGACGACGGCGGCGACGCCACCCTCCTCGTCCACAAGGGCGTCGAGTACGAGAAGGCCGGCAAGGTCCCCTCGGTCGACACCGCCGAGAACGACGAGCACCGCGTCATCCTGCAGCTCCTCAACCGCACCATCACCGAGGGTTCCGACAAGTGGACGAAGCTCGCCTCCGAGATCCGCGGCGTGACCGAGGAGACCACGACCGGTGTGCACCGTCTGTACGAGATGCACCGTGACGGCACGCTGCTGTTCCCGGCCATCAACGTCAACGACGCCGTGACCAAGTCGAAGTTCGACAACAAGTACGGTTGCCGCCACTCGCTGATCGACGGCATCAACCGCGCCACCGACGTCCTCATCGGCGGCAAGACCGCGGTCGTCTGCGGCTACGGCGACGTGGGCAAGGGCTGCGCGGAGTCGCTGCGCGGCCAGGGCGCCCGCGTCATCGTCACCGAGATCGACCCGATCTGCGCGCTGCAGGCGGCGATGGACGGCTACCAGGTGACCACGCTCGACGAGGTCGTCGACAAGGCCGACATCTTCATCACGACGACCGGCAACAAGGACATCATCATGGCCTCCGACATGGCCAAGATGAAGCACCAGGCGATCGTCGGGAACATCGGCCACTTCGACAACGAGATCGACATGGCCGGCCTCGCGCAGATCCCGGGCATCGTCAAGGACGAGGTCAAGCCGCAGGTCCACACCTGGAAGTTCCCCGACGGCAAGGTCCTCATCGTGCTGTCCGAGGGCCGCCTGCTGAACCTGGGCAACGCGACCGGCCACCCGTCCTTCGTGATGTCCAACTCGTTCGCGGACCAGACCCTGGCCCAGATCGAGCTGTTCACGAAGCCCGAGCAGTACCCGACCGACGTGTACGTGCTCCCCAAGCACCTCGACGAGAAGGTCGCCCGCCTCCACCTGGACGCGCTCGGTGTGAAGCTCACCGAACTGCGCCAGGAGCAGGCCGACTACATCGGCGTCAAGGTCGAGGGCCCGTACAAGTCGGACCACTACCGCTACTGATCCCGCCACCGACGGCCCGTACCGCCCGGGTGCCTGTCGCCCCGTACGCCCCTGCGAGCAGGACAAAGACGTACAGCCGGCAGGCCGCCCGCGGCGAAAGCCGTCACCGATCGGCAGGAACAGCTGTCATCGGTCGACGTCAACAGCCGTCACCGGCGGAGCACTTGGCGCAAGGCAGGCCCTCGCCCCTCAGGCGGGGGCCTGCCCGCGTGCGGGCCCGGTCACGGCCCGCACAGGACCCAGCAAGGACCCGACCTCATGCCCCGCGGCCGTTATTCGCTCCATGATCCGCACGATCACACCCCCCTCGGTGAAGAGCACTTCCACTGCGCCCCCGGCCCTTCCGGCTGGCGCTACGTCTCCCAACTGACCTCCCCCTCCGGCGACTTCACCGGCTCCGTCGACCTGGCCCTCGACGAGCTGGGCCGCCCGATCCGCATGGAACTCCACGCCAGTGACTGGCAGGTGCGCGGCGCCGCCATCGACGGCGTGACCTGGGTGCGCACCGATCCCACCGGCGAACACGCCACCGAAGGCAATGTCCGGGCCCATGCCTTCAGCGGCGCCTCACCCGCGTTCCTGATCGCCACAGCCCGATTGCTGCGGCTCACCCCCGACTCCCCCTCGAAGCGCGTCCGCCTCGTCCGCCTCACCGACCCCGTGCTCGCCCCGCGCACCCTCGACCAGTCCTGGTCACTGCTGAAAAGCGAAACACACGCCACTGACAACGGGCCGCTGGCCGTGGACGAATACCAGGTCAGCGAACTGGACACGGGGGAGCAGCACACCGTGCATATCGCCGGGGACGTGGTGCTCGCAGCGCCCGGCATCGAGCTCGAAGACCTGGAGTCACCGCCGTCGGTGTTCCCGTAAGTCCGCTCTCGGGCAAGGGCGTTACGAGGGCAACGAGCCCACACCCGCTCAAGCAGGCGGAGCGAAACCGGTCTTGGGCGGCACGTCCTGGGGCGCGGCACCCGGCGGCTCGGCGGCGGAGGGCCGGTAGGAGGGCTGAGCCGGCTGGTAGGTGGGCTGCCCGGAAGGGGGAGCGAAGGCCCCCGACGGCACGTGACCGGCACCGCCCGGCACCTGAGAACCGGCCGGCACAGCTCCGGGAGCTCCGTACCCCGGCACGGCCCCGGGAGCTCCGTACCCCGTAGCCCCGGAAACTCCGTACCCCGGCATCGCCCCGAACGCCTTCCGCGCATCCCGAGCCTGCCGCTCGTGCACCACAGCCGCCAGATAAGCGGCAGGCGGCACCTCTTGTGGCGCCGCCGCCCCCGTACAAGCCGCGAGATCCGCCGCGAGCCGGCCCGCCATCGACCACCCCACCTGCGGATCCAGCTGCCCCATCCGCGTCAGGTACTGCCGGATCGCCAGCCACAGCCCATCGGGTACGCCGGACAGATCCAGCTCGGCGAAACGCCCCATGAGCCAGGGCGGAGGCGGCGGCACATAGGCGGTACGGGCCACAGGGATCCGCTCCCGTACGACAAGAGTCCCCGCGAACACGTCCCCGAGCCGCCGCCCACGCGCCGACACCAGCGAGGCGATACAGGCCACGACCCCGGCCGTCCCGAGGATCTCGATCACCCCCATCGCCCCGCGCACCAGCGCGTGCCGGAAGCGGATGGGCCCGCCGTCATCGCGTACGACGCGAAGCCCGCAGGCGAGCTTCCCCAGCGAACGCCCATGGCTCAGCGTCTCCACCGCGATCGGCCCGCCCACAAGGACCAGCACGAACGTGGCCACCGAGATCGCCGCCTGCGCCGCGCCGTCGAGGGAGCCGGCAGCGGCGAACAGCGCCACGGACACGGCGATGTACACACCGAAGGCCGCAGCCAGGTCGATCATCACCGCCAAGGCCCGGCTCGGCAGCCGCGCGGCGCGCAATTCGAGCGCCACCGCCTCCCCGGTCACCAGCTCACTCACGTGTCCCGCCCTTCCCCGCACTGCCCCTGGACCGGACAGTCTGCCAAGCTGAGGGCACATCGCGCCGCAGCAAGGGGAGCAGCCGCAGGATGGACCTGGACGTCTTCGTCACCGCACACCGTGCCGAATGGGACCGCCTGGACGCGCTCCTGAGCCGCCGACGCCGGCTCAACGGAGCAGAAGCGGACGAGCTCGTCGCGCTGTATCAGCGCACCGCCACCCATCTCTCGCTGATCCAGTCCAGCGCTCCCGACCCTCAGCTGACCGGCCGCCTCAGCCAGCTCGTGGCCCGCGCCCGCAGCGCGGTCACCGGTACCCGCCGCGCTTCATGGCGCGACGTCACGGGCTTCCTCGGCAACGGCTTCCCCGCCGCGATGTACCGCACCCGCCACTGGTGGGTACCCACAGCTCTGCTCTCCACCTTGGTCGCCGCACTGATCGGCTGGTGGATCGCCACCCACCCCGAAGTCCAGTCCGCGATCGCCGCCCCCGAGGAACTCCGTCAGCTCACCCGCCCCGGCGGCGACTACGAGACGTACTACTCCAGCCACCCCGCCGCGTCCTTCGCCGCCCAGGTCTGGACGAACAACGCCCAGGCCGCCGCGATGTGCCTGGTCCTGGGCGCCTTCCTCTGCTTCCCGGTGATCTGGATCCTGTTCCTCAACATGCTCAACCTGGGCGTGGGCATCGGCCTGATGTCCTCCGCAGGGCGCCTCGACACGTTCCTCGGCCTGGTCCTGCCCCACGGTCTCCTGGAGCTGACAGCCGTCTTCGTCGCGGCCGGTACCGGCCTGCGCCTCGGCTGGACACTCATCGACCCGGGCCCGCGCACCCGCCGCACAGCCCTCGCCGAAGAGGGCCGCGCCGCCTTGGGCATGGCCATCGGCCTGGCCCTCATCCTTTTCATCTCCGGCGTCATCGAAGGCTTCGTCACCCCGTCCGGCCTTCCCACGTGGGCCCGCATCACCATCGGCGTCGTCGCCGAACTCGCCTTTCTTCTCTACGTGTACGTGGTGGGCGGCCGCGCGGTCCGCGCCGGCGAGCGCGGAGACGTGGCGGAGCCCGAACAGAGCGCCTCCGTGCCGATCGCCGCGTGATGTGCGTTCAACCCGCCTGACCTGCTACTGTCCTCTCCGCCCCAAGAAAGTCGTTGACACGGCTGGACGGGGGAGGTAGATTCGAACAGTTGCCTGGAACCGGTCAGGTTCGGCGGCAGAGCTTCATCTCTACGTGCTTCGCAGGAAATTCATTCCTCACGAAGCCTCTCCGATTCATCAGAATCCAAGGCCGGTCAGACCGGTCGAGAAACTCTGATAAAGTCGGTCTCGCCGGAAAGGGAAACCGCCGAAAAGTGGAAACCCCGGAAAGCGAAATCCCAGTCCGACTGGGAATCGGGCCCGAAAGAGTCTGATAGAGTCGGAAACACCGAAGGGAAGCCCGGAGGAAAGCCCGAGAGGGTGAGTACAAAGGAAGCGTCCGT